>NZ_JAVACL010000004.1:0-439730 GCF_032658145.1 Streptomyces sp. MK7
GAGGGTTCCGAGGCGCGGTGGGTGCGCTCGCGTCGCCTGGACCAGAGCCACTTCTGGGCGAGCAGCGTGAGCGTGCCGGCCAGGACGATGCCGAGCAGGTTCAGCAGCAGCTGCACGGTGGAACCCCAGGTCTGCCGGGGGTCGCCGTAGGCGAGTGCCACGGCCGCGTTGGCGGCGGCCGGGACGGTGGTCACCGAGATGGCGACGCCGACCAGGGCGCCGGACTTGGCCGAGGTCAGGGAGAGCGTGCCGGCGGCTCCGGCGAGGACCGCCACGACGAAGGAGAACCAGTCGGGGGCGTAGACGAAGCTGGTGTTGGGCCGTGGGGCCTCCAGCCTGCTCTCGCTGAACAGCCCGACGGCGTCCATGAAGACGCTGAAGCCCACCGTCACCGCCATCGCCAGCGCGAAGCCCACCAGCAGCGCGGTCAGCGACCGCAGCGCCGGCCGCGGGGCCAGCTGCACAAGTGCGGTGCTCAGACCCGCCAGCGGACCGAACTCCGGTCCGACGGCCATGGCGCCCACGATGAGGATCGCGTTGTCCAGCAGCACACCGCAGGCCGCGATCATGGTGGCGAGCGTGATGAACGCCAGATAGGTGACCGACAGCGTCGACTCCTCCTGCGTGGCGTCCGCCAGGTGCTCCCACAGCACCGCGTCCGCGCCCTCGCCGGGCGCCTCCTCCTCGGCCTTCTCGGCCCGCTTGGACAGCGACAGTTCGATGTTCTCCACGGCGATCGAACCGGTCTGCTCGATCCCCAGCCCCCGCAGGCCGGTGAGGAGTTCGTGACCCGCCTCGCGTGCGACGTCGCACATCACCACGTCACCGGCCGGGTCCCGGGCCGCGCCCCGCAGCACGACGAGGTGCGTGGCGCCCACCGTCCTCTCGATCAGCCGCACCACGGCATCGGTGCGCCCGGCGGGCGTGATCAGTCGCAGATGCAGCATGACGGCAGCGTAGAGGTCACAGCTTGCGCAGGCTCAGCCGCTGCACCTTGTGGTCCGGGCCCTTGCGCAGCACCAGCGTGGCGCGGCCCCGGGTGGGTGCGATGTTCTCCACCAGATTGGGCTTGTTGATCGTCCGCCACATGGTGCGGGCGTAGTCGAGGGCCTCGTCCTCCGACACCTGGGTGTACTTGCGGAAGTACGAGGAGGGGTCCTGGAAGGCGGTCCCGCGCAGCTTGCGGAACCGGTTCAGGTACCACTGCTCGATGTCCTCGGTGCGCGCGTCGACGTACACGCTGAAGTCGAAGTAGTCGGCGAGACCGACCCTGGTGCGGCCGTCCTTGCCGGGCAGGGCGGGCTGGAGGACGTTCAGGCCCTCGACGATGAGGATGTCCGGGCGGCGGACGGTGAGCTTCTCGCCGGGGACGATGTCGTAGATCAGGTGCGAGTAGACGGGCGCGGTCACCTCGCTCTTGCCGGCCTTGATGTCGGCGACGAACCGGGTCAGCGCCCGGCGCTCGTACGACTCCGGGAACCCCTTGCGGGACATCAGGCCGCGCGCCTGGAGTTCTCGGGTGGGCAGCAGGAACCCGTCGGTGGTGACCAGCTCGACCCGCGGGTGCTCGGGCCAGCGGGAGAGCAGCGCCTGGAGCAGACGGGCCACGGTCGACTTGCCGACGGCGACCGAACCGGCCACCCCGATGACGAAGGGGGTGCCGGACTGGGAGCCCTGCTCGCCGAGGAAGGTGTTCAGCGCGCCGCGCAGCCCGTCCGTGGCACCGACGTAGAGGTTGAGCAGCCGGGACAGCGGCAGGTAGATGTCCCGCACCTCGTCGAGGTCGATGACGTCGCCGAGGCCGCGCAGCCGCTCGACCTCCTCGGCGGTGAGCGGCAGCGGCGTCTTGTCGCGCAGCGCGCTCCACTCGGCTCGGGTGAGGTCGACGTAGGGAGTCGCCTCCGGCCGGGACCGGTGGGCGCTCCGGGGCATCGAGGGGACCGGAGAGATCACAGTCCATTGTTAACGGAGTTCGAAGGGGGCGGGGGGTGGGGTGTGTCACGCCGGCCCCGTTCCCCTCGTCACGCGCACGCGTGTGTGCCGCCGGTGATCACGTCGGCGTCACGGTCGGATACCGGGTGGTGAAAATGTTGATCATCTGTGCCCTGGCTGTGCGTAAAGTGCACGTAAAGCGCTGCGGAGGGGTTTCCGCAGATCCGAAGAGAAAGAGGCTTGCCCTCGTGAGTTCCCTGGTGATCCGCCGTACGGCCCTCGCCGCGTCCGCCGCCGCCCTCGCCCTGCTCGCCACCGCCTGCGGCGGCTCCTCCGACGACGGGGACAAGGGCGACGCGGGCAAGACGACTCAGGCCGACAAGACGGCGTCCGCCACGCCCGCCGTGGCGAAGCCGCTGACCGCCGCCGAGCTGGAGAAGGCCGCGCTGACGCAGGCGGACGTCAAGAGCGGGAAGGTCACCACCAAGGTCGCGGCGGGGGACAACGTCGCGCAGGACAAGGTGAAGGCGGAGGACGAGGCGTGCGCGCCGCTCGCCCTGCTCCAGGCCGGTACCTACACCGGCACGCCCTCGGCGACGGCGAAGCGCTCGTGGGCGAGCGACGCGAAGAAGCCCGAGCCGGGCGCCGACCCCGAGGACGCCATCATGACCGGCCTCGACCGGACGAAGGTCGTCGAGACGCTCTCCTCCTATGCGGACGGCGGCGCCGAGCAGGCGATGAAGGACCTGAAGGCGGCCGCGCAGAAGTGCGCCGGCGGCTTCGCCTACACGGCGCTCGGCACCAAGACCACGGTCGTCAAGGTCGCCGTCACCGACGCGCCGCAGGGCGCCGACGAGGCGCTGGCCCTGACCTCGACGGTGTCCGCCGACGGCGTCAAGTTCCCGATGAAGAGCGTCATCGTCCGCAAGGGCGCCACGCTCGCCTACTTCCCGGCCGTCAACCTCGCCTCCGGCGCCTCCGGCAAGGACTTCCCCTTCCCCGCCGAGCTCGTCGACGCCCAGCTCGCCAAGCTGAAGTGACGTGAGGTCATTCCCACCGGAGGCGTTCCTACCCCGGTGGGAATTTCCGATTTCGGGCACGGAGAGGCGGGTTTCGGCGGCTGACGGGCCGTAGGCTGCGGGCCATGTGCGGAATCGTGGGATACGTGGGGTCGCAGTCGGCGCTCGAGGTCGTGATGGCCGGGCTGAAGCGGCTGGAGTACCGGGGTTACGACTCGGCCGGTGTCGCCGTGCTCGCGGACGGCGGGCTGGCGGCGGCGAAGCGGGCCGGGAAGCTGGTCAACCTGGAGAAGGAACTGGTCGAACGGCCGCTGCCGACCGGCTCGACGGGCATCGGCCACACCCGGTGGGCCACCCACGGCGCTCCCACGGACACCAACGCCCACCCGCATCTCGACAACGCCGGACGTGTCGCCGTCGTCCACAACGGCATCATCGAGAACTTCGCGTCCCTGCGGGCGGAGCTCCAGGAACGCGGCCACGAGCTGTCCTCCGAGACCGACACCGAGGTCGTCGCCCACCTGCTCGCCGAGGAGTTCTCCGCGACCGCCGACCTCGCCGAGGCCATGCGGCTGGTGTGCCGGCGGCTGGAGGGCGCGTTCACGCTGGTCGCGGTGCACGCCGACGAACCCGGCGTGGTCGTCGGCGCCCGCCGCAACTCGCCGCTGGTGGTGGGGGTCGGCGAGAGCGAGGCCTTCCTCGCCTCGGACGTCGCCGCGTTCATCGCCCACACCCGCTCCGCGATCGAGCTGGGCCAGGACCAGGTGGTGGAGCTGCGCCGGGACGGCGTCACCGTCACCGGCTTCGACGGGCAGCCCGCCGAGGTCCGCTCCTACAACGTCGACTGGGACGCGGCGGCCGCCGAGAAGGGCGGCTACGACTACTTCATGCTCAAGGAGATCGCCGAGCAGCCCAAGGCGGTCGCCGACACGCTGCTGGGCCGCATCGACGGGGCCGGGAACCTGACACTGGACGAGGTGCGCATCTCCGCCTCCGAACTGCGCGAGATGGACAAGGTCGTCATCGTCGCCTGCGGTACGGCCTTCCACGCGGGCCTGATCGCCAAGTACGCCATCGAGCACTGGACCCGCATCCCCTGCGAGGTGGAGCTGGCCAGCGAGTTCCGCTACCGGGACCCGATCCTGGACGCGCAGACGCTGGTGATCGCCATCTCCCAGTCGGGCGAGACGATGGACACCCTGATGGCGCTGCGCCACGCCCGCGAGCAGGGCTCGAAGGTGCTGGCCATCTGCAACACCAACGGCTCGACGATCCCGCGCGAGTCGGACGCGGTGCTGTACACGCACGCGGGCCCGGAGGTCGCGGTCGCCTCCACCAAGGCGTTCCTGACCCAGCTGGTGGCGTGCTACCTGGTGGCGCTGTACCTGGGCCAGGTGCGGGGCACCAAGTGGGGCGACGAGATCCGGGCCGTCATCCGCGACCTGTCGCAGATCGGCGGCGCGGTCGAGCGGGTCCTTCGGACCATGGAGCCGGTACGGGCACTGGCCCGCTCCCTCGCCGGGAAGAACACGGTGCTGTTCCTGGGCCGGCACGTCGGGTATCCGGTCGCTCTCGAAGGCGCCCTGAAGCTGAAGGAGTTGGCGTACATGCACGCCGAGGGCTTCGCGGCGGGCGAGCTGAAGCACGGGCCGATCGCCCTCATCGACCAGGATCTGCCGGTGGTCGTGGTGGTGCCGTCGCCGCGCGGCCGCTCCGTGCTGCACGACAAGATCGTCTCCAACATCCAGGAGATCCGCGCCCGGGGCGCCCGGACGATCGTGATCGCGGAGGAGGGCGACGAGGCCGTCGTCCCGTACGCGGACCATCTGATCCGCATCCCGGTGACCCCCACCCTCCTCCAGCCCCTGGTCGCCACGGTCCCCTTGCAGGTCTTCGCCTGCGAACTGGCCACGGCCCGCGGCAACGAGGTCGACCAGCCCCGCAACCTCGCGAAGTCGGTCACGGTGGAGTGAGCGAACACGGCGGCGGCAGCCGGAGGGATCAGACCCGGTCCAGCGGCCGGTGCGGCCCTTCCGGCAGCTCCGCCTCGATCGCGTCGCCGGGGCGCACCACGCCGCCCTCTCGGACGACGCTCATGATCCCGGCCTTGCGCACGATGTTCCCGGCCGCATCGCGGCCGACGACCTGCTTCAGCAGCCCGTCCCGGAAGGCGTCGATCTGCACACAGGGGTTGCGCAGCCCGGTCACCTCCAGCACCGCTTCGTCGCCGATGCGCAGCAGGGTGCCGACGGGCAGGCCGAGCAGGTCGATGCCGCGGGTGGTGATGTTCTCGCCCAGCTGACCGGGAGCCACCTGGAACCCGGCTCCCGCGACCTCGGCGAAGAGCTCCGCGTGGATGAGGTGGACCTGGCGCAGGTTCGGCTGGGTGGGGTCCTGCGCGACACGCGAGCGGTGCTTGACCGTCACGCCGGCGTGGACGTCCCCCTCGACCCCGAGGCCGGCGAGCAGCGTGATGCTGTCCCGGTTCGGCTTGGTGAACGAGTACTCGGCATTGCTGCTGACCGCCGTCACTGTCGCGCCCATGACCCCGAATCCCCCTCTTCAGTCGGTGATACCCCCCCGGCAGCCTACGACGCGGCGCCGGGTGCCGTGCGCCGTCACGGTCCGGCGATCGCCGGAACCCGTCGGCGGCGGCACGGCCGTAGGGTGCTCGGCATGAGCATCATCGGGGTCGGAATCGACGTCGCCGAGATCGACCGGTTCGCGGAGTCGCTGGAGCGGACGCCCAATCTGGCCAAGCGGCTGTTCGTGGCGGACGAGCTGCTGCTGCCGGGCGGGGAGCGCCGGGGCATCGCCTCGCTGGCCGCGCGGTTCGCCGCGAAGGAGGCGGTCGCCAAGGCCCTCGGCGCGCCCGCCGGGCTGCTGTGGACGGACGCGGAGGTGTACGTCGAGGACAGCGGGCGTCCGCGGCTGAGGGTGAAGGGCTCCGTCGCGGCCCGCGCGGCGGAACTCGGGGTGCGGGCGTGGCACATCTCGCTCAGCCATGACGCCGGGGTGGCCTCGGCGGTGGTGATCGCGGAAGGATGACGGACCGTCACCGGCCGCCGATGCCGCTCTCCATGACGCGCATGGCGAGCACCGTGGCGTCGTCCTCCGGGTGGGGGCCGGTGAGCTGGTGGCAGGAGTCCCGGTCGAGGTCCGGGCCGCGGCGTTCGGTCAGGCCGTCCGAGTGGAGCAGGACCACGTCACCATGTGCCGGGGGCTTCTCCCTCCCCGCCTCTCGGTTTCCTCCGCATCGTCCGGTCTTCTCCTCCCGGTTCCCGTGCGATGACGGGCGTATGCGGGGCAGACTCGACCGCATGCGTACCGCGTACAGCGTCGAGACGGTCAGGACAGCCGAGCGCGCGCTCATGGCGCGGCTCCCGGACGGCGCCCTCATGCAGCGTGCCGCCGCCGGACTCGCCGCCGCATCGGCGGACCTGCTCGGGGGCGTCTACGGCCGCCGGGTGGTCCTCCTCGTCGGCAGCGGCGACAACGGGGGCGACGCCCTGTATGCCGGGGCCCGGCTGGCCCGCCGCGGCGCCGGGGTCGCCGCCGTGCTGCTCGCTCCCGACCGCACCCACCCGGGAGGCCTCGCGGCGCTGCGCCGCGCGGGCGGCACGGTCGCCCGGCCGGACGCGGCCGACCGGCTGATCGACCGGGCCGACCTCGTGATCGACGGGATCGTCGGCATCGGCGGCAAGGGGGGCCTGCGCCCCGACGCCGTACCGCTGGCCGAGCGCGCGGCGCGCTCCGGGGCCGTCGTCGTCGCCGTGGACCTGCCCAGCGGGGTGGAGGCGGACAGCGGCGAGGTGCGCGGAGCGGCGGTCCGCGCCGACCTGACCGTCACCTTCGGCACCCACAAGCCCGGACTGCTCGTGGACCCGGCCCGCGAGTACGCCGGGACGGTCCGCCTCGTCGACATCGGCCTGGGCCCCGAGCTGCCCGCCGAACCGGAACTGGAAGCCCTCCAGCACGCGGACGTCGCCGCCCTGCTGCCCAGGCCGGCCGTCGAGAGCGACAAGTACCGCCGGGGCGTCGTCGGCATCGCGGCCGGCTCGGCCCGCTACCCCGGTGCGGCCGTGCTCGCGGTGTCCGGCGCGCTGCGCGGCGGCGCGGGGGCCGTACGGTACGTCGGACCCGCCGGGCACGCGGTGATCGCGCGCTTCCCCGAGACCCTGGTGTCCGACCAGGGGCCGCACAAGGCGGGCCGGGTGCAGGCCTGGGTGGTGGGGCCGGGGGCGGGGGACGACGTGGCGACCGTCTCGGAGGTGCTGGACGCGGACGTCCCCGTCCTGCTGGACGCGGACGGCCTGCGCCTCGCCGACCGGGAGGCCGTACGGGCCCGCAGCGCGCCGACCCTGATGACCCCGCACGCGGGCGAGGCCGCCGCGCTGCTCGGTGTGGCACGGGAGCAGGTGGAGGCGGCCCGGCTGGCCGCCGCCCGGGAACTCGCCGCCCGCTACCGCGCGACCGTCCTGCTCAAAGGCTCGACCACGCTGATCGTCGACCCGGACGGCGGCCCGGCGCGGGTCAACCCGACCGGCACCCCGTGGCTGGCCACGGCCGGCAGCGGCGACGTCCTGTCCGGGCTCGGCGGGTCCCTGCTCGCGGCCGGCCTGTCCGCCCGTGACGCGGGCGGCGTGGCGGCCTACCTGCACGGCCTGGCCGGCCGCCTGGCCGCGAAGGGCGCGCCGATCGGCGCCCACGACGTGTCCGACACCATTCCCCGGGCCTGGCGCGATGTCCGGCGGACGCGGCCGGAGGCACGGGGGCGGTAGGAGCCGGTGCGAGGTGGCCGTCGGGCCGGGGCGGCGGTCTGACGAAGCCTGCAGTCCGTGGGAGCCGAGGTCCGGAGGCCGGTGGTCCGGGGGCGGTGGTTCGGGAGGCGGTGGTGCGGGGGGCGGTGGTCTGAGGGTGTCGGGGTTCGGGGGCCTGCGGGCTGTGGGAGTCGGTGGCCCGGAGGGAGTCGGCGGTCTGAGGAGGCCGGCGGCTGGAGGAAGCCCGCAGTCCGAGGAGGCCGGCGGCCGGAGGGAGTCGACGGTCCGAGGGAGTCGACGGTCCGAGGGAGTCGACGGTCTGAGGGGGCGTCGCCTCGAGGTCGTCGTGAGCCGCCCCGTCCCGGTCCCGGCCGAACGGTGCTGTGGGGCCGTCCGGGGCCTCTGAGACACTGGGCGCGATGAACGAGACAGCACACCCGCGGACGGCACCGCTGCGTGCCCGCGCCGAGATCGACCTGGCCGCTGTGCGCGCCAACGTCCGGGCGCTGCGCGAGCGGGCGCCCGGCGCGGCCCTGATGGCCGTGGTCAAGTCCGACGCCTACGGCCACGGCGCGGTGCCGTGCGCCCGTGCTGCCGTCTCCGCGGGGGCGACCTGGCTCGGCACCGCCACGCCCGAGGAGGCCCTGGCGCTGCGCGCGGCCGGACTGTCACCCGGCCGGGTGAGGATCATGTGCTGGCTGTGGACGCCCGGCGGGCCGTGGCGAGAGGCCGTCGAGGCGGACGTGGACGTGTCCGTGAGCGGGATGTGGGCCCTCGCGGAGGTCCGTGAGGCGGCCCGGGCCGCCGGCCGGCCCGCCCGCGTCCACCTGAAGGCCGACACCGGGCTCGGGCGCAACGGCTGCCAGCCCGCCGACTGGCCCGAACTCGTCGCCGAGGCCCTGCGTTCCGAGGCCGACGGGCTGGTCCGCATCGCCGGGCTCTGGTCCCACTTCGCCTGTGCCGACGAGCCGGGCCACCCCTCCGTCGCCGCCCAGCTCGACCGCTTCCGCGAGATGGTCGCGCACGCCGAGCGGAAGGGTGCGCGCCCCGAGGTGCGGCACATCGCCAACTCGCCCGCCACGCTCACCCTGCCCGAGGCCCACTTCGACCTCGTCCGGACCGGGATCGCCCTGTACGGCATCTCACCCAGCCCGGAACTCGGCTCCCCGGCCGACTTCGGGCTGCGCCCGGTGATGACCCTGTCCGCCTCGCTGGCCCTGGTGAAGCATGTGCCGGGAGGGCACGGCATCAGCTACGGCCACCACTACGTCACCCCGGGGGATACCACCCTCGGGCTCGTGCCCGTCGGTTACGCGGACGGCATCCCGCGCCACGCCTCCGGCACCGGGCCTGTCCTGGTCGGCGGCAAGTGGCGTACGGTGGCGGGCCGGGTCGCCATGGACCAGTTCGTGGTCGACCTGGGCGGCGACGAACCCGAGGTCGGAACGGAAGTCGTGCTCTTCGGCCCCGGCGACCGCGGCGAACCCACCGCCGAGGACTGGGCGCAGGCCGCCGGCACGATCGCATACGAGATCGTCACACGCATCGGAACGCGCGTTCCCCGCGTCTATGTGAACGAGGAAGAAGAACCGGAGCGGGGGCGGGAAGCGGGAGCGGAGCGCGACGCGTAGCGCGGACGGCCCACGCGGGAACGGGGCGGCGGTCCGGCCGCGCCGCGTCCCCGAACGCCAGTACGGTGCAGACCGTGACCGTCACGAGCAGCGGTACGGCACAGGACGGCACAAGGCATCAGCACGGCGCAGGACGACAGCACGGCGCAACGCGTCGGCACGGCAGCACGAGGAGGAGCGGTACGTGAGCGAGAGCAGTGCGGTGGCCGCCGCCTCCGCCGCGATGACGTCCGGCGGCTGGCGCCGGGCCACCGGTATCGCGGGCGCCGCGCTGGGCGTGGTGGCGGCGGGCGCGGCCGCCACCGTCGCCATCGAGCGGATGACCGTCGGCCGCGACATGCGCAGGAGGGCCCGGCTGGCCCTGGACTCGGCCGGTCCCTACGGCACCCTGCGCGGCACCCCGGGCAGGGCGTACGCCGACGACGGCACCGAGCTCTACTACGAGGTCGACGACGTCGACCCCGAGACCGCCGTGGACCTCGGCCCGCGCCGCCGGAGGCTCTTCGGGCGCCGGACACCCGCACCCGTCACCGTCGTCTTCAGCCACGGCTACTGCCTCAGCCAGGACTCCTGGCACTTCCAGCGGGCGGCGCTGCGCGGCGTCGTACGGACCGTGCACTGGGACCAGCGCAGCCACGGCCGGTCCGCGCGGGGAGTGGGCCAGATACGCGACGGCGTGCCGCTGACCATCGACCAGCTGGGCCGCGATCTGAAGGCCGTGATCGACGCCGCCGCGCCCGAGGGGCCGATCGTGCTGGTCGGGCACTCCATGGGCGGTATGACCGTGATGGCCCTGGCCGCCCAGTACCCCGAGCTGATACGGGAGCGGGTCGTCGCCACCGCCTTCGTGGGGACGTCCTCCGGACGGCTCGGCGAGGTGAACTTCGGGCTTCCCGTCGCCGGCGTCAACGCCGTGCGGCGGGTGCTGCCGGGCGTGCTGAAGGCGCTCGGGCAGCGCGCCGAGCTGGTGGAGAAGGGGCGGCGGGCCACCGCCGACCTGTTCGCCGGGATCATCAAGCGGTACTCCTTCGCCGGGCGTGACATCGACCCGGCGGTCGCCCGGTTCGCCGAGCGGATGATCGAGAGCACGCCGATCGACGTGGTCGCCGAGTTCTATCCGGCCTTCACCGACCACGACAAGACGGAGGCGCTCGGCCTCTTCACGGACCTGCCGGTGCTGGTCCTGGCGGGAGTGGACGACATGGTCACGCCCAGCGGGCACAGCGAGGCGATCGCCGACCTGCTGCCCGAGGCGGAGCTGGTGCTGGTCCCGGACGCCGGGCACCTGGTGATGCTGGAGCACCCGGAGGTCGTCACCGACCGGCTCGCCGACCTGCTCGCCCGCGTCGGCGCGGTCCCGGCAGGCATTACCGTGGGTGGCTATGGAAGCACCAGCAGCACCGCACAGCCCGGCTGACCGCGAGCCCGTCGAGATCACCGTCACCTCTCCCGAGCAGATGCGGGAGCTGGGCCGCCGTCTCGCCAAGCTGCTGCGCGCCGGTGACCTCGTGATGCTCAGCGGTGAGCTGGGCGCGGGCAAGACCACGCTGACCCGGGGGCTCGGCGAGGGCCTCGACGTGCGCGGCGCCGTCACCTCCCCGACCTTCGTGATCGCCCGCGTGCACCCGTCCCTCGGCGACGGCCCGCCCCTCGTGCACGTCGACGCCTACCGGCTGTCCGGCGGGCTCGACGAGATGGAGGACCTGGACCTCGACGTCTCGCTGCCGGACTCCGTGATCGTCGTGGAGTGGGGCGAGGGGAAGGTCGAGGAGCTGACCGACGAGCGGTTGCAGGTCCTGATCCACCGGGCCGTCGGGACTGCGCCCTTCCGGGGGGAGACCCCCGGACCCCCGGGAACGGACGAGGTGCGCCATGTGACGGTGACCGGGATCGGCGACCGGTGGGCGGCCGTGGACCTGGACGTCCTGACCGCCTGAGCACCGGCGGGGCGGGCTCCGGCCAGGGAGCCGGCATGCCTTGCGCCGCGCGCCCGGACGTGGTCACATGGTGCTCAGCTCGAAGTTAGGTTTACCTAACTTCGCCCGCTCCCGAGCCCAGGAGGGCGACCATGCCGACCTCCCAGCCCACCGAGCCGAACGAGCCGCCCACCGACCGCCGGCCCGGCCCGCACGCGGTCGCGGGGGTGCCCATGGCCGATCTCCTGGCCTCCTGTGCGGCAGCGGCCGCCGTCTCCCGCCCGCCACAGCCCCCGGCCCCCGCGGACGCCCGCCAGGCCGCCCACCCGGCCCGCCGCGCCGGGAAACGGCGGCGGCAAGCGGTGTAGCCCTGTCGGACGGCGTAGCCCTATCGGATGACGACGACCTTCTGGCCGATCGTCGCGAACATCCACATGGCCTCGCCGTCCGTGCGGGACTCGCGGATGCCGCCGGTTTTCACCGAGGTGTCGGGGGTGGGGGCGGAGCCCGAGCTCGAGGGCACCGCCGCGCTGAAGCCGATCACCACACCGTTGACGGTGGTGAAGCGCACGACGTGTTCGACCGGGATGCCGTCCGTGCCGGTGACCGCCTTCGAGCGCGAGGTGACCGCGTAGGTGCCCGGGAGCGGGTCGACGCTGCCCGGGCTGACCGTGAAGGTGTTCTCCACCCGGCCGCTCTCACTGACCAGCCACACCCGGTCGTCGTCCACCGAGTACACCACCCGCTCACCCGTGCCCGAGCCGGCGGGCAGTGCGGCCGGGTGCCGTTGGTCGCGGGGCGCCTTCGTGGGGGCCGGGGTGGGCGAGGCCGTGGCGCCGTGCGCGTCCCTCAGGCTCGGGGGCACGCTCGCCCGCGCCTGGTAGGCGAGGAAGCCGACCGTGGCGACGGCGGCCGCGGTGAGCCCGGCCACGAATCCCGAGCTGCTCCTTGCCACGGTCGTCCACCTCTGCGCCAGTCGCTGTACCCGTGCCGCCGCACGGCACGCTCGCGACGGTAGCAGCCGCGGCGCCCCCGACCCGGACGGCCGTGCCGACCCCGCCGGAGCCGTAGGCTGTTTGCGTGCTCTTGCTCGCTCTGGATACCGCCACCCCCGCCGTCACCGTCGCCCTGCACGACGGCACGGCCGTCATCGCCTCGTCCAGCCAGGTCGACGCCCGCCGGCACGGAGAGCTGCTGCTGCCGGCCGTCGACCGGGTCCTCGCCGAGGCCGGGCTGGGACTGGACGCCGTCACGGGCATCGTGGTCGGCATCGGCCCCGGCCCCTACACCGGGCTGCGCGTCGGCCTGATGACCGCCGACACCCTCGGGCTCGCGCTCGGCGTCCCCGTGCACGGCGCGTGCACACTCGACGGCCTCGCCTACGCCGCCGACGTCCCCGGCCCCTTCGTCGTGGCCACCGACGCCCGCCGCAAGGAGGTCTACTGGGCGCGTTACGCCGACTCCCGCACCCGTCTGACCGACCCGGCCGTCGACCGGCCCGCCGACATCGCCGACGAGGTCAAGGGGCTGCCCGCGGTCGGCGCGGGCGCACTGCTCTACCCGGACACCTTCCCGCAGGTGCACGAGCCGGAGCATGTGTCGGCCGCCGCCCTGGCCCGCCTGGCCGCCGAGCGGCTGGCCGCCGGCGAGGAGCTGCCCGCGGCCCGGCCGCTGTATCTGCGCCGGCCGGACGCCCAGGTGCCCAAGAACTACAAGGTGGTCACCCCCAAGTGACGGATCAGACGAAGAACGGGAACGGGACCGCGGCCTGCGCCCTGCGGGAGATGCGCTGGTGGGACATCGACCCGGTGCTGGTGCTGGAGAAGGATCTGTTTCCCGAGGACACCTGGTCGCGGGGCATGTTCTGGTCCGAGCTGGCGCACTCCCGCGGCGGGCAGGCGACCCGGCGGTACGTGGTGGCCGAGGAGAACGGCCGGATCGTCGGCTACGCCGGTCTCGTCGCCTCCGGTGACCAGGCCGACATCCAGACCATCGCGGTCGCCCGCGACCACTGGGGCACCGGCCTCGGCGCCCGGCTGCTGACCGAACTGCTGCGGGCCGCGAGCGCCTTCGAGTGCTCCGAGGTGATGCTCGAGTGCCGCGTGGACAACGTCCGCGCCCAGCGGCTCTACGAGCGCTTCGGCTTCGAACCCATCGGCTTCAGGCGTGGCTACTACCAGCCGGGGAACGTGGACGCCCTGGTGATGCGCCTGTCCGATCCCGCGACCCCCCGTAACCCCGTCAACGGCGTACAAGGAACTTGAGACCCATGGCTGACACCCGGGACGAGCCGCTCGTCCTCGGCATCGAGACCTCCTGCGACGAGACCGGCGTCGGCATCGTCCGCGGCACCACGCTGCTGGCCGACGCGGTCGCCTCCAGCGTCGACGAACACGCCCGTTTCGGCGGTGTCGTCCCGGAGGTGGCGTCCAGGGCCCACCTGGAGGCGATGGTCCCCACCATCGACCGCGCGCTGAAGGAAGCCGGGGTGAGCGCGAAGGACCTGGACGGCATCGCGGTCACCGCCGGCCCCGGCCTGGCGGGCGCGCTGCTGGTCGGTGTCTCGGCGGCGAAGGCGTACGCCTACGCGCTCGGCAAGCCGCTGTACGGCGTCAACCACCTCGCCTCGCACATCTGCGTGGACCAGCTGGAGCACGGCCCGCTGCCCGAGCCGACGATGGCGCTGCTGGTCTCCGGCGGCCACTCCTCCCTCCTGCTGTCCACGGACATCACCTCCGACGTACGCCCCATGGGCGCGACGATCGACGACGCCGCAGGCGAGGCCTTCGACAAGATCGCGCGCGTGCTGGACCTGGGGTTCCCCGGCGGTCCGGTGATCGACCGGTACGCGCGTGAGGGAGACCCGGAGGCGATCGCGTTCCCGCGCGGCCTGACCGGCCCGCGCGACCCGGCGTACGACTTCTCCTTCTCCGGCCTGAAGACGGCGGTGGCCCGCTGGATCGAGGCCAAGCGGGCGGCCGGAGAGGAGGTCCCGGTGCGGGACGTCGCGGCCTCCTTCCAGGAGGCGGTGGTGGACGTCCTGACCCGCAAGGCCGTACGCGCCTGCAAGGACCAGGGCGTGGACCATCTGATGATCGGCGGTGGCGTGGCCGCCAACTCCCGGCTGCGCGCCCTGGCCCAGGAGCGCTGCGAGGCGGCCGGCATCCGGCTGCGCGTGCCGCGCCCCAAGCTGTGCACGGACAACGGCGCGATGGTCGCCGCGCTCGGCGCCGAGATGGTCGCCCGGGGCCGGGCCGTCTCCGGCTGGGACCTGTCGGCCGACTCCTCCCTGCCGGTCACGGACCCGCACGTCCCCGGCGACCTTGGTCATGCGCACGACCATGTGCACGAGATCAGCAAGGAGAACCTGTACTCGTGACCGTCGCGCTGATGTGGGAGGCCCGGGCGGCCGGGGGCCGGGGCGCCGAACTGCTCGCCTGGGTGCGCGAACAGCGCCTGGCCCGGGAGCCGTTGCGCCGGGAGACCTTCCGCGCCGCGCAGGACCGGGTACTGGTCATCACCTGGTGGGACGCCTCCTACGACGCCGAGCTGCCGGAACTGCCCGAGCCCGACGCCGGGTCGGTCACCCGGCCCGTGCACCGGTGGCGTTTCGAGTCGCTGGGCGAGGACGCGGATCACTGAGTGGTGCGCCGGGCCGCCGATGCGCTATGATCATCACACGCGAGCGGGTGAACGAGGGCCCGCGAGCAGTGCGTTGGTGGTCCAAGGAAAGACGTCCCGCTTCCTGCGGGGAGATGCAGGTGCAAGGCCTGCCCGGCGCTCGACTAAACCCCGCTCCGGCTCTGCCGGGGCGGGGTTTTCCGTGTCCCGTACACGGCGTTCCGTACACGGCGTTCTCCCAGCGGCGTTCTCTGTGGACGTCACGTCGAAGGCCCGCCTCCCCGAGGGAGACGGGCCTTTTCCGTCCGGTGCTCGGCCGGTTCGGTGCTCGGCCGGTCCGGTGCTCAGCCCTCCTGCGAGATCTCCGTCTCGCAGCGCAGCCGCCGCTCCAGCCCGACTTCCCGCACGGGTCCGGTCAGGGTCAGGCGGGTGGTGTGGCGGACGTCCGCCGCGGAGGCCGCCAGCCGCAGTTCCAGCGCGCCGGGCTCGACCACCCGGCGGCCCGACCGGTCGGTGAACGCCGACAGGTCCGCGTGGAAGCGGAACGTCACGCGGCTCGACTCGCCCGGGGCCAGCTCGACCCGCTGGTAGCCGATCAGGCGCACGTCCGGCCGGGTCACCGCCGCCACCGGGTCGTGCAGGTAGAGCTGGACGACCTCCGCGCCCGCCCGGTCACCGGTGTTGCGGACCGTCAGCGAGAGGTCGTGGCCGCCGTCCGTGCCGATCTCCGTGCGCTCGCCGCCCTCGAAGTCCTCCCACGCGAAGGCCGTGTAGGAGCGGCCGTGCCCGAACGCGTACAGCGGTGTCGGGTCCAGGTTGCTCACCTCGCCCGCCAGGCCCAGCGGCGGCTGGAGGTACGTCCACGGCTGGCCTCCGGGGCCCCGCGGCACGCTGACCGGGAGGCGGCCGGAGGGGTTCACCCGGCCGGAGAGGACGCCGGCCACCGCGGGGCCGCCCTCCTCGCCGGGGAAGAACGCCTGCACCGCCGCGGCCAGGCGGCCGTCCCAGCGGCCGAGCGCGTAGGGGCGGCCGGTCAGGAGGACCAGGACGACGGGCACGCCGGTGCCCACCAGCGCGTCCAGCAGCGCGCCCTGCACCCCGGGCAGCGCCAGGTCGGCCACGTCGCAGCCCTCGCCGGACGTGCCCCGGCCGAACAGTCCGGAGCGGTCGCCGAGCACCGCCACGCACACGTCCGCCTCGCGGGTCCGGGCGACCGCCTCCTCGAAGCCGGAGGTGTCCGGGTCCGAGACGCCGCAGCCCTCGGTGTACGTCACCTTCGTGTCGGGGAGCTCGGTGCGCAGGGCGTCCAGCACGGTGGGGATCTCGATACCCATGGGGGTCTCGGGGTGCTGGGTACCCACGTGGGAGGGGAAGGAGTAGCAGCCGAGCATCGCCAGGGCGTCCGCGGCGCGGGGGCCGACCACGGCGATACGGGTGTCGGGGGAGAGGGGGAGCACGCCGTCGGGGTTGGCCAGCAGGACCACCGACTCCTCGGCCAGACGGCGGGCCACGGCCCGGTTCTCGGCCGAGTCCAGGTCGATGGACTCCGTGGGCAGGTCCGGGTCCCAGTCCTCGTCCAGCAGGCCCAGTTCGCACTTTTGGACCAGGACGCGGCGGGCCGCGCGGTCCACCAGCTCCTGCGGGACCGTCCCGGCCCGTACCGCCGCCGCCAGGTCCTTGCCGTAGCACTTCAGGGTGGGCAGTTCGACATCGATGCCGGCGGCCAGGGCCAGGTGCGCGGACTCGGCGGGACTGCCGGCGACCCGGTGCAGGGTCTGGAGGAAGTCGATGGCGAAGTAGTCGGCGACCACCGTGCCCGTGAAGCCCCACTGCTCGCGCAGGAGTTCGGTGAGCAGTTGCGGGTCCGCGGAGGCCGGGACGCCGTCCGTCTCCGTGTACGCCGCCATCACCGAGCGGGCTCCGCCCTCGCGCAGCGCCATCTCGAACGGCGGCAGCGTGACGTCGGCGAACTCGCGGGTGCCGGCCCGGACGGGGGCCAGGTTGCGGGCGCCCGCGGAGGAGGCGTACCCGGCGAAGTGCTTGAGGGTGGCGACGATCCCGGCGGACTCCAGGCCCCGCACATACGCGCTGCCGATGGTGCCGACCAGGTAGGGGTCCTCGCCGATGGTCTCCTCGACCCGGCCCCAGCGCAGGTCGCGGACCACGTCCAGGACGGGGGCCAGGCCCTGGTGCACGCCCACGGAGCGCATGTCCCGGCCGATCCGCGCGGCCATCGCCTCCACCAGGGCGGGGTCGAAGGTCGCGCCCCAGGCCAGCGGGACCGGGTAGGCGGTGGCGCCCCAGGTGGTGAAGCCGGCCAGGCACTCCTCGTGGGCGACGGCGGGGATGCCGAAGCGGCCGGCCTCGGCGATACGGCGCTGGGCGCGGGCCAGCGCCTGCGCGCCCAGCGCCGGGTCCACGGGGGAGGTGCCGAAGGAGCGGGTGAGCTGGCCGAGGCCCTGGGTGATCAGCTCGTCCCAGTCGTAGTCGGTGTTCATGTGCTGCTGGTGCGGGGCGACTCCGTCGCCGTCCGTGGCGGCGCCCACCCACACGCCGTACAGCTGGGCGATCTTCTCCTCGAGGGTCATCCGGGAGATCAGGTCGTCGACGCGGGTGGCGGCGGGCAGGGCGGGGTCACGCCAGGGGGCGGTGGTCATGGAACTCCTGTCAGAGTCGTCGGGGAAGGGTGCGTTCACTTGCCGCCCACGCCCATCAGTCCGCCGACGAGGGCACGCCGGGCCACCAGATAGACGGCGAAGATCGGGATTCCCGAGAGGACGACCGAGGCGAGCAGGGCGGGGATGTTCACCCCGAACTGGCTGACGTAGTTGAACAGGCCGAGGGTCAGCACGCGCGGGCCGTCGGACTGGGTGAAGATCAGCGGGAAGAGGAAGCCGTTCCAGGCCTGGAGCGCCGAGTAGATGACGACGGTGCTGATACCGCCCTTGGTCATCGGGATGACCAGCTGGAAGAGCATGCGGGTGGTGGAGGCGCCGTCCAGGGACATCGCCTCGTACATCTCCTCGGAGATGTCCCGCATGGTGCCGGTGAGGATCAGCGTGGACACGGGCATGGCGAAGGCCGCGGTGGGCAGGATGATCGCGAGCAGGCTGTCGTAGAGGTTCAGCTTGGCGATCATCAGGTAGAGCGGGACCACGACCGCCTGCGCGGGGATGGCCACGCCGAGCAGGAACAGCCGGAAGGTCGCGCCCGACCAGAAGGTGCGGGAGCGCACGGCCACGTAGGACAGCGGGACGCACAGCGCCAGCACGATCACGACGACCGCCGCCGCCACGAGCAGCGTGTTGAGCAGGAAGTGGCCGAAGCCGTTGTGCAGGACGGTGTTGTAGTTGTCCAGCGTGGGGTGGCTGGGCGGCTTGAGGGCGTTGTTGCCCAGCGCCTGGTCCTGGCGGGTCAGCGAGACCGAGATCATCGCGTAGATCGGGATGATCACCACGACCAGCCACAGCACCGACCCCGCACCCGCGAGCGGGTTGGGGCGTCGGGTCCAGTGCCGCCGGCGGCGGCCGGGGTCCGCGGCGGACGGGCGGGCGGAGGTCTTCACAGGACGCGGACGTCGCAACGTGTCGTGTGACATCTCGTCACATTCCTTCCCTGGTGCTGCGCATGTTCCCGAAGCCGGAGAGCCGCACCAGCAGCAGCGACAGCGCGGTGGCGGCGACGACGAGGAAGGACGCGACGGCGCTCGCGTAGCCGAAGTCGTAGTTCTTGAAGCCCGCCTGGTACATCAGGTACGGCAGGATCGCGGTGTCCGTGCCCGGACCGCCCTGGGTCAGGATCAGCACGGTCTCGAAGTACGTCAGCGAGCCGACGATCATCAGCACGCTGGACGTGGTCGCCGTGTTGCGCAGCTGGGGCAGGGTGATGGAGAAGAACTGGCGGTAGCGGCCCGCGCCGTCCATCGCGGCCGCCTGGTAGAGCACCTCGGGGATCTGCCGGGCCCCGCCCTGGTAGATCAGGGTGTGGAAGGGGATGAACTGCCAGCCGCCGACGAACACGATCGCCAGGAAGGCGCCGGAGGTCGTGCCGAGCGTGTCCCCGTGGATGATGCCGAAGTTCGGGTCGAGCAGGGCGTAGAACAGCAGCGAGATCGCCGTCGAGGACAGCAGGAACGGCACGAAGAAGACCGCGGACAGGAACGCGCGGTTGCGCTGGCGGCCCGCCGCCCAGACTCCGAGCAGCAGCGACACCACCGTCTGGAAGGCCCAGCTGACGAAGGTCAGCAGGACGGTCACCGTCAGCGACTGGGTCAGCCGCGGGTCGTCGAACAGCTTCTGCCAGTTGGCGAGGCCCACCGGCTCGGGGTCGCCGAGGCCGTTCCACTTGGTGAAGGAGAGGTAGAACGCCAGCGCCATGGGGGCGACGGCGAAGAACGTGAAGAACAGGACGGCGGGCAGGGCCCAGACGGCGCTCGGGCGGCCCGCCCGCACGCCCCTGCCGGGCCTGCCCTTCGCCCGGGTGGTGACCGACGAGCTCACTTCAGCCCCTTGAGCGCCGAGACGAACTGGCTCGGCGACGACTTGCCCACGAACAGCTTGTTGATCTCGGTCAGCATCGGCTGCGACACGTTCGGGTCGACCGCCTGGTCCCAGCTGAGGGTGAACGCCGGGGCCTGCCGCACCATCTGGTACTGGAACGTGGCGAACTCCGGGTTCGGGGAGGCGTCCAGCAGTTTCTCCGCGATGGTCGTGGTCGGGACGTCACCGTTGGCGATCAGATCCTTGGTGTACGCCTCGGAGGCGCAGTCGCGCAGGAAGGCTATGGCCGCGTCCTTGTTGGAGACCCGGGCGTTGACCGACCAGTAGTTGGTGGGGTTGCCGACGACGTTGCGGATGTCGCCGGCGCCGCCGTCGTAGCTCGGGAACGCGAACCAGCCCAGGTCCTTCTTGGCGAAGTCCGGGAACTTGCCGAGCTGCGTGGGGTACTCCCAGGAGCCCATCAGGTGCATGGCCGCCTTGCCCTTGGCGAGCATCGCGGGCGCGCCGCCGTTGGTGTACGCCACCGAGCTGAAGCCCTTGCCGAAGGCGCCGTCGTCGATGAGCTGCTTGACCGTCTCCGCGGCCTTGAGCACGGCCGGGTCGCCCCAGGCGGAGGCGTCGCCGTCCTTGATCTTGGCGAAGACCTGGGGGCCGCCGATGCGGTCGACCAGGTACTCCAGCCACATCAGCTCGGGCCAGATGTCGGCGCCGCCGAGCGCGAAGGGGGTGATCTTCGCCTTCTTCAGCTTGGCGTTGAGGTCGAGCAGCTGGTCCCAGGTCTTGGGCTCCTGGAGCTTGTGCTCGGCGAACAGGGTCTTGTTGTAGAACACCAGCACGGGCTGCATGCCGCGCATCGGGATGCCGTACATCTTGTTCTCGAGCGCCCCGGAGGCGAGGACGGAGGGCAGGAAGCCGCCCTTGAGGACCGAGTCGGACTGGATGGTGTCGGTCAGGTCGATCAGCTGGTTGGCTTCCTTGTACGCCTTGATCGAGCCGCCGCCCCAGTTGAAGAACACGTCGGGGGCGTTGGGCGAGCCCATCGCGGTGCGCAGCTTGGCCGGGTACTCCGAGCCGGGCACCTTCTGCAGCTTGACCTTGCCCTTGGCCGTCTTGGCCGCCGCGGAGGCGTTGAACCGGGTGACCGCCTTCTCCTGTACCTTGACGGCGTCGTCGCCGTACACCATCGCGTTGACGGTGCCGCCGCCCGAGCCGCCCGAGCCGCTGCCGGAACCGCAGGCGGTCAGTCCGGCGGCGGCGACGACGCCCGCGCCCGCACCGAGGAACCAGCGTCTGCTGTAGGACTCCATAAGGCGGCACCTTTCAAAGATCACTCGGGCAGGACGCTGTGTCGGTTACCCGAATGTTTCGGATGTTACTTCGAATGTTCCGGGAACGTAAGACGTTCTGGGGGGTTCGTCAAGAGGTCTCGCAGAGATACGATCTCGGACCATGAAGCCGATGAAGACCGCAGAAACCCGCACAGCGACACTTGCCGAGATCGCCCGCGAGGCAGGCGTGTCGGCTCCGACTGTTTCGAAGGTCCTCAACGGCCGTGCCGATGTCGCCCCGAGCACGCGCAGCCGGGTCGAGGAGCTGCTGCGCGCCCACGGCTACCGGCGCAGACGAGCCGAGGCCACCCGCTCACCCCTGATCGACCTGGTCTTCCACGAGCTGGAGAGCGCCTGGGCGATGGAGGTCATCCGGGGCGTGGAGAACGTGGCCCGGGACGCGGGCCTGAGCGTGGTGCTCTCCGAGAGCGCGGGCCGGCTCACCCCCGGGCGGACCTGGGCCGACCAGGTCGCCGCCCGCCGCCCGCACGGCGTGGTGCTCGTGCTGTCCGGGCTCGACGAGTCCCAGCGGGCGCTGCTGACCAGCCGGTCCATCCCGTTCGTGGTGATGGACCCGGCCGGCGACCCCGGCACCGACGTGCCCTCGATCGGCGCGACCAACTGGCAGGGCGGCCTCGCCGCCACCCGGCACCTGGTCGAGCTCGGCCACACCCGTATCGGCGCGCTCAGCGGGCCCTCACGGATGATGTGCAGCCGCGCCCGGGTCGACGGCTACCGGGCCGCGCTGGAGACGGCGGGGCTGCCGGTGGACCCCTCGCTGATCGTCACCGGCGACTTCCACCACGAGGCCGGCTACCGGCTGGGCCTGAAGCTGCTGGGCCGCGAGGACCGGCCGACCGCGGTCTTCGCGGGCAACGACCTGCAAGCGCTCGGCCTGTACGAGGCGGCCCGGGAGCTGGGGCTGCGCATCCCGGAGGACCTGAGCGTCGTCGGCTTCGACGACCTGCCCGTGGCCCGCTGGGTGGGGCCGCCGCTGACGACCGTGCGGCAGCCGCTGACGGAGATGGCCGAGGCGGCGGCGCGGCTGGTCCTGGACCTCGGGCGCGAGGAGGAGACGGCGGTGGCGACCCGGGTGGAGCTGGCGACGAGCCTGGTCGTCCGCAGCAGCACGGCGGCGCCGGCGGCGTGAGAACGGTGCCCGCGGAAGGCTTCGAAAGTTTCGAAGACGCGGATCGAGGGCGCGCTCACCCGTTCGGATGATCATCCGGCGTCCGGGCGTGCGCCGGTCCGCGACTTCGTAGCGTCACCGCTGTCGCTTGTGCCGTAGTGGCGCTCCCGCCCACACTTGAAGGAGGAGGCGCTTCACGATGACCGCTCTCGCAGAAGAGGTGGCCCCGGTGGTGGCAGACGAGCCGGTTACCGAGCCGGGTTCCGGCCTGGACGAGGTCCTGTGGCAGGCGTGGAAGGCCATGGATCTCCCCGAGGGCTACCGCGCCGAGATCATCGAGGGGACCATCGAGGTGTCGCCTACCGGTCGCCGTCGTCACACTGTCCTCATCGGCCGCATTCGCCGTGCGCTTGACGCTCATCTGGCGAACAGCGGCTATGCGGCTCATCATGACGGCAATGTCATCCATCGCCACAAATCCTGGATTCCCGACCTCTTCGTGGCTCCTGTCGACCTCGACGAGATCCCCGACGAGGAGGGACTCGGCGTCGACGCCTCCGGGGTCAAGATGGTGATCGAGGTCACCTCGCCGGGGCATCGCAACCTCCAGCGCGACCGCGTCCGCAAGCGCCGGGAGTACGCCCGGGCGGGGATCCCGGTGTACGTGATCGTCGACGACTTCGACGACGAGGGTGCTGTGGTCGTGCTGACCTCTCCCGACCCCAGGAAGGCCAAGTACGCCGACGAGCACCGCGTGCCCTACGGCACCGACGCGGTGATCCCGGAGGGACCGGCCAAGGGGTTCGCCGTGGGCAAGGCGATCGTGGCATCCTGACCGGTCGCGTGGCCGGTCGGGTCAGCCCGCCGGGTGCCCGAGCAGCATGGTGGGGGCGCCGGCGACGCGCGTGAGGAACACCGTCGCCACGCCTCTCCCGTGCGGCTTGGGCAGCACTTTGCGGCGCAGCTCCTCCGGCTCGACGGCCGAGCCGCGCTTCTTCACGGTCAGAGCGCCGACCTCGCGCTCCCGCAGCAGCGCCTTCAGCCTCTTGACGTTGAAGGGGAGGCGGTCGGTGATCTCGTAGGCGGTGGCGTACGGGGTGGGCCGGAGCTCGTCGGCGGTGACGTACGCGATCGTCTCGTCGAGCAGGCCGCCGTCGAGGTCCGCGGCGACCTCGGCGACGAGGTGGGCGCGGATGACGGCGCCGTCGGGCTCGTACAGGTAGCGGCCCAGCGGGCGGACCGGGGGGTTCGCCAGGCCCCGGCCGCGCAGGCTGTGCGGGCCGGGGAGCAGCGTCGCCCGCACCAGGCCCGGCTCGGTGCCGAACCACAGCACCGCCTCCTTCACGTCCCCGCCGTCGGAGATCCACTCGGCCTCGGCCTGCGGCGGCACCGCCTCGTGCGGGACACCGGGGGCGATCTTCAGGGCGGCGTGCGGGGCCTTGAGGGCGGTCTCGACCGCCCAGGAGAGCGGCGGCGAGTAGGCCTCCGGGTCGAAGATCCGCCCGCCCGTCGCCCGGCCACCGCCCCTCAACGACGCGCTGCGCGCGGCACCCGCTGGTCTGCCGCCCCTTCGGGCCGGGTCGACGAACACCGCGTCGTACGGGGCGGTGTCGACGTCCGTCACGTCCGCCTCCCGCACCTCGATCAGGCCGGAGAGCCCGAGGGCCTCGGCGTTCGCGCGGGCCGCGGCGGCCGTGACCGGGTCGCGGTCGACCGCGAGGACCCGGATCCCGGCGCGGGCGAGGGCGATCGCGTCGCCGCCGATGCCGCAGCACAGGTCGGCGAGCGAGGTCACGCCCAGTCCGGCGAGGCGCGCGGCCCGGTGGGCGGCCACGCTCGCCCGTGTCGACTGCTCGACCCCGTTCGGCGTGAAGAACATCCGCCGCGCGTCCTCGGCCCCCAGCTTCGCCGCCGCCCGCTGCCGCAGCCGTGCCTGACCGAGCGCCGCCGACACCAGTCCGGCGGGGTGGTCGCGGCGCAGGCGGGTGGCGACGGCGAGTTCGTCGGCGGGGTCGGTGTCGCGCACCTCGTCGAGGAGGGCACGGCCCTCGGGGGTGAGCAGGGCGGCGAAGGCGTCGAGCGGGGCCTGTGGGTCGTTCACGGGCTCATTGTCGGCCAGTCGGTG
This sequence comes from Streptomyces sp. MK7, assembly GCF_032658145.1. Lineage (NCBI taxonomy): Bacteria > Bacillati > Actinomycetota > Actinomycetes > Kitasatosporales > Streptomycetaceae > Streptomyces > Streptomyces sp. MK7. The sequence continues at coordinate 23,961 of NZ_JAVACL010000004.1, forward strand.
GACGGTGTGCCCGGCGGCCGCGGTGTCGTCGCGGGTCGGGGCCGGTGGCCTGCGAGGATCCGGCACCATGAGAGCAGTCGTACAAAACGATAAAAAGCGCCCCCCGGTGGTCCGTTCTCCCCGGCGCAGGGCGGGTGTCCGCGCCGGGCTCGCCGTCCTCGCCGTCGCCGCCCTCGCCTCCGGCTGCTCCGAGCCCGACGCACCGGTACCGCCCGCCCCGGGCCAGCAGCTCGGCCAGGCGCCCGCGGCCCGCGCCCTCGACTCCTACGCCACCCGGCTGCGCGCCTCCTACACGGCCCGGGTCGCCGCCGCCCGGCGCTGGGGCCTAAGGCAGGTCCCCCTCACACCTCCGAAGCCCCCCGCCGTGAAACCGAGGATCACCGCCCGCCCGGGCTTCGAGGTGAGCCGTCAGAAGGACTGGTACCTCCCCCCGGTCTTCACCACGGTCCCCACCGAGGACAAGGTCGTCTTCCTCACCATCGACGACGGCGCGGAGAAGGACCCCGCCTTCCTGCGCATGATGAGCGACCTGAGGATCCCCTACACGGCGTTCCTCACCGACTACCTCATCAAGGACGACTACGCGTACTTCCGGAAGATGCAGGCCTCGGGGGTCACTCTCAACAACCACACCCTGCACCACCCCTATCTGCCGGGTCTGTCCTACGAGCAGCAGCGGCGCGAGATCTGCGACATGCAGGACATCATGGAGGACCAGTTCGGCAAGCGCCCGAAGCTCCTGCGCCCGCCCTACGGCAACTACAACCAGGACACCCTGGCCGCCGCCAAGTCCTGCGGCATCGAATACGCCCCGATCTGGAACGAGGAGGTCTTCGTCGACCACTGGGAGTTCCGCGAGGACGACCAGCGGCTGCGCCGCGGCGACATCGTCCTCACCCATTTCCGGGGCCGCAAGGAGTGGAACGGCACGATGGCCGACGACATGCGCCGGTTCCTGAACTACGTGACGGCCAAGGGGTTCGCGGTGGCCCGGCTGGAGGACTACCTGTGACGCTGCGGCCGTGGCCCCGGCGCACGGCCGCGCTCCTGCTCGCGGCCGCACTGCTGCTCCTGGCCGGCTGTGCGCCCTCCGTCGACCCGATCGAACGGCTGGGCCGCAAGGCGGCACAACGGGTACGGCCCGAGACGCCGGCCGCCGGGGAGGCGTACCGCCGCTGGGGCCTCGCGGCCCCGCTGTCCCCGCCTCCGCACCCGCCGGCCCGCCCGCTGCGCCTCACCACGCGGGCCTCCGCCCTGCCCCCGGTCCTGGACCACGTCCACACCTCCGACCGGGTCGTCTTCCTCACCTACGACGACGGCGCCGAGCGGGACCCGCGATTCGTCGACATGGTCCGCGAACTGCGGCTGCCGGTCGGCATGTTCCTCACCGACAGCGTCGTCGGGCCGGGCTACGGGCACTTCGGGCGCCTGCTCTCGGCCGGCGCGGACCTGGAGAACCACAGTCTGGACCACCCGTCGCTGCGCGGCCTGCCGTACCGGGCCCAGCGCGCGGAGATCTGCGGCCAGCGCGACAAGCTCCACGGCCGCTTCGGCGTCCGCGCCCGCCTCTTCCGCCCGCCCTACGGCGCGTACGACACCACGACCCTGAGCGCCGCCGCCCACTGCGGGGTCTCGGCGGTCGTCCTGTGGCGCGCGTCGATGAAGGAGACCGACCTGCACTTCACCCACGGCCGCCACTCCCTCCGCCGCGGCGACATCCTCCTGGTCGCCGCCAACGACGACGACCTCGACGGCCCGCCCCTCCACACCCGCACGACCCGCCTCCTGCGAAGAATCCAGGAGGAGGGCCTGACGGTGGGGAGGCTGGAGGACTACCTGTGACGAAACACCCCGTCCGGGGGCTCCGGGGGGGGATCGAGGACGAGGCCGTTCAGGCCGGAGCGGGGGTCTGGGGGCGGCAGCCCCGAGGGCCGGTCACCACAGGACGCAGCACCTCGCACAGACGACTTGGAGAACGAGCCCCCGGCCGACGCGCCGCGAGGCAATTGGCACTCCGCTTGACCGAGTGCTAACGACGGTCATAGTCTCGGCTCTGGCACTCCCCCCTGGAGAGTGCCAACACAGCGACGGGCAGGTCCGGCACCCGCGACGACGGATCGACCTGGTCGCCACCTCAGACAGTTAACCCCGTGAGATCTCCGAAGGGGGAGGTCGGATCGTGACGACCGCCAGCTCCAAGGTTGCCATCAAGCCGCTCGAGGACCGCATCGTGGTCCAGCCGCTCGACGCCGAGCAGACCACGGCCTCGGGCCTGGTCATCCCGGACACCGCCAAGGAGAAGCCCCAGGAGGGCGTCGTCCTGGCCGTGGGCCCGGGCCGCTTCGAGGACGGCAACCGCCTTCCGCTCGACGTCAAGGTCGGCGACGTCGTGCTCTACAGCAAGTACGGCGGCACCGAGGTGAAGTACAACAACGAGGAGTACCTCGTCCTCTCGGCTCGCGACGTCCTCGCGATCATCGAGAAGTAATCGCCTCGATTCCTGCTCAGAGCTGCGCCCCTGGCCCCCGCGACCGATAAGAAGCCGGGCGCCCGGGGCGCAGCGCCTTTTCCACCCAGATTTCCGAGAGGGCTCCCGCTGCCATGGCGAAGATCCTGAAGTTCGACGAGGACGCCCGTCGCGCCCTCGAGCGCGGCGTCAACAAGCTCGCCGACACGGTCAAGGTGACGATCGGCCCGAAGGGCCGCAACGTCGTCATCGACAAGAAGTTCGGCGCTCCCACCATCACCAACGACGGTGTCACCATCGCCCGCGAGGTCGAGGTCGAGGACCCGTACGAGAACCTCGGCGCCCAGCTGGTGAAGGAGGTGGCGACCAAGACCAACGACATCGCCGGTGACGGCACCACCACCGCCACCGTGCTCGCCCAGGCGCTCGTGCGCGAGGGCCTGAAGAACGTCGCCGCCGGCGCCTCCCCGGCCGCCCTGAAGAAGGGCATCGACGCCGCCGTGGCCGCGGTCTCCGAGGAACTGCTGGCCTCGGCCCGCCCGATCGACGAGAAGTCCGACATCGCCGCCGTCGCCGCGCTGTCCGCCCAGGACCAGCAGGTCGGCGAGCTCATCGCCGAGGCGATGGACAAGGTCGGCAAGGACGGCGTCATCACCGTCGAGGAGTCCAACACCTTCGGTCTGGAGCTGGACTTCACCGAGGGCATGGCCTTCGACAAGGGCTACCTGTCGCCGTACTTCGTGACGGACCAGGAGCGCATGGAGGGCGTCCTCGACGACCCGTACATCCTGATCCACCAGGGCAAGATCTCCTCCATCGCGGACCTGCTGCCGCTGCTGGAGAAGATCATCCAGGCGAACGCCTCCAAGCCGCTGCTGATCATCGCCGAGGACGTCGAGGGCGAGGCCCTGTCGACCCTGGTCGTCAACAAGATCCGCGGCACCTTCAACGCCACCGCCGTCAAGGCCCCCGGCTTCGGCGACCGCCGCAAGGCGATGCTCCAGGACATGGCGATCCTCACCGGCGCCACCGTCATCTCCGAGGAGGTCGGCCTCAAGCTCGACCAGGTCGGTCTGGACGTCCTCGGCTCCGCCCGCCGCGTCACCGTCACCAAGGACGACACCACGATCGTCGACGGCGCCGGCAACAAGTCGGACGTCGAGGGCCGCATCGCCCAGATCAAGGCCGAGATCGAGAACACGGACTCCGACTGGGACCGCGAGAAGCTCCAGGAGCGCCTCGCGAAGCTGGCCGGCGGCGTGTGCGTGATCAAGGTCGGCGCCGCCACCGAGGTGGAGCTGAAGGAGAAGAAGCACCGTCTGGAGGACGCCATCTCCGCGACCCGCGCCGCGGTCGAGGAGGGCATCGTCTCCGGTGGTGGCTCCGCGCTCGTCCACGCCGTGAAGGTCCTGGACGGCAACCTCGGCAAGACCGGCGACGAGGCCACGGGTGTCTCGGTCGTCCGCAAGGCCGCCGTCGAGCCGCTGCGCTGGATCGCCGAGAACGCCGGCCTGGAGGGCTACGTCATCGTCTCCAAGGTCGCCGAGCTGGAGAAGATGAGCGGCTACAACGCCGCCACCGGCGAGTACGGCGACCTGGTCAAGGCCGGCGTCATCGACCCGGTGAAGGTCACCCGCTCCGCCCTGGAGAACGCCGCCTCCATCGCCTCCCTCCTGCTGACGACCGAGACTCTGGTCGTCGAGAAGAAGGAAGAGGAAGAGCCGGCCGCCGCGGGCCACGGCCACGGCCACGCCCACTGAGCGCTGCGCCGAGCGTCGACCGACGGTGCCCAGTCCCCTGCGGGGGGCTGGGCACCCGGCGTTGTACGGCGGGGTCTGCCTCTGCTGTGACAGGTTCGTCGCCGGGTGCGGCTTCGTCGTGCCGTACGCATGCCGTGGTGAGGGTCACGCCGTCACGGGCCCGTCCTCGCCCCGCACTCGGTGGGTACGACGGCCCAGACGGTCTTGCCCGGAGCACCGGCGCGTGACGTCACGCCCCACTCCTTGGCGAGGGCGGCGACCAGGACGAGGCCCCGCCCGCCGTCCTCCTCGCCCCCGGCGTCCCGCGCCACGGGCAGCCGCTCACCTCGGGTGTCGCTCACATCCACCCGCACCCGCCCCGGCTCTGCGCTCAGCCGCAGCTCGGCGTCCCGGCCCGGCACCCGGCCGTGTGTGACGGTGGTAGACCATGAGACCCGGGATTTCCGCGGCACGCTCCAATTCCTCGTGCCGGGCCGGCCGGGCGCCGCGGGGGTGGCGGTGAAGCGGAGGGCGAAGGTGGTCACGGCTCGGCGACGACCAGCTCGACGGTCTCGTGGACCGGTGTGCCGTACGGCCACCCCCACGCGTCCATCTGCTGGGAGGCGAGCCGTCCGACGAGACGCGGGAAAGAAATTCACCGAGCTCTTGGGCGGCTGCGGCGAGATATTCCCCGGGGTTCCCGTCGAGGTAGTCGTCGAGAGCCTCTCGATGGGACGCCTTGTCGCTCTCGTCGCTCGCTCCCATGGTGTGCATGGTGCCAGGGGCTGCTGACGAGGGGGAGTCATGCGCGGACTGGGGGCACCGGTGTGGCCGGCGTGCTTCGACTGTCCGGGGGCGTGGGCGAGTTGAGGCGGTGGCGGCACAGTGTCTCGTCGCCGAGCGGCCGGAAGAGGGTCGCCGGCCCGCCCCGCCTGATCGTCCCCACGTGCGTCTTCCGGTGAAGACCTCGCGGACCGGAGCGAACGGGGCCATCATCGTCAGGTCCGGTCGACGGTGATCGACGGACGCGGAACGAGGGGCCCGCACCCGGCGGGGGCGTGGTGTGCGTATCGGGGGGGTGGGGTCAGTGCGGCCTTCGACGAGAGGCAGGGTGCCGGCCGCGACGCCGCTCAGAGTGGGCGCCGCCCTGTTACTGACCCTGATCTGCCTGTGCCTCTCGGGTGTCGGCCGAGCCGCCGCTGCCGACGGAGGGAAGCCGAAGGAACATGTGGGCACCATCACCATGAGGGTCGGCTGGGACCGGTCCCGGCAGGAAGTGGTGGTCAGCCGGAGCTGCTCGTACACGCTCCCGGCGCGGAGCAGCGCACTGGCGCAGGTGCGGAAGAACGGTTACGGACACTGCGGCACTTTCGGCGTCTATCGCAATGGCAAGGTGCCGTACTTCGACGGGAACAGGACCCGGCCGCTCAGGGTGACCCAGCGTTCGGCCGACGCGCCGGCGCTGGTGCAGTCCTTCTACGCCGTCAATCTGGACCGCAAATCCGGCGAGCAGAAACTGAGACTTCCGCTCTGCCCGCTGTCCGGGATGGAGATGACAAGTGGCGGCAGTGACTATCCCGCCGTCTGGCTGGTGACGGTGAGCGCGCCGAAGTGGTCGTTCACCGGAATACTCGGGCCTGTCGAGTCGCAGTCCCAGGGTTCCGTCACCTGGCGTGTGGACACCGCGACGGCAGCGGGGAAGAAGGGCCCGCCGATCAAATGCTCTGTGGACCTGACCCGCACCGTGAAGACCACCAGACTGCCGAGAGCGCGCCACCAGACCAGAAGCGAGCTGCTGATCTCGTTCGCGGTCGCCGTCGGCGGGATCGGTGCCGTCGCCGCCGCCCTGGTGGCGAAGCTGGCGGGACCCGCCGTCCCGCGCAGGTGGGGGAAGGCCGGCCTGATGTTCGCGGCGGCCCTGTGCCCCTGCGCCCTCGTCGCCCTGCCGATTCCGCTCGTGCAGCCAGGCGACACCCGCCTCAATCTGTTCGACACCAGTCTCCCGATTCCCCCGGCCTACCTCTGGACGCCACAGGCCGTCCTCGGCCTGTGGCTGTGGTACGTCCTGCCGGTGTCGGCATGGTGGTTCACTCACCGGGTGCTGACCGGCCGGCCACCGCCGGGCCGGACACTCGTCGCGAGCTGTGTGCCTCCGCTTCTCTCCTTGGCCCTCATGTCGGCCGGCGGGACGGTACTGAACACCAGCCTCTGGATCCGACTGGCAGCGGCTGCGCCGCTCAGCCTTCTCCTGGCCGTCGCCGGCCAGGTGCTGAAGAAGGGCGCCGCGGCACGCAGATGGGCCCCCACCGCCGGAGCACTGCTCTGGACGATTCTCGTCACCTACGAACTCGGCCGGACTCCCGTCATCGCCCTGGAAGGACTGAGGGTGACCGGATGGAACGCGGCCGCCGTGCTGATCTGTACGTGGCCCGCCGCAGCCTGGCTCGGTTCGCTGCTGGCGCCCGTATCGCGCCGCACTCTGAAGCCGGTGGTCCGTGTGACCTGCTTCCTGCTTCTCTGGGGGACGATGATGGCGCCCTTCGTGATGGCGTATCTGGCGGGGTCCCGGTACGACATGTACGGCAACCAGTTGGAGGACGACTACTGGGGCCGGTACCGGGTGCCTCTCTTCACGGGCTACACGGCGTGGCCGTTCTTCGTCATGACCGTCTGCGGCATCTCCCTCCAGATCGCCTACCTCTGGCGGCGCGGCGCCCTCGGTGACACCGGGCGAGCTGTGGAGCCCGTCGGCAGGGTCCTGTTGCTGTGCGCGGCACTCACGGCGTTCGGCGCCCCCAATCTGCGCACGCTGACGATGTGGGGAGAGGGGCTCGCTGTATTCCTGGTGGCGATCGCCTCCCTGATACTGCTCCCGCTCGGATCGGACGGCTCGCTGGCCAGACTGCGGCGGGTCAGCCGTCGGGGGCACGCCCGCTTCATGGACAGGTGGCTCACCACCCAGCTGATCTGGGACACCCGGGCCGACTTCCAGCGGTCCGCCCGGTCCGCCCTCGCGGAGGACATGACGGTGTCGGACTTCTCCGACCGCTGGCGTGGACTGGCCGTGCCCGGGCGCCACGACGACCCGGAGTCGCGGCTGCGGCGGGCCAAACGGTTCGCCCTCGGCACGAACGCGGGGCGCAGCCCCTGGGCCGCGGGGCTCGCCGGCGCGGCCTGCGCCCAACTGCTGGCCCTGCCCTGGGCCGTGTACAAGGCCGCGACCAGCGGCACCGTGGGGGCGGACTACTTCATGCCGTTCCACCTGGACGTGATGTTCCAGGTGCTCCGGTTCACCCACTGGGCGCTGTACGGGTTCGTCTACGGTTACTTCTACGCGATGCTGCGCGGTCTCACACCCGTGGGCAAGGCGGCCTGGCTCATGCTGGCGATCCTGCCGGCCGAGGTCCTCCCGATGGCGACCCTCACCGTGGATCCGCAGTACACGCGGGATCCCTCCGTGAGCGACCTGGTGACGGGGTGCGCCGGTGTCGCCGGGCAGGCGCTCGTCCTGTGCATGCTGCTGGGGCTCTGGTGGGAGTGGTCGCTGGCCCGGGCCGCCGGGATGAAGTGGTCGCAGGTCAGGAACTTCCGCCGGCTGTCGTCGATCACCGTCCCCGCGGGCACGGTGCTCGTGGCCGGCGCCACCGCCTTCGCCACCACGATCGCTGGGACCTGGGCGCAGCCGGAACTCAAGCCGCCCGGCGACGTGCAGTCCTCCCCGTCGGCGCACCCCTCCGAACCGGCACCCTGAACGGCGGCGAAGAAGCCCGGCACGGCTCGCCGCCGCACGCCGTGACGGGGATTCCACCGGACCTGCCGAGGGAGGGTCAGGTGAGGCGGAACGAGGAGGTGAACGGGCCGGGGGACAGCCCCTCCGTATGACGCCGGGGAGCGTGCAGACGCCACCCGCCGGGACCGGACGAGGTCGAGCGGCCCGGGATCGGGAGGGACATGAACCGCTGGGTGGGGATCGTGTCGTCGCGGGAGCCCGTACACCGCATCGCGCTCGCCGTCGAGGCCGCGCGGAAACGGACGTCGTACAGCCTGGGCGGACGGCAGGTCTCGTACGAGCGAATGCGCCGCGCGCTGCGCCGGGTGGGCCGGACGTACGCGGCACGGTCGGAGTCGGGCCGGTCGTCGTACTGCGTCGACCTGGCCGGTGGCTTCTTCGCCGGCCGTGCGCCCGCGGTCGAGCCGCCCCGCTGGCTCGTCGGCGAACTGCGGGTCGAACTCGACGGGGAGGCCGGCCGGACCGGCGGGCGAACTCGGCCGCACAGTCCGCACACTGCGCGCCCCGGGAGCCGTCGGCCCGGTCCGTCACGGCCGAAAGAGACCACGCCTGGCGAGCCCGGCCGAACAGTACCCGCGCGCCCGTCCCGTACCGGCCGACGGCCGATGACGGAACCGCCGCGACCGTACGTCCGGGTTCAGCGGCAGCGCGTCCTGCGGGACGTCATCCATCCGCCGCTTGACACTCGGTCCGGGCCCGGCAAGAGCGTGAAGGCAGCCGTGCGCAATGAGACGCCCAGTCATACGGAAGTCCCCGATGCCGGGGACTTCCGGCGTATCTCCTCTGCGTCTCCTAGGTCTCCAGCTCGTCCAGCGCCCCCAGTTGTTGCAGCAGGCCCAGGTGGTCGTGTTGCCACCACAGCTCGGTGATCTTGCCGTCGGCGCCGAAGTGGAAGAGGGTCGTGCCGGTCATGGTGACCTGCCTGCCGGTGGGGGCGATGCCCAGGAACTCGCCCTTGTGGGTCGCCTTCCAGGACCAGCGGGCGCAGGCCCGGTCGTCCTGGGCGAGGACGTCCTGGAGGGTGAAGGCGGAGTCGAAGGCGTCGCGCCACATGCGGAACTCGCGCCGGATCGTGTCCAGGCCGATGGTGGTCTGCGGGTTGATCGGGTCGTGGCTGTGGCAGTCCTCGTCGATCAGGTCGTTGAGCGGGGGCAGTTCTCCCGCGCCGGCGAGCGTGCGGAAGAAACGCCGCACGGTGTCGTCGCAGAGCCGCTCGTCCCGTACGACCTCCAGGTCGATGAAGGTGGGCATCTCGTCGCACAGGGCGACCATGCCGCGGAAGATCTCGTCGGTCTCCGGGAGGTTCGAGTTCCGCATCGCCTCCTCGTACGACGGGAACTCCACCATCTCCACGATGTGCGCTCTGTCCGAGCGGTCCTTGCCGACCAGCGCGTGGGTGGCGGTCCGTTTTCCGCCGGTCTGTTCCAGCCAGGTGTCGATCAGCCGGTTCATCTCGTCGAACCGGCTCGTCCTGCACTCGATGAGCTGTACGAAGGTCATGACGCCCCTCCGGCCCCCCTGGCCCGGTTCCGTCACGGCCATTTTCCCACCAGGGGGACGACACCACCTCCTTGACGCCCTCTCCTGCTCGAGGGCAGGAGATTCCGGTCCGTACCGGCTACGCGGTACCACCTCGGGTTCCTGTTTCACAGGCCACTGCCGACCGGTGAGGGTCGGTCTTACACGGCCTCCGCAGGCCTGACTTCCCGCCCGTCCGGCGGTAGGTCCGACAACTCCTTGGTCGGACAAGGCGATCTTAGTCATGCCGCTGCGCCCCTTCGGGCCGCTACGGGCAGGATGCCCTACACCTCCACCCTGAAGGGGTGGAGCACTGGGCAAGTGTTCGGTAGCGCGCTCGGCGGCGGTCCGGGCCGGCGCGGGTCGTACTTTCCGGGCTACTGCGGGCCGTACTTGCGGCCCGTCTTCGACGTGATCCCGCCCAGCAGCGCCCGGGGGGTCACCTTCACCAGGCCCATCAGCGCCTTGTAGCGCGGGTCGGGGATGGAGATGGTCTTGCCGCGCGCCAGGTCCGCCAGGGCCGCCGCGACCAGCTTGTCCGCGTCCAGCCACATCCAGTTCGGGATGTTGTCCGTGCCCATGCCGGCCCGCTGGTGGAACTCGGTGCGCACGAAGCCCGGGCACAGCGCCATCAGGCGTACCCCGCTGCCGGCCAGGTCGCGCGCGGCACCCTGGGTGAACTGCACGACCCACGCCTTCGACGCCCCGTAGGTGCCGCGCGGAACGAACGCCGCCACCGACGCCACGTTCACCACTCCGCCCCGGCCGCGCTCACGCATCGCCGCCGTCGCCGCCGCCGTCAGCCGCAGCACGGCTTCGACGTGCACCTTGAGCATCGTCAGCTCGTCGGCCATCGGTACCTCGAGGAAGCGGCCCTTGTTGCCGAAGCCCGCGTTGTTGATCAGCAGGTCGACCGGGCTGCGGCGGTCGCCCAGCCGGGCGGCGACCGCCTCGATGCCCGCCTCCGTCGACAGATCGGCCGTGAGCACCTCCGCCTCGATGCCGTGCCGGTCGTGCAGCTCGGTCGCCTGGTCCGTCAGGCGCTTGGTGTCGCGTGCCACCAGGACGAGGTCGTGCCCGTCCGCTGCCAGCCGCCGCGCGAACGCGGCGCCGATGCCCGCGGTGGATCCCGTAATCAGAGCCGTTGTCATGGCGAAAGATTAGTGGTCCGGGCGCCCGCTTCCCGATCTGTGCACAGGCCCTCCCGATCAGTGAGGATCAGGTGTCGTCCCGACGTCCACGGCCCGTCGACCCGAGTAGGTCTCCTGGTACTTCCGGGCCGCCGCCAGGGCCTCCGGGTGCAGCGCCTCCCCGGCCGCCAGCAGCCGCGGCAGCAGGGAGCGCTCGGTGGTGCCGGCCCGGAACTCCATGGCCACCGTCACGTCGTGGTCCGGGCGGTGCACGATCTCGACGGGATCGCCGGAGCGGATCTCACCCGGCTCGATCACCCGCAGATACGCCCCCGGCGCACCCTTTCGCGTGAACCTCTTCACCCACCCCCGCTCGCCCATGTGGCCCTGGAAGGTCCGGCACGGGATCCGCCCGCTGGTGACCTCCAGCAGCACCGACGGGCCGGCCGGCGAGCCGATGCGCCAGCGCTCGCCGATCAGGGCGCCGGACACGTCCAGGCCCACCGTGGTGAGGTTCTCGCCGAACGCGCCGTTCGGCAGCGTCCGGCCCAGCTCGCGCTCCCAGTCGTCCATGTCCTCGCGCGCCATGGCGTACACCGCCTGGTCGTCGCCGCCGTGATGCCGCGTGTCGCACACCGCGTCCCCGGCGAGCCCGCTCGCGCCGGCCCCCTTCGGCCCGGGCGCCACCACCCGCACCGGGTGGTCCACCGGGCGCTTGTCGATCCCGGTCACGCCCTCCGGCTGGTCGGTGTACGGCACGGCCCGCGGACGGCCCAGATTGACGGAGAGAAGCTTCATGCGAGCACGGTAGGGGAGCCGTCGTCAAAGCGTCGACGCATTATTGGGCGGCCGATCCAAGGATCGCTTATGCTCAAGGGGTGATCGAGGCTCGTCATCTGCGCGTGCTGCGCGCCGTGGCCACCAGCGGGTCGTTCTCGGCGGCGGCGCGCGAGCTGGGCTGCACCCAGCCCGCCGTCAGCCAGCAGATGAAGGCCCTGGAGACCAATGTCGGCACCCCGCTGCTGGTCCGCACCGGCCGTGAGATGCGGCTGACCGAGGCCGGCGAGGCGCTGGTGCGGCACGCGGGCGGCATCCTCGCGGGGCTCACCGCCGCCGAGGAGGAGGTCGCCGCCATCGCCGGTATGCGGGCGGGACGGGTACGCCTCGTCTCCTTCCCGAGCGGCAGCTCCACGCTCGTGCCGACCGCGCTGGCCGCGCTGCGCGCCGCGCACCCCGGCACCCGGGTCTCCCTGGAGGAGGCCGAGCCGCCGAGGTCCGTCGAACTGCTGCGCGAGGGCGACTGCGACATCGCGCTCGCCTTCCGCTACGAGGGCGCCGCCGGCGAGGGCGCGGCCGACGGTGAGGAATGGGCGGACCTGGTGGTACGGCCGCTGCTGACCGACCGGCTCGTGGGCCTCGTGCCCGAGCGGCACCCGCTGGCCCGCGCGGGGTCGGTCGGCATCGCGGAACTGGCGGACGAGCCGTGGATCGCGGGCTGCCCGCGCTGCCGCGGCCAGCTGGTGCAGGTGTGCGCGGGCGCCGGCTTCACGCCGCGCATCGACTTCGCCACCGACGACTACCCCGCGGTGGTCGGACTGGTGGGCGCGGGGCTCGGGGTCGCCGTGCTGCCCCAGCTCGCCATCGAGTCCGTACGTCCCCGGGGCGCGCGCACCGTCGAACTGGAGCCGACGGTACGGCGGGAGATCGTGGCGCTCACCCTGCCCGACCTGGCCCAGGTGCCCGCGGTGTCGGCCACGCTGGACGAACTGGTGCGCGCCGGGGACAGGTGAGACGGCCTGGGGCCACCGCGGACGGCCACCGCGTGCACGGCAGCGTGAACGGCAAGGGGAGGGCACGCCTGCGCGTGCCCTTGATGATCGTGTCCGAATAAGAAGAAACGTTCCTTCAGTTATCCGAGGCGGTATCCCCGCTGGGGGACGAGGCCGGCACCAGCCGGTTGCGTGCCCGCCCCATGAGCTCCTCGCGCTCGTCCTCGGTCAGTCCACCCCACACTCCGTACGGTTCGCGCACCGCCAACGCGTGCGCCGCGCACTCCGCACGGACCGGGCACCTCATGCAGACCTCCTTGGCCGAGTTCTCTCGAGCGCTCCGAGCCGCCCCGCGCTCGCCCTCCGGATGGAAGAAGAGCGAGCTGTCCACCCCGCGGCAGGCAGCCAGCAGCTGCCAGTCCCACAGGTCCGCATTCGGTCCGGGAAGGCGGGAGAAATCTGCCATTGCGTGACCCCTTGTAGCCGTTCGGTGGCGGATACGGTGCCAACGACCGTACATCTCCGATCTAAGGAGATGAAAATATGACTCATTGCGAATCTAGCCCTAGACACCTGGAAACGGGAAGAAAAGGGGCCGAATGGGGCATAGCTTGTGATGAAAAGTTGAGGGTATGACGTCTGTGTCTGCACTGTGTCCGCTCCCTCACGTAGAGTGCCGAAAACGGCGTACGGCCCCGTAACTCTTTCGAGTGACCGTCGTTGAGAGTGCGGAGGCGGTTGAAAACACAAGTGCTCGGGCAGGCGTCCGAGACGGTCGACCGCACAGGTGACGATTTCGTACCAGCCTGGAGGCTCAAGGTGACGCGCATCAGCTGCGGAGGGCGGCCATGACATCCGTCCTCGTCTGCGACGACTCCCCGCTTGCCCGAGAGGCGCTCCGCCGCGCGGTCGCGACCGTGCCCGGCGTCGAGCGTGTGACGACGGCGGCCAACGGCGAGGAAGTTCTCCGCCGCTGGGGTGCCGACCGCTCGGACCTCATTCTCATGGACGTGCGCATGCCCGGCCTGGGCGGCGTCGAGACGGTCCGGCGCCTGCTCTCCGCCGACCCCGGTGCGCGCATCATCATGCTCACGGTCGCCGAGGACCTCGACGGTGTGGCACTCGCTGTCGCCGCCGGCGCCCGCGGCTATCTGCACAAGGACGCCTCCCGCGCGGAGTTGCGCGCCACGGTGACCCAGGCCCTCGCCGATCCCACCTGGCGGCTCGCCCCGCGCCGGCTGCGCTCCGCCGAGATGGGCGCCGCGCCCACGCTCACCGCGCGCGAGATCCAGGTCCTGGAGGGCATGAGCCACGGCCGTTCCAACGCGGAGATCGGCCGCGAGCTGTTCCTCTCCGAGGACACCGTCAAGACGCACGCCCGCCGGCTGTTCAAGAAGCTCGGCGCCTCGGACCGCGCGCACGCGGTGGCGCTCGGCTTCCGGTGGGGCCTGGTCCGTTAGGTCCGCCGGGTCCGGCCCGGACCGGCGGACGTGTACGGCGCCCCCACGCGCGGGATCGAGCGTGGGGAGCGTCCTGTGGAGCGCCCGCCGTGTCCGGACGTACGACATGCGCCTGGACGTACGACATGTGCCCGGAGGTACGACACCGGACGTACGACAGGGGAGCGCACGCGCCGCGCCTCGCTCCCGCTGCCGATACGTATCTGCGCGGTCCGGTCCGCGCGGTCGGACGGGCCGGTGAGGACGGGCTCCGTGCGGCCGAGCGGGCGGTGGGCACGGGCCGTTCCGCCACGGCGCGGCCCGAGCGGGACGACCCCGCGAGGCCGTGTCCGGGGCCGGGGCAGGGCCGCCCCGGGGCCGTACGAGCCGCCGCCTACCGCATGCCGGGGGCCGGTGGCAACGCGGCCCGCCGGACGGCCGCTGCTCGTTTCGCGGCGGATGCCGCATCCTTGAGGTGTGGAGTTCCTCGGGGACGAGTCGGTCGAGCGGAATGGGAGGGCGCAGGGGATGGGTTCCGGCGCACCCGCTCATAACGCTTCGGTGCACAACCACGAAGGCGGTGCCACGGAGCGTACGACGCCAAGGCACCATGGACCGATGCGGGACGACGAGGCGGCAGTTGCCCAAGGGGCGATCGGTGCCCTCGTCCACCGTGCCGTCGACGGCGACGAGCAGGCCACCCACGATCTGCTCGCCCGTGTCCATCCCCTGGCGCTGCGCTACTGCCGCACCCGGCTCTCCCGGCTGCCCGGCGACGCGCGCCACTTCGTCGAGGACCTGGCCCAGGAGGTCTGCGTGGCCGTCCTCCTCGCCCTGCCGCGCTACCGGGACACCGGACGCCCGTTCGAGGCGTTCGTCTTCGCCATCGCCTCCCACAAGGTCGCCGACCTCCAGCGCGCGGCGATGCGGCACCCCGGTTCGACGGCGGTCCCCTCCGACGAGATGCCCGAGCGCCCGGACGACTCCCTCGGCCCGGAGGAGCGCGCCCTGCTCAGCAGCGACGCCGAGTGGGCCAAGAAGCTGCTCGCCAGCCTCCCCGAGAACCAGCGGGAGCTGCTCCTGCTGCGCATCGCCGTGGGCTTGACCGCGGAGGAAACGGGACAGATGTTGGGAATGTCACCAGGGGCGGTCCGGGTGGCCCAGCACCGGGCGCTGAGCCGGCTGCGCGCCCTCGCCGAGCAGTAGCCCCGCCGCAGTTGGACCGGTGGTGAGCGGGCGGCACGCCCGTTCCGTACGAACATACGAAGCCCGTGACGTCCCCGCATCGTGGAATGAGACGCCTCCGCTTCCCGTTAGCATGGACATCCGCACCGATCAAGGCCATTTGGGGAAGGTGTCATGACTGCAAACGTCGACGGAGTGCCCGAGAAATTCGCGACACTCGGGCTGACCTACGACGACGTGCTGCTGCTGCCGGGCGCATCCGAGGTGCTGCCGGGCGTGGTCGACACCTCGTCCCGCATCTCCCGCAATGTCCGGGTCAACATCCCGATGCTGTCGGCGGCCATGGACAAGGTGACCGAGTCCCGCATGGCGATCGCGATGGCCCGCCTCGGCGGTGTCGGCGTGCTGCACCGCAACCTGTCCATCGAGGACCAGGTCAACCAGGTCGACCTCGTCAAGCGGTCCGAGTCCGGCATGGTGGCCAACCCCATCACCATCCACCCGGAGGCCACGCTCGCCGAGGCCGACGCGCTGTGCGCCAAGTTCCGCATCAGCGGTGTCCCCGTCACCGACCCGGCCGGCAAGCTGCTCGGCATCGTCACCAATCGCGACATGGCCTTCGAGTCGGACCGCAGCCGCCAGGTGCGCGAGGTCATGACGCCGATGCCGCTGGTCACCGGCAAGGTCGGCATCTCCGGCCCGGAGGCCATGGAGCTGCTGCGCAAGCACAAGATCGAGAAGCTGCCGCTGGTGGACGACGAGGGCGTCCTCAAGGGCCTGATCACGGTCAAGGACTTCGTCAAGGCCGAGCAGTACCCGAACGCCGCCAAGGACGCCGAGGGCCGCCTGCTCGTCGGCGCCGCCGTCGGCGCGAGCCCCGAGGCGCTGGAGCGTGCCCAGGCGCTCGCCGAGGCCGGGGTGGACTTCCTGGTCGTCGACACCTCGCACGGCCACAACAGCAACGCGCTGAGCTGGATGTCGAAGATCAAGTCGAGCGTGTCCGTCGACGTGATCGGCGGCAACGTCGCCACCCGCGACGGCGCGCAGGCGCTGATCGACGCCGGTGTCGACGGCATCAAGGTCGGCGTCGGCCCCGGTTCGATCTGCACCACGCGCGTGGTCGCCGGCATCGGCGTCCCTCAGGTCACCGCCATCTACGAGGCCTCCCTCGCCGCCCGCCCGGCCGGCATCCCGCTGATCGGCGACGGTGGCCTGCAGTACTCCGGCGACATCGGCAAGGCGCTGGCCGCCGGTGCCGACACGGTGATGCTGGGCAGCCTGCTGGCGGGCTGCGAGGAGTCGCCGGGCGAGCTGCTGTTCATCAACGGCAAGCAGTTCAAGTCCTACCGCGGCATGGGCTCGCTCGGTGCCATGCAGTCGCGCGGCCAGGCCAAGTCGTACTCGAAGGACCGCTACTTCCAGGCGGACGTCGCCTCCGACGACAAGCTCGTGCCCGAGGGCGTCGAGGGTCAGGTGCCCTACCGCGGCCCGCTGGCCAACGTGCTGCACCAGCTGGTCGGCGGTCTGCGGCAGACCATGGGCTACGTGGGTGCCGCCACCGTCGCGGAGATGGAGTCCAAGGGCCGCTTCGTCCGCATCACCTCGGCGGGTCTCAAGGAGAGCCACCCGCACGACATCCAGATGACGGTCGAGGCGCCGAACTACAGCAGCAAGTAGGCGGCCGGCCTCGAGGGGCGGCCCCGGACTCCTCCGGGGCCGCCTTTGTCATGGGCGTCGGCGATACTGGAAGACGCTGAAACGCATCAGGGAAAGGCCACCAACGTGACTGAGATCGAGATCGGGCGCGGCAAGCGCGGCCGCCGGGCGTACGCCTTCGACGACATCGCCGTCGTCCCCAGCCGCCGTACGCGGGACCCGAAGGAGGTCTCGATCGCCTGGCAGATCGACGCCTACCGCTTCGAGCTGCCGTTCCTGGCCGCGCCCATGGACTCCGTCGTCTCCCCGGCCACCGCCATCCGCATCGGCGAGCTGGGCGGCCTGGGCGTGCTGAACCTCGAGGGCCTCTGGACGCGCCACGAGGACCCGCAGCCGCTCCTCGACGAGATCGCCGAGCTGCCCGCCGAGGCCGCGACCCGCCGCCTCCAGGAGATCTACGCCGCTCCGATCAAGGAGGAGCTGATCGGCGCGCGCATCAAGGAGGTCCGCGACTCCGGCGTGGTCACCGCCGCCGCGCTCTCCCCGCAGCGCACCGCCCAGTTCTCCAAGGCGGTCGTGGACGCGGGCGTGGACATCTTCGTCATCCGCGGTACGACGGTCTCCGCCGAGCACGTGTCGTCCTCGCACGAGCCGCTGAACCTGAAGCAGTTCATCTACGAGCTTGACGTCCCGGTGATCGTCGGCGGCTGCGCCACCTACACCGCGGCCCTGCACCTGATGCGCACGGGTGCCGCGGGCGTCCTCGTCGGCTTCGGCGGCGGCGCCGCCCACACCACGCGCAACGTGCTGGGCATCCAGGTCCCGATGGCGACGGCGGTGGCGGACGTGGCGGCGGCCCGCCGCGACTACATGGACGAGTCCGGCGGCCGGTACGTGCACGTGATCGCGGACGGCGGCGTCGGCTGGTCCGGCGACCTGCCCAAGGCGATCGCCTGCGGTGCCGACGCGGTGATGATGGGCTCCCCGCTCGCGCGCGCCACGGACGCGCCGGGCAAGGGCCACCACTGGGGCATGGAGGCCGTGAACGCCGAGCTGCCGCGCGGCCAGAAGGTCGACCTGGGTACGGTCGGCACGATCGAGGAGGTCCTCACGGGTCCGTCCCACACCCCGGACGGCTCCATGAACTTCTTCGGCGCGCTGCGCCGCGCCATGGCCACGACCGGCTACAGCGAGCTGAAGGAGTTCCAGCGGGTCGAGGTGACGGTGGCGGACTCGCAGCACAAGCGGTAAGCGCCGAGTTCGAGCGAGACTGAGAAGGGCCGGTCGCCCCGGGTGGGGCGGCAGGCCCTTTCGCATGCCCAAGTGTCCCTGGTCAGGGGCGTGTTGTGCGTGAGGGGGCGCGTGGTTGCGTTCGGGGCGAATGCGGGCTGGACGGGCGTTGTGGGGCGGTAGTGTCCGTGATCGGCGACCCGGTTGTCCGGGGCGCCCCCTTCCAAGGACACGGCCGGACCCCGCCCCTCGGGGCCTGGCCCGAATTCCGACGGACCTTCCACCAGGCCGCTGGGCGGCATCGTGGAAGGGGGCGCGCCCATGGGCCGTCACCGCAAGCCGACCCGCTGGGACCGCATTCGGCTTCGGCTGGTTCAGTTCCGGAGGAGGTGGATCTTGCGGATTCACGGCCGCTGAGCGGCCACCCCTATGGCAACTAGGGGTGGACACTCTGCCTAGCGGCTTGGAGCTCACCGCAGTGGCCTCTGCGGTGGGCTCCGCCTTGGTGAGTGTCCGCCCCTATGAGAACTAGGGGCGGACACTCCGTGAACCATTCAGGAGCCTGCCGCAGCACCGGCTGCGGTGGGCTCCGCCTTTTTGTACGGCACCGGATCCGCCATCGGGCAGCACGGCACCGAAGGGATGAGCGGCCGCCCCCTAAGGACACCAGGGGCGGACACCCGTGACGTCGAAGCCCGCCGCCGGGCCGGCGAACTCCGCGCCCGTACGCTACCGGCGCTGGGAACCCCTCGCCACCAGCCCCAGCCGCCCAAGCACCGACGCGCCCCCTCTCACAACCGATGCGCCGCCCCCAGCGGCGCCGCCCCCCGCGTGTCCAGCAGCAGTTGCGCCTTCACCGACAGCCCCTGAAGGTCGTACGTCCGGTGGTGCTGCAGCAGGATCGTCAGGTCCGCGTCCGCCACCGCCTCGTACAGCGCGTCCGCGCGCGGGACCGGACGGTCGAGGATGCTCCAGGCGGGCACGTAGGGGTCGTGGTAGCTGACCGAGGCGCCGAGGCCCATCAGACGGACGGCGATCTCCTCGGCCGGAGTGCCCTGGAGGTCGGCGAGGTCGGGCTTGTAGGTGACACCCAGAAGGAGTACGCGGGCGCCTCGCGCCGACTTGCCGTGCTCGTTCAGGAGCGTGGCGGCGCGCTGGATGACGTAGCGGGGCATGCGGCTGTTGACCTGCTGGGCGAGCTCCACCATGCGCAGGCCGCGGCCCGAGGGGCCGGTCAGGTCCTGAGGGACGCCGTGGCCGCCGACGCCGGGGCCGGGGCGGAAGGCCTGGAAGCCGAACGGCTTCGTCTCCGCGCAGCGCACGACGTCCCACAGATCGACGTCCAGTTCGTGGCAGAGCACCGCCATCTCGTTGACGAGCGCGATGTTCACGTGCCGGTAGTTGGTCTCCAGGAGGTGGACCGTCTCGGCCTCGCGCAGCCCGCGCGCGCGGACCACCTTGTCGGTCAGGCGGCCGTAGAACGCGGCGGCCGACTCGGTGCAGGCCGGGGTGAGACCGCCGATCACCTTGGGCGTGTTGGCCGGGGTGAAGGCGCGGTTGCCGGGGTCGACGCGGCTGGGGGAGTGGGCGAGGTGGAAGTCGCGTCCCGCGCGCAGCCCGGACCCCTGCTCCAGGAGCGGGCGCAGGAACCCCTCCGTCGTCCCCGGCGGCACGGGCGACTCCAGGATGACGGTGGTGTGCGGACGCAGGTGTTCGGCGAGGGCGCGGGCGGCGGTCTCCACCTGGCTCAGGTCGATTCCGCCGTCGACGCCGCCCGGGGTCGGCGCGCAGATCACCGCGGTGCGGACCCGGCCCAGTTCTGCCGGGTCGGTGGCCGGCCGGAAGCCCCCCGAGAGCATCCGGCGCAGTTCGGCGGCGCTGAGGGGGCCGGATTCGTCCCCGGTGCGGTATCCGAGGGTGGTGACGCCGGCGGCCACGGCTGCCTGGGCCAGGGGCAGGCCGAGAGGGCCGAGTCCGATGACGGCGAGATCTGCGGGCATGGCGTGGGCCGTCCTTCCCAATAACCGAGGCATGGCGGGCACGCAAGTCCTGTGGACAGGACGAGCGAGTGCAATGTCAGACTAGGAGTAAATATGACCGTTTTGCGGGATTGACCAGCGTGTTTCGCGGCGAACCGCCGGGAGTTGTCCACAGACTGGGGGTGACTGGTGGCTGAAGACGGGCAAGCCGGTCAGAATTTGGGCAGGAGGAGATGGCGGGGGACACGGGGCGGACGGGACACGGGCTTCGCCCGACGGGTGCGGCCGGCGCGACGGACAGCGGGAGGCGCAGTGAGGACAGCGACACTGGGGCCGGCGCAGCGCGCCGAGTCACTGGCCAGGATGGCCGAGCGCGAGCTGGACATCCTGGTCGTGGGCGGTGGGGTGGTCGGCGCGGGCACGGCCCTGGACGCCGTCACCCGCGGCCTTTCCACCGGCCTGGTCGAGGCCCGCGACTGGGCCTCCGGCACCTCCAGCCGCTCCAGCAAGCTGATACACGGCGGACTGCGCTACCTGGAGATGCTCGACTTCGCCCTCGTCCGCGAGGCACTCAAGGAGCGCGGCCTGCTGCTGGAACGCCTCGCCCCGCACCTGGTCAGGCCCGTGCCGTTCCTGTACCCGCTCCAGCACAAGGGCTGGGAGCGCTGGTACGCCGGGACGGGCGTCGCGCTCTACGACGGCATGTCGATGGCCCGCGGCCACGGCCGGGGCCTGCCCGTGCACCGCCACCTGAGCCGCCGTCACGCCCTGCGCGTGGCCCCCTGTCTGAAGAAGGACGCCCTGGTCGGCGCGTTGCAGTACTACGACGCCCAGGTGGACGACGCCCGCTTCGTGGCCACCCTGGTGCGCACCGCCGTGTCCTACGGCGCACTGGCCGCCAACCGCGCCCGGGTCACCGGGTTCCTGCGCGAGGGCGAGCGCGTGGTCGGAGCGCGTGTGCAGGACGTGGAGGGCGGCGGCGAGTACGAGATCCACGCCAAGCAGGTCGTCAACGCCACCGGGGTGTGGACCGACGACACCCAGGCCATGGTGGGCTCGCGCGGCCAGTTCCACGTCCGGGCGTCCAAGGGAATCCACCTCGTCGTGCCCAGGGACC
Source organism: Streptomyces sp. MK7 (assembly GCF_032658145.1). NCBI lineage: Bacteria > Bacillati > Actinomycetota > Actinomycetes > Kitasatosporales > Streptomycetaceae > Streptomyces > Streptomyces sp. MK7. The sequence continues at coordinate 44,980 of NZ_JAVACL010000004.1, forward strand.
GCGTCAACTCCACCACCGGGCTGATCCTGCGCACCGAGAAGTCCGTGCTCTTCGTCATCCCCTGGGGCCGGCACTGGATCATCGGCACCACCGACACCGGCTGGGACCTGGACAAGGCGCACCCGGCCGCCTCCAGCGCCGACATCGACTACCTGCTGGAGCATGTGAACTCGGTGCTCGCCGTGCCGCTCACCCGGGACGACGTGGAGGGCGTGTACGCGGGACTGCGGCCCCTGCTGGCCGGCGAGTCCGACGCCACCAGCAAGCTCTCGCGCGAGCACACCGTGGCCCATCCGGTGCCGGGCCTGGTCGTCGTCGCGGGCGGCAAGTACACCACGTACAGGGTGATGGCCAAGGATGCCGTCGACGAGGCGGTGCACGGCCTGGACATGCGGGTCGCCGACTGCGTCACCGAGGAGATCCCGCTGTACGGCGCCGAGGGCTACCGCGCGCTGTGGAACGCGCGGGCGCGCATCGCCGCCGCCACCGGCATTCATGTGGTGCGGGTGGAACACCTGCTGCACCGCTTCGGCTCGGCCGCGCAGGAGATCCTCGCCCTCATCGCCGAGGACCCGGCGCTCGGCGCCCCCCTCCAGGCCGCCGACGACTACCTGCGCGCCGAGATCGTCTACGCCGCCTCGCACGAGGGGGCACGGCACCTGGACGACGTGCTCACCCGGCGCACCCGCATATCCATAGAGACCTTCGACCGGGGCACCCGCAGCGCCCGGGAGGCCGCCGAACTGATGGCGCCGGTGCTGGGCTGGGACAAGGACCAGATCGAACGCGAGGTCGAGCACTACGAGAAACGGGTGGAGGCCGAACGGGAGTCGCAGCGCCAGCCCGACGACCTGACGGCCGACGCGGCGCGGCTGGGGGCGCCGGACATCGTGCCGCTGTAGGGATCGCTGCCGGTCCGAGGCCGGTCCGAGGCCGATCCGAGGCCGATCCGGCACGGTCCGAGGGCGGTGAGGCCGGCCCCATTGGAGGGGAAGTGTCCCGGAGCGCCCGCACACCTGGCTGCGTTTCTGTCACGGCCCGTCATCCCGTCGCCACGGCAGCGCTGTTCAGCCGCCTGCCCGGGTGACTTCAGGGGCACCCTGGGCGTTGGGCACTTGTCGGGTGAGAGACAATGGAGGCTCTGTCAGGGCGGGTTGCATGAGGGGACGCATGTCGGAGGCGGAGCGGGCGGGGGCATCCCGTCAGGACACTCGTCAGGACAACAGCGAGCGTCTTCTCGCCGGGCGGTACCGGCTGGGGGACGTGCTCGGCCGTGGTGGCATGGGCACGGTGTGGCGGGCCGAGGACGAGACCCTGGGCCGTACGGTCGCGGTCAAGGAACTGAGGTTCCCGTCGAACATCGACGAGGACGAGAAGCGGCGCCTGATCACGCGCACGCTGCGCGAGGCCAAGGCGATCGCACGGATCCGCAACACCAGCGCGGTGACCGTCTTCGACGTGGTCGACGAGGACGACCGGCCGTGGATCGTGATGGAGCTGGTCGAGGGCAAGTCCCTCGCCGAAGTCATCCGCGAGGACGGCCTGCTGGAGCCCCGGCGGGCCGCGGAGGTCGGTCTCGCGGTCCTCGACGTGCTGCGCTCCGCGCACCGCCAGGGCATCCTGCACCGCGACGTGAAGCCGTCCAACGTGCTCATCGCCGAGGACGGCCGGGTCGTGCTCACCGACTTCGGCATCGCCCAGGTCGAGGGCGACCCGTCCATCACCTCGACCGGCATGCTGGTCGGCGCCCCCTCCTACATCTCCCCGGAGCGGGCCCGCGGCCACAAGCCCGGCCCCGCGGCCGACCTGTGGTCGCTCGGCGGCCTGCTGTACGCCTCGGTCGAGGGCGCTCCGCCGTACGACAAGGGCTCGGCGATCGCCACGCTGACCGCGGTGATGACCGAGCCGCTGGAGGAACCCAAGAACGCCGGCCCGCTCCGGGACGTCATCTACGGCCTGCTCACCAAGGATCCGGCCAAGCGCCTGGACGACGCGGGCGCCCGGGCGATGCTCAACGCCGTCATCAACGCGCCCGAGCCGAAGGCGGCCGAGCCGGAACCGCCCGCCGACGCCACGAAGGTCGTGCCGCTGCCCGCACAGCCGGGCCGGCGCGCGGGCAAGGGCGGCTCGGCGGCCTCCGGCTCCGGCAACGGGTCCGGATCCGGTTCCGGTTCCGGCTCCGGCGGCACGGGCAAGCGGGGCGAGGAGGCGGCCGACCGGCTGCGCGGCGCGCTGCGTTCCGTGCGCAAGGCCGCCGCGGCGGCCGGAGCGGCGACCTCGGCGGCCACGGCCCGCACCAAGCCGGTGACGGCCGACACGGGTGCGGATCGGTCGGCGGGCGCAGCTTCGGGGCCGGCCTCGGGCTCCGGGGCGGCTTCGGGCTCGGTCACCGGGACCGGGACCGCGGGCACCGGCACTATTGCCGATGCCGATGCCGGGGCCAGAGCAGGCGTCGGCACCGGAAGCGGAGCCGGGGCAGCGACCGGTGCCGGTACCGGTACCGGGAGCGGTGCGCAGGCCGGTCGCAGCGGTTCCGGGTGGCCGGTCGTGCCGCCGCCGGACATGGATCTGCCGCCGCGGCCGGTGCCACGGGCGCCGCTCACCGATGTGGTGCCGAAGCGCACGCTGGTGATCGTCGCGGTGGTCGTGGTGCTCGCCGTGATCGGCACCGTCCTGGCCCTCACGCTCGGGGGCGGCGACGACAAGGGAGCCAAGGGCGGCGGCAACGGCACCGGCTCCCATGCGTCGGCCAGTGCCGACGCGAAGGCCTCGGCCAAGGAGGACACCGGCGGCGGCACGGACGGCGGCACGGCGAACGGCGAGCAGGCCGACTCCACGACGGGCACGGCCGGTTCGGCCGATGCGAACGGCTCGCCCGCCGCGGGCTCCGGCACGGGCACGTCGGACGACGACTCCGGCTCCGGTTCCGGCCCGGGCTCCGACGACTACGGTTCAGCGCCACCGGTCTCGACGTACAAGGGCAGCCCGAAGTTCACGATCGGGCTGCCCAAGGGGTGGAAGTACACGCGCACCGACTCCGCCGGGGCCCGCTTCACCGGCCCCGACGGGCAGCGGCTGCTGGTCGCCTGGACCTCGGAGCCCAAGGACGACCCCGTGGCCGACTGGAAGCGCCAGGAGGGCGACATGATGCGCCCGGAATACCACCGCATCCGGATCGAGAAGGTGGGCTACCGCGGCTGGAACGCGGCCGACTGGGAGTTCACCTACGCCGACGGCGGGACCAAGTACCGGGTGATCGACCGCGGGTTCGTCGTCGACGGCGATCACGGGTACGCCCTGATGTACACGGCCAAGGCGGACAACTGGGGCACCGACCTGCGCAAGGACACCTGGCGGACGCTGACGAAGACTTTCGAACCCAAGTGAGATAGCGCATCCGTACTTTGCGGGTTGTCTCCGGCACGTATCGTGAGTGGTTGCGGACCGTAAGCATCGGGAACGGGACGCGTGGCGAACGGATTTGACCGACCGTGCGGCCGGGGGAGGCAACGTGGACGACTATGCGGGCCGGGTTCTCGCCGACCGCTACCGCCTGCCGCTGCCTCCGTCCGACGAGTACGAACTCACCGAGACCCGGGCCTTCGACACCTACAGCGGTCAGGAGGTCCTGCTCCGGCAGGTGCCGTTGCCGGAGGTCGTCGAGGCGGAGGTGCTCGACGCGGACGGGCTGCCCGAGGGCTTCACGGCGCGGGACGGCGCCCTGCGCGGACCCGCGGCGCGCGGGGGACGGGCGGGAGGAGCGGGCCGTACGGCGGGGTCGGCGCGAGCGGCCCGTACGGCGACGCGGCGGCCCACCGATCCGGCCGTACGGCGGGCGGTCGAGGCCGCCCGGGCCGCGGCGCGCATCCCCGACCACCCTCGGCTCGACCAGGTCTTCGACGTGTTCGTGGAGGGCGGTTCGCTGTGGATCGCCAGTGAGCTGGTCGCCGCGCGGCCGCTGGCGGCGCTGCTGGCCGAGAAGCCGCTGACGCCGTACCGGGCGGCCGAGGTCGCCTCCGACATCCTCATGGCGCTGCGGGTGCTGCACGGCCACGGCTGGGTGCACCGCAACATCACCGCTCGCACCGTCCTCGTCTGCGACGACGGCCGGGTCATGCTGACCGGCCTCGCGGTCGGCGCGGCCGAGGAGGCCCTGTGCGGGTACGACCCGGTGCCGCTCCAGGACGACCAGGACGACCGGGACGACGAAGGCGGTGACGCGGGCGCGGGCGCGGGCCGGGGTGGGAACGGCGGACCCCCGGACTCGGCCGGCCACGGCGGCGAGGCTGCCTACGGTGGCGGGGCTGCCAACGGTGGCGGCTCCGGTTCGCCCGTCGCGGATCCCGAGGCCGCGCGGCGGGCCGCGATCGAGGCGCGGGCCGCCGGTGCGTTGCCGCTGCCGGGAGCCGGCCCGGCGAACGCCGCGGGAGCGCCCGGAGCGCTCGCCCGGCACGCGCCGCAGAGCGGCGACGACGTGCGGGCGGCGCGCGCCGGAGCGATCGCCGCGTATCGCGCTGGTGCGCGCGCGGCGGCCCGCGTTCAGGAGGCGCAGCAGAGTGCGCGCGCCGCCCTGCCCGGCGCCCGGCCGCCCGCCGACGGCGAGGGCCGCATCGGCCCGCCGGGACAGATCGTCGACCCGTACGGCGTCCGCGCGCCCTCCTGGAACAACGGCACGCCACCACGCCCCTCATCCGCAGGAACCGGAACCGGCGGGACGGCTCCGGCCCCCGGACGGGACGTGCCCGCCCTCGGCGCCGGGGCCCTGCCCGAGCAGTCCGGAGCGAGTGCGCCCCCGGCCCGCTGGGACGACCCGGTCGCCGGTGCGCCCGTACGACGCGGACCGGCCACCGCGCTGGCCGCCGAGCGGGCGCGGCAGGCCCGGATGACCGTGGTGGGTCCGGTGACCGAGCGCTGGGCGCCGGAGCAGGCCGGGCCCGTGCACGAGAACTGGCAGCTGGCCGCCCCCATCGGCCCCGCCACCGACCTGTGGGCACTGGGCGCGCTGCTCTTCCGCGCCGTACAGGGGCACGCGCCCTATCCGGAGGAGTCGACCGCCGAGCTGGTGCAGATGGTGTGCGCCGAGCCGCCCGCCTTCGCCGAGGAGTGCGGCCCGCTCCGCCCGGTCGTGGAGTCGCTGCTCCGTCAGGACCCCACCGAGCGACCGGACTTCGAGGAGCTCAGCGGATGGCTGCGCTCGCTCGTGCGGTCGGCACCGGAACCGGAGGCCGGCGCCCACGTCGTGGCGGCGCCGCCCGCCGACACCAACCGGCTGCCGGTCGTCCGCCGCCGCGGCGAGCTGGTACGCAGGGGGCGTGCCGGGCTGCCCGCCCATCACGGGCGGCACAAGCGGGCCCGGGAACAGGCCCGTTCGCCGCGCAGCCTCGGGCGCACCCTGCTCCTGCTGGTCCTGCTCCTGCTGGCCGCGGCGGTCGCGTACGCGATGCTGTTCATGCCGAAGGCCGGGCACAGTGGCGCGACGGGCGGCGACCGCACGGGAGCGGCAGGCGAGGCGAGCCCGGCCCCGTCCGGCCCGGGAGCGGACAACAGCACCGGCCGGCCGACCGGTTCCGCCGACCACTCCGGCTCGCCCGGCTCCACCGACGCATCAGGCTCGTCCGGTTCCGCCGGTTCGTCCGGTTCCGCTGGTTCGTCGGGGTCGACCGAGACGCAGACCACCGGGGCGGACGTCGCCGAGGGCTTCACCCTGCGCAAGGACTCCGCCGGGTTCCGGATCGCCGTACCCAAGGGCTGGAGCCGTACGCCGAAGAACGACCGGGGTCAGGTGGTCTACACGCACGGCGAGTTCGAGCTGATCGTGGTGCCGGGCCGGGACAGCGCCGCGGAGTTCGGCAGCGACCCGATGGCGTATCAGCGGGAGAGGGAGAGCGAGCTGGCGGGCTACCGCGACTCCAGCTGGGCGACCTCCTCCGGTATGCGGACCATCCAGGTGGGCGGAAGGACCATGGCCGAGGGACAGTTCACCTGGACCGACGCGGGCGGGCGGCAGTTGTTCGTGCGCAACGTCGCCATCCTCCTCGGCGGCCGCTACCACGTGGTGCAGGTGCGGGGCCCGGAGTCGCAGCGGGACGAGGTGAGCAGACTGTACGAACAGGCGTCGGCGACGTACCGGTTCACGGGCTGAGCTTCCAGGCGTCCAGGAGATATCGGGAGTTCCCAGAAGTTCCCGCGGGCACCGGGAAGCGACAACCGTCACAGTGCTGTCTCCATGGCACCCCGCTGGTTCCCTGTCAGGGGGCCGGTCCTTACTCTGACCCTGTCAAGAACATTGCGGGGCAACGTGAATCAGATGCAGGGCCTGCTCCTCGCGGGCCGCTACCGGCTCGCCGACTCCATCGGCAGCGGCGGCATGGGCCGGGTGTGGCGCGCGCACGACGAGGTGCTGCACCGGGCCGTCGCCATAAAGGAGTTGACCGCCGCTCTCTACGTCTCCGAGAGCGACCGGGCGGTCCTCCTCGCACGCACCAGGGCTGAGGCCCGCGCGGCCGCGCGGATCAACCACTCCGCCGTCGTCACCGTGCACGACGCGCTGGAACACGACGGCCGCCCGTGGATCGTGATGGAGCTCGTCGAGGGCCAGTCGCTGGCGGACGCGGTCAAGGAGCAGGGCCGCCTGGAACCGCAGGAGGCGGCCCGGATCGGACTGTGGGTGCTGCGCGCCCTGCGGGCCGCGCACGCCGCCGGGGTGCTGCACCGCGACGTCAAGCCCGGCAACGTCCTGCTGGGCCAGGACGGCCGCGTCCTGCTCACCGACTTCGGCATCGCCCAGATCGAGGGCGACACCACCATCACCCGCACCGGAGAGGTCGTCGGCTCGGTCGACTACCTGGCGCCCGAGCGGGTCCGCGGCCACGACCCCGGCCCGGCCTCCGACCTGTGGGCGCTCGGTGCCACGCTGTACACGGCGGTGGAGGGCCTGTCGCCGTTCCGCCGCACCTCGCCGCTGAGCACCATGCAGGCGGTCGTCGACGAGGAGCCGCGCGATCCGGCGCACGCCGGTCCCCTCGGGTCCGTCATCACCTCACTCCTGCGCAAGGATCCGGCCGCACGACCGGACGTCACGACGATCGAGCAGATGCTCGCCGAGGCCGCCGAGGGGCGCCAGCCTCGCGACGCACAGGCGTATGTGCCCACGCAGCAGGTCGGTCACCACACGGACCCGGGGACGCAGTCCGGGAGCACGTATCCCGGCGCGCAGGCCGGAACGGGTGCGTATCCGGGTGCGCAGGCCGGCACGGGTGCGTATCCGGGTGCGCAGGCCGGAACGGGTGCGTATCCGGGTGCGCAGGCCGGAACGGGTGCGTATCCCGGCGTGCAGGCCGGCACAGGTGCGTATCCCGGTGCGCAGCCGGGCCCGCACTCCGGCGTCGGCGCCCCCGCCCCCGGCTCTGTCGGCACGGGCGCCACGACGCCGTACCACCCGATGACGGCGCCGACGGCCGTCGGGCCCGTGCACGGTGCCGCGAGCGGAGCGAGGCAGCCCAGGCGCCGCCTGCGCAATGTCGTCCTGGTGGCAGTCCTCGCCGCGCTCATCGGCGGCGGCACCGCGGTGGTGCTGCAGAAGTGGGACTCCGGCCGGCGGCACGATGCCGGTCCGTCCGTCACCACGCCGCCCGTCACCTCCCCGGGGCCCAGCCCGACCGGGACCGGCAAGGCCCGTGCGTCGGGCGGCCTCCCGGCCGGCTGGGTGCGCAAGAGAGATCCCTACGGCTTCAGCATCGCCGTGCCCGACGCGAGCTGGCAGCGGGCGAATCCCGACGAGGCGCTCCACCAGGTCGATTACACGCCCGACGGCGGCAAGCACTTCATCCGTATCGCCGTCGACGACTCGCCGGACTTCCCCACCGCGCACGATCACCAGCTCGACCTGGAGCAGCAGTTGCACCGGCTGGTCGACTACAAGCGGGTGACCCTCCAGGCCAACACCTTCCGTGACCGTCCCGGCTCCCTGTGGGAGTACACCTGGACCGCGCTGGCCCAGGACCCGGGCTTCCCCGGACCGCGCCACGCCGTCGAGGAGACGTACTTCTCCCGTGAGGGCGTCGAGTACGCGATCTACATGTCCGGGCCCGCCGACGACTGGACGACCACACAGAAGCAGTTCAGGACGGTCCTCCAGAGCTGGCGGCCCGGTTCGGACTGACGACCGGCAGGCCGGCGCGCTTGGCCGGTCGGCGCCCCGGAAGCGGGCGGGCCGATGCGGCATGATGGGGCGCATGGGGACCGAGGGGGCCGACCTCCGTGTGATCGCGGGCCGTTACCGCCTGGAGGCGCGGATCGGGCGCGGCGGCATGGGCATCGTGTGGCGGGCGACCGACCGGTTGCTCGGCCGACGGGTCGCGGTCAAGGAACTCCCGTTCGACGAGACACTGTCCGCCGAGGAGGCCCGGCAGCAACGGGACCGGACGCTGCGGGAGGCGCGCGCGGTCGCCCAGTTACGCCACCCGCACGTCATCGTCGTCCACGACATCGTGGAGCAGGACGAACGGCCTTTCATCGTCATGGAGCTGGTCGAGGGCGGTTCGCTCGCCGACCGGATCGCCGCGCGTGGCCCGGTGGACGCCGCCGAGGCCGCCCGTATCGGCATCGCCCTGCTGAGCGCGTTGCGCACGGCGCACGCCGCCGGGGTGCTGCACCGGGACATCAAGCCCGCGAACGTCCTGGTGGAGTCCGGCACCGACCGTGTCGTCCTCACCGACTTCGGCATCGCCCAGGTGGCGGGCGCCACCACGCTCACCGAGACCGGCTCCTTCGTCGGCTCGCCGGAGTACACCGCGCCCGAGCGGATGTCCGGCAGCGGTGCGGGCCCGCAGTCCGACCTGTGGTCGCTGGGCGCCCTGCTGTGCACGGCGCTGAGCGGTGAATCGCCCTTCCGGCGGGACTCGTTGGGCGGCATTCTGCACGCGGTCGTCATGGACGAGATCCGGCCGCCCGCGCAGGCCGGGCCGATCCTGCCCGTCGTACGCGGACTGCTGGAGCGCGATCCGGACCGGCGGCTGGAGGCGGCCGAGGCGGAGCGCATGCTGCGGGCCTTCCTGGAGACGGGGCGCACGCCGCAGCCGTCGCGGCCGTCCTCCTCGCCGTCGCGCCACACCCCGACGCAGCGGAACCTGCCGCAGGTGCCCCCGTCGACGGATTCGGCCCCGCCCACCCGGTCGGGCCGGTCGGGTCGGTGGGGCCGGCCGGGGCCGGTCACTTCCGTGTCGGCGGGCGTCCCGGAGGGCTCCTACGGTTCCAGTGGGCAGGCCGCGTCCGGAGGGCACGTCGCCTCCGGCGGGCCGAGCAGTTCTCAGGGCCCGGGCGTGCCCGGCGCAGCCGGTGGTGCGCAGGAGGCGCCCGGCCCGCGCTCCACGCGGGGTGTGCTGGCCGCGGCGTTGCTCGTCGCCGCGCTGGCCGGAGCGGGTGTGTCCGCGGCGGCGCTGCTGATGAACGTGGGTGGCACCGGCGGGCACCCGCCGGTGAGTTCGGCTCCGGGTACGGCCGTGGGCGTCTCGGGGAGCGACCCCGCGGGTACGGCGACCGGGTCGGCGTCGCCCACGCCCTCTGCGTCGCTGTCGCCGTCGTCCACGGTGCCGTCCGGCCCGGCCGCCGCGGTCACGGAGACCCGGTCCGCCCCGGCCGCCGCCGGCGGACCCACCGCGCCCTCGGGCTACCACCTGGTGCACGACCGGGCCGGCTTCTCGGTCGCGGTGCCGGACGGCTTCACGCGCAGCCCGCAGGGTGTGCGGATCTTCTACATGTCACCGGGGGAGACCTTCCGCCTCGGTATCAAGAGCGCCGAGCCGGAGACCGGCGGGCCCCTCGCAGTGATGCGCCGTGCCGACGCCGCGGGCCCGGACACCAACCCCGGTTATCACGACGGCCGGGTCACCGGCACCTCGCACCGCGGACACCCCGCCGCCCTCTGGGAGTTCACCTGGAACGGGTTCAGCGCGGCGGAGGGGCCGCGGCACACCTACGACCTGTGCTGGGAACAGAACGGGCGGATGTACGACGTATGGGTGTCGGCACCGGTCGGGAAGGTGCGGGAGGCGAAGGAGTACTTCGACGTCGCGGTCGACACGTTCAACCCGGCGTGAGTGGCAGGCGCGTCCGCCGTAGGTCACGGGTCTGTGACCGCCCGCGCCCGCAAGTGGAGCCCCGGGCGTGGGTCGCGATATGCATGGAACATGAGCAACAACGGGGGAGCCCACCACGGGGCCGAGGAGCCGACGAGTTTCGTCCTGCGACCGCCGAACGCGCAGCCGCGGGTGCCCCACCCGCAGAACCCTTACGCCGCACCGGCGCAGGCCCAACCGCAGCCCCCGATGCAGCCGCAGGCCCAGCCCCAGGTCCCGCCGCAACCCGAGGCCCAGCCCCAGCTCCCGCCGCAACCAGAGGCGCAGCCCCACACCCAGGCGCAGTCCCCGGCCCAGGCGCAGCCTCACGCGCAGGCGCAGCCCCCGGCCCGGACGCAGGTCCAGCCCCAACCGCCGGACCCCGGTGCCGGGCGGCTCATCGCCGGCCGCTACCGGCTGCTGGCCAAGCTCGGGCACGGCGGCATGGGCACGGTGTGGCGGGCCAAGGACGAGACGGTGGACCGCGAGGTCGCCGTCAAGGAGCCCCGGGTCCCCGACCACCTTCCCGAACGGGAACGCGCCAACGCCTTCGAGCGGATGCGCCGCGAGGCCCGCGCGGCGGCCCGGCTCGATCACCCGGCGGTCGTCAACGTCCATGACGTGGCCGTCGTGGACGACCGGCCGTGGATCGTGATGGAGCTGGTGCAGGGACGCTCCCTCGGCAGCGTTCTTCAGGAGGGCACGCTGGACGCCCGCGAGGCGGCCCGTGTCGGCCTGGAGGTGCTCGGCGCGCTCCAGGCCGCGCACGCCGCGGGCGTCCTGCACCGGGACGTCAAGCCCGACAACATCCTTCTCGGACGGCACAACCGGATCGTCCTCACCGACTTCGGCATAGCCCAGATCGAGGGCGAGACCAATCTGACCGACACCGGCGGCTTCGTCGGCTCGCCCGAGTACATCGCGCCGGAGCGGGTGCTGGGCCGGCGCCCCGGCCCGGCGAGCGACCTGTGGTCCCTCGGAGTGGTCCTGTACGCGGCCACGGAGGGTGTCTCGCCGTTCCGCCGCAGCAACACCCCGGCCACCCTCCAGTCGGTCCTCAACGCCGTCCCGGCGCCTCCGGCCACCGCGACCGGTCCGCTCGCCGAGGTCATCACCGGCCTGCTGCAGAAGGACCCCGCGCACCGTCCGGACGTCGCCCGTGTGCGCACCCTGCTGGAGGCCGCGGCGACCCCGCCGCCTCCGGCGCCCACACAGGTGGTCCAGTACGTCGAGGGCGGCAGGCGCTCCCTGCGGCTCGGCCGCCGTGCCTGGCTCGGGATCGGTGCCGCGGCCGTCGCGGCGGTGGTGGTGGCGTACGTCGGTATCGCGCACCCGTTCGCGGGCCCGCTGCCCGGCGGCTGGACGACGCACCACGAGAAGGACGTCGCCGCGACGCTCGCCGTGCCCGAGCACTACAAGCGCACCGGGCCCGACCGGAGTTCGGACGACACGCACTGGGTCACCTACAGCGATGTGAGCGGCAGTGTCTGGATCACCCTGTCGCTCGAGAAGAAGACCGATGACGACAACGGCGACATCGCGGACTCGGCGGCGGCCGAGATGTACGACGACGACGCCAAGTTCAAGCAGCGGGGCGACTACGACCTCGACATGCCCTCGGGCAAGGACACCAGGACCAGTCCCGACGACAACGCGACGTTCCACGGCCGCAAGGCCGCCGAGAACACGATCACCTACAAGACGGACGACTCGGAGAACCCCCGTCCGCGCGCGGTGCGGATCTTCTACTACAAGACGTCCAAGGACGACATGTACAAGCTCACCATCGGCTATCCCGGCAAGGACAGCGACTTCGAAGAGCGCGGCATGGAAGTGGCGAAGACGGCGATCGACAACCTGGACGTCGACGACCTGTGAGCCGGGCTGCGGGAATCCGTGCGCCGGGCTGCCGCGCTCGTGATCGGATCAAGACAGAAAGTGCAAGAAGAGAGCCCTGATCAGCGTGTTTGTTGCCACTGATCACTGGCGCCGTGTGAGCACTCGGTGAATCCCCGTTACCGACGGGTACACAAAGCCCCGGCCGCGTCATACCCTGCGCTTCATGACGGACGCGCAGGCCCCGGCACAGACCGGCACGAATCCTCTCGCCCCCGCCCCGGCGGGTGCCCGCACCGCGGCCGACGTGGTGACCCCGGAGCTGGTCGCCCAGCTCACCAAGGGAGTCGTCGGGTCCGGCCGGACCGCCAACCACACACCGTTCACCGGTGAGAAGCTCGCCGACCTGCCCGAGTCCACCCCCGAGGACGTGGCCCTCGCCTTCGAGCGGGCCCGCGCCGCCCAGACCGTCTGGGGGAAGGTCCCCGTACGGCAGCGCGCCGCCGTCCTGCTCCGCTTCCACGACCTGGTGCTCGAACGGCAGGCCGAGGTCCTCGACCTCATCCAGCTGGAGACCGGCAAGGCCCGTCTGCACGCGCACGAGGAGGTGCAGGCGGTCGCCGTCGCCGCCCGGCACTACGGCCGCCGGGCCGCCGCCTATCTGAAGCCGAAGCGGCACACGGGCGCCGTACCGACCCTGACGAAGGTCGTCGAACTGCGCCACCCGCGCGGCGTCGTCGGCCAGATCGCCCCCTGGAACTACCCGCTGGAGCTCTCGGTCGGCGACGCGCTGCCCGCCTTCGTCGCGGGCAACGCCGTGGTGATGAAGCCGGACACGGAGACCTGCCTGACCGCGCTGTGGGCGCGCGACCTGCTGATCGAGGCCGGGCTGCCCGCCGAGGTGTTCCAGGTCGTCATCGGTGACGGCCCGGTCGTCGGCCCGGCGGTCGTCCAGCACGCCGACTACGTCTCCTTCACCGGCTCCACCCGCACCGGCCGCGAGGTCGCCCAGGGTGCCGCCGCGCGCCTGGTGGGCGTCTCCCTCGAACTCGGCGGCAAGAACGCCATGCTGGTCCTCGAGGACGCCGACATCGAGAAGGCCGCGGCCGGAGCGGTCCGCGCCTGCTTCTCCTCCGCCGGACAACTGTGCATCTCCATCGAGCGGTTGTTCGTCCACGAGTCGGTCGCGGACGCGTTCCTGGAGCGCTTCGCCGCCCGGACCAAGGCGATGCGCCTGGGTACGTCCCTCGCGTACGGCGCCGACATGGGCTCGCTGGTCGGCGAGCGGCAGCTGAAGACCGTCACGCGGCATGTGGAGGAGGCCGTCGCCAAGGGCGCCAAGGTGGTGGCGGGCGGTGTCGCCCGCCCGGACGTCGGCCCGTACTTCTTCGAGCCGACCATCCTCGACGGCGTCGAGACACCGATGTCGGTCTGCACCGAGGAGACCTTCGGCCCGGTCGTCTCGATCTACCGCTTCTCTGCCGACGACGAGGCCGTCGAGCATGCCAACTCCACGCCGTACGGTCTGAACTCGTCCGTGTGGACCAAGGACGCCCGCCGGGGCCGCGAGATCGCCGCCCGGCTGCGCACCGGCACGGTCAACATCAACGAGGGCTACGCGCCCGCGTACGGCAGCGCCCAGTCGCCGATGGGCGGCATGAAGGACTCCGGCCTGGGCCGCCGGCACGGCTCCGAGGGCATCCTCAAGTACACCGAGGCGCAGACCATCGCCCACCAGCGGCTGCTGCCCATGGCCCCGTCGCTCGGCATGGACGACGCGGCGTACGCGGCGTTCATGAGCCGGAGCCTGAAGCTGATGAAGGCGTTCCGCTTCCGCTAGACCACACCCGAACACCCCCCGCCCCCACCCCCGTCCCCACCCCGTTCTCGACGAGGAGAGCACGTGTCGCAGGAGAAGACTGTCCAGGCCCGGGACGAGAACGAGCACGGCGAAGACGGGTACGACTACGACGTCATCGTGGTCGGGTCGGGATTCGGCGGCTCGGTCAGCGCCCTCCGGCTGACCGAGAAGGGCTACAGGGTCGGCGTACTCGAAGCCGGCCGCCGCTTCACCCGCGACACCCTCCCCAAGAACTCCTGGGACCTGAAGAACTACCTGTGGGCCCCGAAGCTCGGCCTGTACGGCATCCAGCGCATCCATCTGCTGGGCAATGTCATGGTGCTGGCCGGTGCGGGTGTCGGCGGCGGCTCCCTCAACTACGCCAACACCCTCTACGTACCGCCGAAGGCCTTCTTCGACGACCCGCAGTGGCGTGACATCACCGACTGGCAGGAGGAACTGGCCCCGTACTACGACCAGGCCAGGCGCATGCTCGGCGTGCGGCTCAACCCCACGATGACCCCCTCCGACGTGCACCTGAAGGCGGCGGCGCAGAGCATGGGCGTCGGCGACTCCTTCCACATGGCGCCGGTCGGGGTCTTCTTCGGGGACGGCGAGGACGCCGACGGCAAGGCGAAGGCCGGGCCGGGCGAGCGGGTCGCCGACCCCTACTTCGGCGGGGCCGGCCCGGACCGCAGGGCGTGCACCGAGTGCGGCGAGTGCATGACGGGTTGCCGGCACGGCGCGAAGAACACGCTGACCGAGAACTACCTCCACCTCGCCGAGAAGGCGGGCGCGGTGGTCCACCCCATGACGACGGTCGTGTCCGTCACGGACGACTCCCGCGGCGGCTACGCGGTCGCCACGCTCCCGACGGACGACAAGAAGAAGGGCGCGGGCCGGATCTTCACGGCCCGCCGGGTCGTCCTGGCCGCGGGCACCTACGGCACCCAGACGCTGCTGCACCGTATGAAGGCGGGCCGGCAGCTGCCGCACCTCTCGCCCCGGCTGGGCGAGCTGACCCGCACCAACTCCGAGGCGCTGGTGGGTGCCCAGACCGACAACCGGCGCTACCGCCGGGCGACCGGCGAGCCGAGAGCCGACTTCACCCGCGGGGTCGCCATCACGTCCTCCGTCCACCCCGACGAGAACACCCACATCGAGCCCGTCCGCTACGGCAAGGGCTCCAACTCGATGGGCGGCCTGTCGGTCCTTCAGGTCCCCTATGCGGACGGCGGGTCGAGGATCGCGGCCTGGCTGGCGAACGCCGCCCGTCATCCGCTGCTGGTGCTGCGTTCGCTGTCGAACCGCCGCTGGTCGGAGCGGACCATCATCGGGCTGGTGATGCAGTCCCTGGACAACTCCCTGACCACGTACCTCAAGCCGGACGGCGTCGGCAAGGGCCTGCTCACCGCCCGCCAGGGCCACGGCTCGCCCAACCCCAAGCAGATCCGGGCCGCCACCGAGGCCGCCTCCGCGCTCGCCGCCGAGATCAACGGCTTCCCCGGCTCCAACGTGGGCGAGCTGATGGGCACGCCGCTCACCGCGCACTTCCTCGGCGGCTGCCCGATCGGCGACTCGGCCGAGACGGGCGTCATCGACCCCTACCACCGCCTGTACGGCCACCCGGGCATCTCGGTCGTCGACGGGGCGGCGGTGTCCGCGAACCTGGGCGTGAACCCGTCCCTGACCATCACCGCGCAGGCCGAGCGGGCGATGTCGTACTGGCCGAACAAGGGCGAGGCCGATCCGCGCCCGGCGCAGGGCGCGGCCTACGAGCGGCTGAAGCCGGTCGAGCCCCGCCGTCCGGCGGTCCCGGCGGACGCGTTCGGCGCGCTGCGGCTGCCGTTCCTGGGGATACCGGCGGTGCCGCCGAAGAAGTAGCCCCTGGGCGGACAGGGAACAGACAGGGGACAGACAGGGAACAGGGGTCCTGCGCGGTGTTCGCGCAGGACCCCTGCCCATGGATTTCAGAGAACGCGGGACGCGTCGGGAGAAGCGTCACGCGTCGTCAGAACGCGTCAGGCGTTCGAGACGCCGCCCTTGCGGCGACGCACGGCGAACAGCGCACCGGCACCGACGACGACCGCGACGCCGCCGACGAGACCGATGGTCGGCACCATGGAGCTGGAGCCGGTCTCGGCGAGGCTGCCGGTGGCGTGCTGGGTGTTGTTCTGGTTCGGCTTCTCGCTGGGAACGGGGACCTTGCCGCCTTCCTGCGGCTTGGTCCCGCCGGTGTCGGTACCGGGCTTGACGATCTGGATGATGTAGTGCGCCTGGTCCGCGCTGAGGCAGTTCGCCTCCTCGTCGAAGTAGACTCCGCCGCCGATGGTCAGGCCCTCACCGATCGGGGCGTTCGCCTTGACGTTCAGCCGGAGCTGGTAGGTGACCGTCTTGCCGCCGGCGATGTCGGAGAGGTCGAGGTAGCCCACGGAGTGGACGTCGTCGTCCGTGACGTCGACCCAGTCCCCGTCGTACTTCACCTGCAGCTGGACCTGGCTGGTCTTGTACGCGTCGGGGGCGTTCGGGTCGCTGGGGCCGACGCCCGCGTAGAAGACGATGTCCTTGACGTCGGTCTGCGTCGGGTTCTTGACGGTGAGCGTGAAGGGGTGCCAGCCGCTGCCGACCGCTATCTTGCCGGGCAGGCCGCTCAGCTGGGCGTCCAGCTTGGACTTGTAGTTGGCGTCCTCGTCCTCGCAGAAGCCGGGCTCATCGGTCGGCTCATCGGTCGGCTCGGACGACTCGCTCGGCGTCGTCGGGGCGGAGACGGTGTCGGAGGGGGACACGTTGTCGGAAGGCGACGACGTGCTGTCCGAGGGGGACACGTTGTCCGATGGCGACGTGCTGTCGGAAGGAGACACGCTGTCGGAAGGCGACGTGCTGTCGGACGGGGAGGCACTGTCGGACGGCGACTGACTGGCGGACGACTCGCTGGCGCTCGGCGAGACGCTGGGCGACTCCTGGGCGAAGGCCGTCGTCGCGGACAGGAGCGCCAGCGGGGACAGGGCAGCCGTCGCGGCCGCAGTGACCATCGCGCGGCGAAGCTTCATGAAGACCTCGGAAAGTTCAGGCGTATCGCGCGTCGGCGCGGTACGAACTGGCGAGCCACCGCGTGGCGGCGCGGGAGTGGACCTTGTTCGCCAGGTGTGACCCCGGGCGCGCGCGAATGGTTGTGCTGACTCTCACAGGTTCTTTATGTGATGTGCGTCATGGGCGGTGCCGCGGCGCTGGTCCGTACGCACTGCAAGGCGGTGGTCCGCTCGGGGACTTGGGGCCGAGGGGTCCCTGTTTCCGCCGGTCGGCCCCGGGCGTCCCCGGAGCCGACCGTTATCTGGGTGACCGGGCTGCTGTCCCCTGCCGTCCGGTCACTTCCCTGGAGCGAGGTCCCACGACGCACGGCACGGCCGCCACGTCTCATCGCTCCAGAGAGCCACGCGTGGTTCTATCGGGCCCGCCCCTGGCTGGCACGGACACCGATACCAACGAGGTGGCGCACACGGCGGTCACGCGCCGTACGGGTGAGATGCGGCGGACGCGGCACGCAGGTGCGGGACAGGGGTGCGGGACAGGGGTGCGGGATGAGGACGCGGGACGAGGAGGCGGGCGGAGCCGCGGGCGGGCTCAGATCTTGCCGCGGCACAGCTCCAGCAGGGTCATCGCCACGGTCGTGCCCGGCTTCCCGAGCGCGTCCCGGTAGTGGCCGAGGATCTCCATCTCGCGGGAGAGGTTCACCCGCCGGCCGCCGGAGGCGATCCGGGCCTCCTGGATGACGGCGGAGACGGCCATGCGCTCCTGGATCAGGCCGATGATCCGGTCGTCGAGCGCGTCGATGCGCTCCCGGGCGCCGGTGATCACGTCGGCGGCCTCGGGGGTGCGCGCTCCGGTGACGTCGGTGGCGGTGGTGGCGGCGGCTGTGGCGGTCATCAGGGGGCTCCTCGTCGGACGGGGTGCCCCGGAGCGGCAAGATCCGGAAAACACCAGGCGCCCCGGACCTTGTCGGCCCGGGGCGCCTGGGAAGTCGCTTGTCAGTTGCTCAAGCAGCACGACCATGGCAGCCGGCGGGCCGGTTGCCATAGGTAAAGACGAAGGTCTGGTGCTGGAGCATGGGGCCCAGTATGCCGGGTCCCGGGGGCGAGTCCAACACGGTTCGCATGGTGAGACGGGGGTTCCGGGTGCGGGCCCGAGGACGACGTCGAGGTCGCGCACGCCCACCCCGGTAGAATTGGCCAGCACAGAGACCCCGCCCGATCCGCCGGAAGGCTCCCGTGTCATCAGCGTCCCCCGCTGCCGCCACCCCCGACACCGTCCTGGTCGTCGACTTCGGTGCGCAGTACGCCCAGCTCATCGCCCGTCGCGTCCGCGAGGCGCGGGTCTACAGCGAGATCGTCCCCAGCACCATGCCGGTGGCCGAGATGCTCGCCAAGAACCCGGCGGCGATCATCCTGTCCGGCGGCCCCTCGTCCGTGTACGAGGAGGGCGCCCCCCGCCTGGACCGCGAGATCTTCGAGGCCGGAGTCCCCGTCTTCGGCATGTGCTACGGCTTCCAGCTGATGGCCCAGGTCCTCGGCGGCACCGTCGACAACAGCGGCGCCCGCGAGTACGGCCGTACGCCACTGCACGTCTCCAAGACGTCCTCCACGCTCTTCGAAGGCACCCCGGCCGAGCAGCCGGTGTGGATGTCGCACGGCGACGCCTGCTCCGCCGCTCCCGAGGGCTTCACCGTCACGGCCTCCACGGACGTCGTCCCGGTCGCCGCCTTCGAGAACGACGAGAAGAAGCTCTACGGCGTCCAGTACCACCCCGAGGTCATGCACTCCACGCACGGCCAGCAGGTGCTGGAGCACTTCCTGTACCGCGGCGCGGGCCTGGAGCCGAACTGGACCACGGGCAACGTCATCGAGGAGCAGGTCGAGGCGATCCGCGAGCTGGTCGGTGACAAGCGCGCGATCTGCGGCCTGTCCGGCGGTGTCGACTCCGCGGTGGCCGCCGCCCTGGTGCAGAAGGCCATCGGCTCCCAGCTGACCTGCGTGTACGTCGACCACGGCCTGATGCGCAAGGGCGAGACCGAGCAGGTCGAGAAGGACTTCGTCGCGGCCACCGGTGTGCAGCTGAAGGTGGTCGACGCCGAGGAGCGCTTCCTGAAGGCGCTCGCCGGGGTCAGCGACCCCGAGGAGAAGCGGAAGATCATCGGCCGCGAGTTCATCCGGGTCTTCGAGCAGGCCCAGGCGGAGATCATCGCGGACGAGGGCCCGGCCGTGGAGTTCCTGGTCCAGGGCACGCTCTACCCGGACGTCGTCGAGTCCGGCGGCGGCACCGGCACCGCCAACATCAAGTCGCACCACAACGTCGGCGGCCTGCCCGAGGACCTCGAGTTCAAGCTGATCGAGCCGCTGCGCAAGCTGTTCAAGGACGAGGTCCGCATGGTCGGCCAGGAGCTCGGCCTGCCGGAGGAGATCGTCCAGCGCCAGCCGTTCCCGGGTCCGGGTCTCGGCATCCGTATCGTCGGTGAGGTGACGAAGGAGCGTCTGGACCTGCTGCGTGAGGCCGACGCCATCGCCCGCGAGGAGCTGACCGCGGCCGGCCTGGACCGGGACATCTGGCAGTGCCCGGTGGTCCTGCTCGCGGACGTGCGCAGCGTCGGCGTCCAGGGCGACGGCCGCACCTACGGCCACCCGATCGTCCTGCGCCCGGTCTCGTCCGAGGACGCCATGACGGCCGACTGGTCCCGGCTGCCGTACGACGTCCTCGCGAGGATCTCGACGCGGATCACGAACGAGGTGCGGGACGTCAACCGGGTCGTCCTCGACGTGACCTCGAAGCCGCCGGGGACCATCGAGTGGGAGTAGGCCCCCGCGGTGAAGCGGCTCAGGTGCGCTTGATCGTGCGCACCGGCCGGCCGGGCTTCCAGACCTGGACGACGAGGTACGTGCCGTTCTCGACGTAGGTCCGTACGACCTCGGTCAGCTCGGTGCGGAAGAGGTGGAACGGCTGCGGCGGTCCCACCTCTTCCGTGTAAGCGGACTTCTGCGGGCCGTCGGCCACCTCGATCGCCCGCCCGCTGATCCGTACGTCGCCGCCCCCCATGCCGGTCCCCTCCCCGGGGTTCGCCTGGAGCGCGAAACGAGGGTCACGGCGCAGGTCGCGGGCCTTCAGCGAGTCCCACATCATCCCCAGCCACAGCTCGCCGCGGCGGAAGTCGACCTCCAGACCGGAGGTGCGCGGCGAACCGTCCTTGCGCAGGGTGACGAGGACGTGGTGGGTGCTGTGCTGTGCGGGGTGCACCCCCGCACCCCCGCCTCGGAAGCGTTCCTCGACGGTCCTGGCGAGGTCCGGTTCGGCGGTGACGAAGGATTCCCAGTGGGCTGCCATACCGGCGAGTGTGGCGCCGAAACCCGACATCTCCTGTCGCCTTTCGGCACGGCGGGTTCTCCTCTTCCGGCAGGGCCTGTTCTCCTCGGCTGACCGACGGTAACTTCCCGCCCGTACGCAACCGAGTGCCGGAGGACCAATGCCCGGGCCCACTCCGCCCCCACCCCTGCCCACGGACCAGCTGCGGTTCGCCATGCCGCCCAAGCACGAGTCGGCCGAGGACGAGCGCCGGTACCGCAAGGAGCGTCTCGCGGGCGCGCTGCGGCTCTTCGCGCGCTACCGGTTCGAGGACGGCGTCTCCGGGCACATCACCGCCCGCGACCCCGAGTTCAGCGACTGCTTCTGGGTCAACCCCTTCGGGATGCCGTTCAAGCACGTCACCGTGAGCGATCTGGTCCTCGCCAACCAGGACGGGCAGGTCGTGGAGGGCCGCTACCACGTGAACCAGGCCGCGTTCACCGTGCACGCCCAGGTCCACGCGGCCCGCCCGGACGTGGTCGCGGTCGCCCACTGCCACTCGGTGCACGGGCGGGCTCTCGCGGCCCTGGGCGACCTCCTGGAGCCCATCACCCAGGAGAGCTGCGCCTTCTACGAGGACCACGCTCTCTACGACGCCTACACCGGTGTCGCGGTCGACGCGCAGGAGGGCCGCCGGATCGCGGCCGCGCTGGGCTCGCACAAGGCGCTGGTGCTGCGCAACCACGGCCTGCTGACGGTCGGCGACTCGGTGGACGCCACCGCCTGGTGGTTCCTGTCCATGGAACGCTCCGCCCAGGTGCAGCTCACCGCCCGCGCGGCCGGGCGGCCGGTCCTGATCGACCACAAGGCGGCGGTGGCGACGCGCGAACAGCTCGGCGGAGACCTGGTGGCCTGGATCAACTACCAGCCTCTGTGGCAGGACATCAGCCGCAGTGAGCCGGACCTGCTGAGCTGAGCCTCCCGGGCGGCCGGGGCCCCCGGCGGCTGGGACGTCGGTCGGCCCGGGCCTCGAGCGGCTGGGACCTCGGGCGCTCCGGGCCTCGAGCGGCTGGGACGTCGGGCGCTCCGGGTGGTCTAGAACCACCGCAGCACCGCCGCCTTGGTCATCGCGAACTCCTCGTCGGTGAGCACCCCGTCCCGGTGCAACTGGCCCAACTCCCGCAGGCGGCGCAGCAGTATGTCGTGGTGGTCGGCCCGCGGCGGGACGGCGGCCGCGAGTTCCCGGCGGTCGGTGAGGCCGGTCCCGGCGCGGGCCGAGGGGTGCGGCAGCCGGGCGGTGACGGCGGCCGCGACCAGCGCCGTGAGCAGGTCCCGGCGAGCGTTCCCCCACAGGTCCAGGGCGTAGGGGTCCTTCTCGGGCGGCAGCTTGGAGAAGACGGTCTCGCCGGTCACGAAGCGCAGGAAGCCGTCCTCGTAGCCGGAGTTGGGCAGCCACTCGACCTGGAACAGCTCGCCGAGACCGATGACGCGCGGGCCGGTGGCACGCTTGACCCGGTCGGAGGTGTCGGCCCAGTCGATACGGACCTGGGTGCCGTCGAAGCAGACCGTGCCGTCGGAGGAGCGGACCGAGACCGGCACCGGCGGCCCGGCCAGCAGATAGGCCTTGGCCGGCTCCTTGGGGACCTGGTCCAGGAGCAGGGCCTGACGGATCTCCTCGGCGATGTACTCGGCGACCGAGGAGCGGTCGGGATCCACCGCCAGCCGATAGGGGTCGGCGGCCTCCGGCAGCCGTCCGCCGGTCGCCTGGAGCAGGGGGTCGGCGCCCTCCCGCAGGCGCATGCGCAGCCGGCCTCGCCTGCGCTCGGACTCGTAGACCACGCCGGCGACGGCCTCCAGCGGCACGGCGATCTCCCCGTACGTCTGCCGGAACAGCGACACCGAGCGGTGGAGCCCCGGCGTGATCCTGACCGTGCTGCCGTCGAAGGCCCAGCTTCCGTCCCGCTGGATGATCTCGGCCATAAGGGAATTCTTGCAGCCGGGTCAACACGACGAACCGGGCTTCACCCGTGCTGA
The DNA here is from genome assembly GCF_032658145.1 of Streptomyces sp. MK7. NCBI lineage: Bacteria > Bacillati > Actinomycetota > Actinomycetes > Kitasatosporales > Streptomycetaceae > Streptomyces > Streptomyces sp. MK7. Next base: position 67,132 of record NZ_JAVACL010000004.1, read on the forward strand.
CCAGACCGAGCGGACGGGGGCGGGGTGAGGTAGGGCACAATTCGCTGTCGGCGGTGGGGTGTTGTCGGCAGGACTTCTGCGGTTCCTGGGGAAGGCGGGCGTCGGGCGTGGCGGTGCAGGAAGCGAGAGACGGCGCGGCGAAGCGCGCCCACGCGGGCGGTTGCACGTGCGGGGACTGCCCGCACGGGGCGCGCACGGGGCACCGGCGGGCCGTGGCCGAATTCCTCCTCAAACGGGACGAGTTCGCCGCCGGGCAGGGCCTGCCCGCGGCCGTGGCCCACTCGGCGTCGGCCTCCCGGCAGTGGGTCTCGGAGGAGCTGACCCAGTCGGCGGAACTCGTCGCCGAACGCGGCCGTGCCGAGGGCGAGGCCTGGCTGGCGAGGCTGTGGCGCCGGACGGCGGCCGCGGTGGGGGCGGCGGTCGTGCTGCTGCTCCTGGTACAGGCGCTGACGGCGATCGGCGCGGGCTGGAGCACCGCCCGGACGGCGGGACTGCTGGCGGCGGTCCTGGTGGGCGGGGCGTTGACGGCCGCCGCCTGGTTCCACCGGGCGCGCGGCGGTGCGCTGGCCCCGGTCATCGGTGAGGACAACCGGCTGTCCACCTCCCGCGCGGTCGCCGCGGGCTGGGTGCTGTTCGTGGCGTACGCGGTGCTGGTGCTGGTGGGCCGCCTGGTGGCGGCCTCCGGCCATGCGGAGCGCGACGCGCTGATCTCCGGGCTCGAACTGGCCCGCGGCGCCGGTGTGGTCACCGTGCTCGCGGTGGTGTGCGGGATCGCGGTGCTGGTACGGCGGGTGGTCGGGCTGCGGGTGCTGGGACAGCGGCTCCAGAAGGTGCGCGCCGACCGGCCGCGCGCGGCCGACCTGCTGACCGACGACGCGGGCCGGGGCGCCTTCACGGACATCCAGTACGTCGTGGTCAGCGCCGTCGCGCTGGTGTTCGCGGCGGTGCGGCTGGCCCGGCGGCCCGACCAACTGCCCGACCTGCCATGGGGGCTGGCTCTGGTGGTCCTGGTGTCGGCCGCGACCTACCTGGCCGGCAAGTACGCGGAGGGCGGGCGCCCGGTGATCCTCTCGGTGGTCCGGGCCCGGGAGGCCGGCGACCTGGACGCGCCGATCCGCACCGGCGACGACATCGAGATCCGCGGCGCGGGGTTCGTCCCGCCCGGGGCGCAGGCCGCCGACCGGCTGTCACGGACGGTGGTCCGCATCGGCGCGGTCAACGTCCATGTGCCCCTGGTCCCCGTGACCGGAGGATTCAGCAACCCCACGGACACCGTGCTGACCGTCCCGGTCCCGGCGGACGTGGAACCGGGCCGGGTCGACGTGCAGCTGGTGACCGCGGCGGGGGTGGAGACGAACCGGTACGCGATCGACGTGACCGAGTGAGCCACGCGCGCCGAAACCATCCGGAAGGCGGAAAGAGAACGGGAAAACGGCCGAGCGCGGTTGAACGGGTCCTTTCTTCCGTACGTATGGTCGATTGAGTGGTAAACGGCCTTGCGGTGAGAGGTGGCTGAGTGATGACTCACGGTCTTCGTACGGATACACAGACGTCGTATGCGGATCGACGAGGTACCTGGCGGGATGCCGCCGCCCGTTACTCCCTCCTCCCCCTCCGCGTCTTCCTGGGCGTCACCTTCGTCTACGCCGGCCTGGACAAACTCACCGACAGCGCCTTCATGAAGGCCTCCGGGCCCGGCTCGCTCGGCGACACGATGCACGCGGTCCGTGACTCCTCCGCGATCCCGGCCCTCGTCGACCTGGCCCTGAAGAGCCCCGTCGGCTTCGGCTACGCCATCGCCTTCGGTGAACTCGCCGTCGGCATCGGGGTCCTGGTCGGCCTGCTGGGCCGCCTGGCCGCGCTCGGCGGCGCGCTGATCTCCCTCAGCCTGTGGCTGACCGTCAGCTGGGCCACCACTCCCTACTACTTCGGCAACGACCTCGCCTATCTGATGGCCTGGCTGCCCCTGGTCCTGGCCGGCACCCCGATGTTCTCCCTGGACGCCGCCCTGCGGGCGCGGCGGCGGGGAGGAGGGAACTACCGGTAGGTCCGGGGACCGCCCCGGTGGCCGGCTGCGGCTCAGCCCACCCCCTCCGTCCGGGTCTCGCGGATCCCGCCACGACGGGCTCTGCGGCGCCGCCGTACGGCCGCGTTGAGGCCCGCCACCACACCGGCCAGGCACAGGCCGCCCACCACCAGCGGGACCCCCACGAACCACGGGGTCTGCCAGAGGCCGCGGGCGTCCCCGGCGTAGACGACGCCCGCCGCGATGAGGAAGACCCCGCCCACCAGCTTGCCCGGCTGGAACTCATGACGCAGCACGGCTCACCTCCGCCTGTCCCACGCCGACCCGAAGGTCGAGATCGAGTGTCCCGGCGTTCTTCACACCCGCCGGCGGCGCCAGGGTCACCTGCTGGTGCCTGCCCGGGGCCACGTCCACGTCCTCGGAGCTGTCGCCCGGCAACCGGATGTCGCCGACCCCCACGTCGATGGTCGCCCGCACGGTCACGCCCTGGGGGACGATCACCCGCAGCCGTCCCATCCCCACCTGCGCCCGCGCGGACACCGTCTGGCCGCCGCCGACGTGTATTCGGGTCAGGTCGAGGGTGCCCTCGCCGGTGCCGAGGTCGTACTTCGGCCTCACCGCCGCCGCCGCGGCGGGCCGCCAGGTCGTGTGCGACCAGTGCGTGGTGATGTCCTTGGGAAGCGCCGCCGAGCCGGCGAGCAGTCCCGCGGTGACGAGCGCCAGCAGGATCGAGCCCGCACCTGTGCGGCCCAGGAAGGCACTGACCGCTATGCCCAGGCCGAAGACGCCGAGCGCGCAGGCCAGACCGGTCTGGAGGCTGGTGCCGAGCGTGTGGTCGCTCCAGGTCAGGCCGGTGCCCAGGCCGCCCGCGACCAGGGCGAGCAGGAAGACCCAGCCGCCGATCCAGCGCGGGCCGCGCGGACCACGTGTGCGGGGCGGCTCGGAGCGCGGGGTGCGCACCTCCTCGTCGCCGCGGCCGCCGAGGCTGATGTTGACGGCCGCCGCGATGTCCCGGTCGCGCGAGTCCCTGGGGCCCCACAGATAGCCGGTGCCACCGACATGGGTGCCGTCCTTGACGATCGGGTCGCGCCACCAGGACGGGTAGGCCGCGAGTGCCGGTGGCGCCTGGGCCTCCGGCGGGGCGTCGGCGACGGCCTGGGCGGCCAGCGGGTCGGGGTCGGGGGCACCGCGGTACCGCGACCAGTACCCGGCGCCCGCGAGCAGCAGGGAGAGGACGACCGCGAAGGTCAGCACACTGCCGTTGCTCAGCATCGACAGGAACACCCCGCAGCCGACCAGCGCGAACAGCACGGCCGCCAGCGCCTGGCCGTCCACCCGGCCGGTGAGGAGCTTGCGCACCTCGTTCTCGTCCTCGTCGTCGTACGGCACGAAGAGCCAGGCGAAGCCGTAGAAGATCAGGCCGATACCGCCGGTCGCGGCGAGCACGGCCAGTGTGATGCGGAAGATCACCGGGTCCATGTCGCACAGCCGGCCCAGACCCGAGCAGACCCCGCCGAGCAGCTTGTTGCGCCGGTCCCGCCGGAACCTCGCTGAGCCCGCGGTGGCTTCCGGCTCCTCGGCAGCCGGGGAGCCGGCTCCCCTTCCCCCTTCGGCCGCCGCTGCGGCAGCCCCGCCCCGGCCGGGCTGCTCGTCCCGGCCGGGGCGGGGCTCCTCGGCCGTCCCCGGCCGGCCCGTCGCCCCCGTCGTCCCCGTCACACTCGCCTCTCCGGTCCGTCCGGGCCCGTCGTCCGCACCCGGCTGTCCGACTGTTCGCTCTGTCCCTGTTCTCTCTGTTCCGTGCGCGCCCGTGTGCTCGTGCGCGCGCGGTTCCTCACCCGCACCCGTGCCGGGCGCGGTGTCCCGCGGCCCGGCGCCCGGGACCGGGCGGGGGCCGGGGCCGGGTTCCGGACCCGTCGCGGCGTGCTGGTGATTCCTCATGCGTCCATGGTGACGGGCGCGCCGCCGCGGCGGGAGCCGGGACGACCCTGGCCGAACCCTGATTCGCCCCTGAGCCACGGCCGGGGATGCGTTCGACGGGCTTCCGGCACGGCCTCCGACTCGGTCTTCGACCCGTCCTCGCCAGGCCCTCGGCGGGCTCTCGGCCCGCGGACGGTACCGCACTGCCCCGGTTCCCCCGAAGATCGCTCCAAGATCAGGGGCGTCTCGGGGGCGGACCCTGATGACCCGGCCCCGCGGGCATGTGACCATCGATGACATGCCGGAAGCCGCAGCACTGCCTCTCGACGACCCGCGGCCGCCGCGCAAGCTCTACCGCAGCAGCGACGGACGCTGGCTCGGGGGAGTGGCGCGGGGCCTCGCCGGGCACCTCGGGCTGCCCGTGGTCTGGGTGCGGCTCGTCTTCGTCGGCCTGTTCATGGCGGACGGTCTCGGCGCCCTGCTGTACGCGGCCTTCTGGTTCTTCGTCCCGCTCGGGGTCGGCGGCGTCGGTGACCAGAAACCGCCCTCCCTCGTCACCACGGAGACCTCGCCCGACGGCCGGCGAAGACTCGTCGCCCGCAAACCGGACAAGGGCCAGATCGTCGCCCTGCTCCTCATGGTCGTCGTGGCGATGGTCTTCGTCGGCAGTGTGAACCTGGGGGGCGGCGCCAAGGCGTACCTCGTGCCGGCCGTCCTTGTCGCCGCGGGCGTCGCCCTGGTCTGGCGTCAGGCGGACAACGCCCGCCGGGCCCGCTGGGTCGAGGTGGGCCGCCACCGCCGTACGCTCACGCTGCTGCGCGCCGGCGCGGGAGTCCTGCTGGTCACCGCCGGTGTCTCGGCCATCTTCGTCCTGCAGGGATCCGCCGCCCACCTCGGCTCGGTGCTCCAGGCGGCCCTCGCCGTCCTCGTGGGCATCACACTGCTCGCCGGCCCGTACCTCGTGCGCATGACCCAGGACCTCTCCGAAGAGCGCCTGATGCGCATCCGTGCCCAGGAGCGCGCGGAGGTCGCCGCCCACGTCCACGACTCGGTGCTGCACACCCTGACCCTGATCCAGCGCAACGCGGAGAACGCGGGCGAGGTCCGCCGCCTCGCCCGTGCCCAGGAGCGCGACCTGCGCGCCTGGCTGTACAGACCGGAGGGCAACGGCAAGGACGAGGCCGACGAACCGACCACCCTCGCCGAGGCGGTCAAGCGCAACGCCGCCGAGGTCGAGGACAAGCACGGCGTCCCCATAGATGTGGTCGTGGTCGGCGACTGCCCGCTCGACGAACGGATCGGCGCCCAGATGCAGGCCGCGCGCGAAGCCATGGTGAACGCGGCCAAGTACGGTGGCGAGGGCGGCGCCGTGCAGGTGTACGCCGAAGTCGAGGGCAGGACGGTCTTCGTGTCCGTACGTGACCGCGGCCCCGGCTTCGACCTCGACGCGATACCCGCCGACCGCATGGGCGTCAGAGAATCGATCATCGGCCGCATGGAGCGCAACGGAGGCACGGCCCGGCTGCGCGCCGTGCCGGACGGCGGCACGGAGGTCGAGCTGGAGATGGAGAGGGCGGAGAACACGTGATGAGCGACCCGACCGAGGCGAACGGTACGGCGGGAGCGGAGACGACGGAGGCGGCCGGGGCCGCCGAGGGTGGTGCGGGCCGGCGGCATGCGCGGGTGGTCCTCGTCGACGACCACCGCATGTTCCGCACGGGCGTCCAGGCCGAGATCGGCCGGACGGAGGAGACCGGGGTGGAGGTCGTCGGCGAGGCCGCCGACGTCGACCAGGCCGTCACGGTCATCACCGCGACCCGCCCCGAGGTGGTCCTCCTCGACGTCCACCTTCCCGGCGGCGGCGGTGTCGAGGTGCTGCGGCGCTGCACCGCGCTGATGGCCGACGCCGAGCAGCCGGTCCGTTTCCTCGCGCTGTCCGTCTCGGACGCGGCGGAGGACGTGATCGGCGTGATCCGCGGCGGGGCACGCGGATATGTGACGAAGACGATCACCGGCTCCGACCTCGTCGACTCGGTCTTCCGGGTCCAGGAGGGCGACGCCGTCTTCTCGCCGCGCCTGGCCGGCTTCGTCCTCGACGCCTTCGCCTCCACCGACGCCCCGCCGGTCGACGAGGACCTCGACCGCCTCACCCAGCGCGAGCGCGAGGTCCTGCGGCTGATCGCCCGCGGCTATGCCTACAAGGAGATCGCCAAGCAGCTGTTCATCTCCGTGAAGACGGTCGAGTCCCATGTCTCGGCGGTCCTGCGCAAGCTCCAGCTGTCCAACCGCCACGAGCTGACCCGCTGGGCGACGGCGCGCCGGCTGGTGTGACCGGCGGCCCCGCCGGCTCTTCTACGCCACCCGAGTCGCCCCCGCGAACGGCATCTGGTCGATCGGGGCCAGGCGGACCGGGGCCGAGGGGTTCGGGGCGTGGATCATCTGGCCGTTGCCCACATAGATGCCGACGTGGCTGATCCCGGAGTAGAAGAACACCAGGTCGCCGGGGCGGAGATCGGAGCGTGAGACGCGGCGGCCGGCATTGATCTGGGCGTAGGTGGTGCGGGGGAGGGAGATCCCGGCGGCCCGGTAGGCGGCCTGGGCCAGGCCCGAGCAGTCGAAGGCGTCGGGGCCGGTCGCGCCCCAGACGTAGGGGCTGCCGAGTTTCTGGTACGCGTAGGTGACGGCCGCCGCCGCACGGGAGCTGGGTGCCGCCGCCGAGCCGGGGGCGCCGAGCGTGTCCCTCGGGGAAGCCGTGCGGGAGGCGTGCGGGGAGCCCGTGCCGTCGCCGAGCGCGGCGCGCTGCTGCGGGGAGAGCCCGGCCAGCAGCCGCCGGGCCTCGTCGAGTTTGCGGGTGATCGCCTTCTTCTGCCGGCGCAGCTCCGCCTGCCGTGACCTGAGCGAGGTCAGCTCGATGCGTGCGGCGCCGCGCAACTGCTCGATCTCCCGCAGCTGCCTGCGCACGTCGGACACCGCGGCCGTCTGCCGGGCACCGGCCCGTTCCGCGAACTCGGCGCCCTGCAGATACCGCCCGGGGTCGTCGGAGAGCATCAGCCGCACCGAGGGGTCGATCCCGCCCTCTCGGTACTGCGCCGCGGCGATCGAGCCGAGGGCGTCCCGTGCCGCGTTGAGTCCTTCCTGCCTGCGGGCCGCCTCGTCGCCCAGCGTCTTGATCCGTTTCTCCGCCGCGTCCGCCTTCTCCTTCGCCCCGTCGTACTTCTCGGTGGCGGCCTCCGCCTCCTGGTACAGCTTGTCCACCCTGGCCTTGACCTGTTCCGGCGTCGGCTGCGGCGCCGCCTGCCCGATGCCGTCGAAGCCGGTGGCCGTCGCCGCGCCCGCGAGGGCGATCGTGGCGGCCGTACGCGCCGTACTGCCGTTGAGCGAGCGCTGTCGGGGCCTGCGGTGCGCTGCCACGTGGACCGTCACGTCCCTTCGTCGGGCCGCGGAAGCGGGCGGGGGCGTCCGGCGGCGGCCCACACAGGGGGAGCGCGCCGCCGCCGGACTTTCTGGCGGGGGTTTCCGGCTGCCGCCCCTGGCCCGGGCGGCGGTGGGGAGCCGGGCACCTGGGGGAGGACGGTAGAGCGCTCCGTGCCGACCCTGTGACTCCATGTACGGAACTGGCGTGAGGGGACCATCCGGTGACCGTATGTGACCCTGATCCAGGGCTGGGGGTGGCGACTTCACGCAGAGCGATGACCGATGCGGCGGTTCGGGGGGAGGCGTGGACGCCCGGGTGCTATGGGGCGCATATATGCGTCGGCGGTCGGCGGGCATCGGGCCGCGCGCGTGCCTCTCGCGAGCCGCTGACCGAGGTGCCGAGCGCGTATCCGCAGCGACGGGCGCGTGTCCGGGGTGCCGGGCCGGTGTCCGAGGCGACCGGCCCGCTGGCTAGGCTCCGGCCTCATGGACGTACTCATCCATCTCTTCGTCGGCCTGCACATCATCGGGATCGCGGCGCTGCTCGGTGGTTTCCTCACCCAGATGAAGGCGATGGGCCAGGGCACGGCCCGGTTCGTGCCGGCCATGCTGCACGGCGCGCTGACCATGCTGGTCACCGGTGTCGTCCTGGTCGGCCTCAACGAGGCACAGGACTACCACGTCGACAACATCAAGATCGGCGTGAAGCTGGCGCTGCTGATCGTGATCCTCGGCCTGGTCTACGTCAAGCGCGACGACGAGAAGATCGACAAGAGCATGTTCGGCGTCGTTGGCCTGCTGACCATGGCGAACATCTTCATTGCGGTGCTGTGGACATGAGTTCGGCGCGCGCGTCCGCGACGGCACCCGCGGCGACGACCACCCAGGCCGCCACGGCCACCCACAGCAGCGCCTCGCCGGGCACCGTGAGCTGAGGGATGTCCAGGGAGGAGGCCACGGACAGCATCGCCGCCGCCGTCATGCCCAGGGGGAAGACGGTCGACCAGCGGCACACGTCGTAGCCGAGCCGGGGCCGTGCCAGCTCGGCCACGAGCAGGACGGCGTACCAGCACAGGTCGAAGGCGAACAGGGCCAGGGTGACCTTGTGCAGGACTCCGCGGTCGTCCTCGTTCCACAGGTACGGGCCCCCGCTGCCGGCGGCGATCAGCTCGGCGCCGGCGAGCGCGGAGATCGCCAGTGCTCCGCCCGCCACCCAGTGGTCCCCGCGCCCCTCGACGACCTGCCGCAGATCGAAGCGGGTCAGTGCGAAGACGTAGAGCGCGAGACCTAGCCAGAAGAACACCAGCGCCGTGTGCGCGAGCCAGGCCGTCGCCTCCGCCCTGGCCAGCGACGCGCCGAGCACGGCCAGCCCCTCCGTGGCCACGCAGCACAGGAAGACCGATCCCGGCATGGGCCGTTGTGAGTTCCGCACGACCCGCACGAGCAGCCACGGCCACAGCACGACGGCCAGCGCGAGCGACACCTCGGCGACGAACTGCCAGCCCAACGCCGAGAAGCGCGTGCCCACGACGGTCGTCGCGGCGACCCCGGTGAGCCCGCCAGGTGTCCCCGCCTCCTGGACCCAGCGTGCCCGCTCGCACAGCAGCCGTGCGACGAAGTCCGCCGCCAGCGCCAGCCAGGCGACGCAGGCCACCGCGAGGACGGCGAGCGACAGCGCCTCGTAGCCCGTCAGATGAAGCCCGACCGACAGGATGCCGGTCGCCATGACGGCGGCCCCGGCCGCCGGCGGACGCTGCGCCAGCCAGGCGCGAAAGGGTGAGGTGGCGGGCATGATCCTGATGCTAAGAGCTGTGCGCGCCGCGCGAGCGGGGCACGCGCGCGGGCGCACGCAAAAAGGGAGCCGGCAGGCGCTCAGGCCGGACGCACCACGCCCAGGATCGCCGACGTCCCCTCGTAGAAGATCGATTCCTCACGGACGTGGGCGCCGGGCCCCGGAGCGTGGATCATCATGCCGTCGCCGGCGTAGACCCCGACGTGTCCGGCCTCACCGTGGAAGAAGACCAGGTCGCCGTGGAGAGCCTCGGACAGCGGGACCCGCCTGCCCGCACCGGCCTGATCGTGGACGCCACGCGGCAGGGCGACTCCTGCGGCCTTCCACGCGGCCTGGGCCAGGCCGGAAGAGTCGTACGAACCGGGTCCGGCCGCGCCCCAGACGTACGGCTTGCCGATCTGCGCACGGGCGAAGGCAAGGGCCTTCTGCGCCTCTCCCTGCACGGCCCCGCCCCCCGCGGACTGCGGGGCCGGCTCCTCGGCGCCGGCCCTCTCCGGCGCGGCGGCCGCGTCCGCCAGCAGCGCACGAGCGTCGGCGAGCTTGTGCTGGACGGCGGCCTTGGCCGCCCGGATGCCGCGCTGAGCCCCGGCCGGCGCCTCGGCCCCCTGCCCGGACGCCGACTGCTCGGACGACGACGCCCCGGGGCTCGCGGGGCCGGCGGCCTCTCGCCGCCTCACCGTCGTCGTCGGGCCCGCGGCCCTCACCGACCTCGCCGACCGCTGCGTCGACGAGTGGGTCACCAGACTCCTCTGGCGCGCGATCAGCCGGCTCATCAGCTGAGCCTGGTCGAAGTAGCCCTGCGGGGTCTCCGGGAGGAGGGCGGTGGCGTCCGGGGCGACGGGCTCGGTGCGGGCCTGGCTCCCGGCGATGGCCTGCAGCATCTCGCGCGCCCTGCCGAGCATGTCGGTGCGCCTGGCCATGTCGTCGAGGAGTGCGGCGACCCGGCCGCGCTGCCTGGCGGGCTCCTCCCGGCCCGCGGTGTGACCGGCCGGGCTGTACGGCCCGGCGTCCGACCCGGCCTGCCGGTACAGCTCGTCGATCTTCTTCTCGACCTCTTCCGCCGAGGCGGACGGCGATACCGGCGTGGTGGTGTGGTGCGACGCCAAGGGACGGCGACTCCTTCGGCTCCGGGGCAAGGGTCCGGGCGGAACGGTAACCAACTGGTGTGGCTTGTGTGAAGGTTGATGCGTAATATGCCCGATACGTTTTCGTGACCCGGCCTGACCTGACCTCGTCGAGCCGTTTGACGTGACGGTCCGGCTCCGGAACGTGAGACCGGCGATGTTCCAAGGGCGGCCACGGGTTGTCGGTGCGGCGCCCTAGACTCGTAGAGCGATGAGCAGCCTCTTTGACGACAGCTTCCTGGCGGATCTCCAGGCCCCGCGGGGCCACGGGGAAGAGCCCCCGCCGCCGCCCGAGGACGATCACGCTCCGGAGCCGATTCCGGACGATCTGTTCGGCGGGAAGTTCGACGTGCCCCCGAGCCGGGACGCCCACCGGGACGCGTACTACCGCGACGGCGCCCACCGTCCCGTCGTGGACCCGGCCGCGCTCCTGGAAGGGCTGAACGACAACCAGCGCGCCGCCGTCGTCCACTCCGGCTCCCCGCTGCTCATCGTGGCCGGCGCCGGCTCCGGCAAGACCCGCGTGCTCACGCACCGTATCGCCCACCTGCTGGCCGAGCGGGGCGTCCACCCCGGCCAGATCCTGGCGATCACCTTCACCAACAAGGCCGCCGGCGAGATGAAGGAGCGCGTCGAACAACTCGTCGGCCCGCGGGCGAACGCGATGTGGGTGATGACCTTCCACAGCGCGTGCGTGCGGATCCTGCGCCGGGAGAGCAAGAAGCTCGGCTTCACGTCCTCCTTCTCGATCTACGACGCCGCCGACTCCAAGCGTCTGATGGCCCTGGTCTGCCGCGACCTGGACCTCGACCCCAAGCGCTACCCGCCCAAGTCCTTCAGCGCGAAGATCAGCAACCTCAAGAACGAGCTGATCGACGAGGAGGACTTCGCCGCCCAGGCCACCGACGGTTTCGAGAAGACCCTCGCCCAGGCCTACGCCCTCTACCAGTCGCGGCTGCGCGAGGCCAACGCCCTCGACTTCGACGACCTGATCATGACGACGGTCAACCTGCTGCGCGCCTTCCCGGACGTCGCGGAGCACTACCGCCGCCGCTTCCGGCACGTCCTGGTCGACGAGTACCAGGACACCAACCACGCGCAGTACGCCCTGGTCCGGGAGCTCGTCGGCACCGCCGAGCACCCCGCGGACGTACCGCCCGGCCCGGACGACCTCCAGCCCGCCGAACTGTGCGTGGTCGGTGACGCCGACCAGTCGATCTACGCCTTCCGCGGCGCGACCATCCGCAACATCCTCCAGTTCGAGGAGGACTACCCGGACGCGACGACGATCCTGCTGGAGCAGAACTACCGCTCCACGCAGACGATCCTGTCCGCCGCCAACGCGGTCATCGAGCGCAACGAGTCGCGCCGCCCGAAGAACCTGTGGACCAATGCGGGCGCCGGCGCCCGCATCACCGGGTACGTCGCCGACACCGAGCACGACGAGGCGCAGTTCGTCGCCGACGAGATAGACCGCCTCACGGACGCGGGCGAGGCCAAGTCCGGCGACGTCGCCGTCTTCTACCGCACCAACGCCCAGTCCCGTGTCTTCGAAGAGGTCTTCATCCGCGTCGGCCTGCCCTACAAGGTCGTCGGCGGTGTCCGCTTCTACGAGCGCAAGGAGGTCCGGGACGTCCTGGCCTACCTGCGGGTGCTGGCCAACCCGGAGGACTCCGTCCCGCTGCGCCGCATCCTCAACGTGCCCAAGCGGGGCATCGGCGAGCGCGCCGAGGCGATGATCGACGCCCTCGCCCAACGGGAGAAGATCAGCTTCCCGCAGGCACTGCGCCGCGTCGACGAGGCGTACGGCATGGCCGCGAGGTCGACGAACGCCGTCAAGCGGTTCAACGCGCTGATGGAGGAGCTCCGCACGATCGTCGAGTCCGGCGCCGGTCCGGCCACGGTCCTGGAGGCCGTCCTGGAACGCACCGGCTACCTGGCCGAGTTGCAGTCCTCCACCGACCCCCAGGACGAGACCCGCATCGAGAACCTCCAGGAACTCGCCGCCGTCGCCCTGGAGTACGAACAGGAGCGCGGCGAGGGCGAGTCGGTCGCGCTGTCCGACTTCCTGGAGCAGGTCGCCCTGGTCGCCGACTCCGACCAGATCCCCGACGAGGAGGAGGGCGACGGCGTCATCACGCTGATGACCCTGCACACCGCCAAGGGCCTGGAGTTCCCGGTGGTCTTCCTCACCGGCATGGAGGACGGCGTCTTCCCGCACATGCGCGCCCTCGGCCAGACCAAGGAGCTGGAGGAGGAGCGGCGCCTGGCCTACGTCGGCATCACGCGCGCGCGGGAGCGGCTGTATCTGACCCGCTCGGCGATGCGCAGTGCGTGGGGACAGCCCTCGTACAACCCGCCCTCCCGCTTCCTGGAGGAGATCCCGGCGGCGCACGTGGACTGGAAGCGCACGGGTGGCTCGGCGCCCGTCTCCTCCGGTCCGGCCTCCGGTGTGGCGGCCTCACTGTCGTCGTCCCGCTCCCGCTCGTCGGCGGCCGGCGCCTCGGGCTTCGCCACGCGCCGCGCCTCGGAGAAGCCGGTGGTGTCCCTCGCCGTGGGCGACCGGGTCACGCACGACCAGTTCGGCCTCGGCACGGTGGTCGCGGTCAAGGGCACGGGTGGCAACGCCGAGGCGACCATCGACTTCGGTGACGCCAAGCCCAAGCGGCTGCTGCTGCGGTACGCGCCGGTGGAGAAGCTGTAGCGCGAGGAGCCGTACCGCTCACACAGCGGTGAGCCCCCGCCGGAAGGGCGGGGGCTCCACGGTGTTCAGGGTGCGCGGGTGCTCACGTCGGGTTCAGGCCGTGGCTGCGCAGCCACGGCAGCGGGTCTATGGGCGCCCCGCCGGCCGGCCGTACCTCGAAGTGCAGGTGCGGGCCGGTGGAGTTGCCCGAGTTCCCGGAGTACGCGATCGGCTGCCCGGCCTTGACGACGGCACCGGAGGGGACCTGGTACCGGGAGAGGTGGCAGTACCACGTCTCCGTGCCGTCCTTCGCCGTCAGGATCAGCATGTTGCCGTAGGCGCTGTTCCACTGGGTACGGACCGTGCCGTCGGTCGCGGCCATGACCGTCGTCCCGTAGGAGACGGGGAAGTCGATGCCGGTGTGCACGGACATCCAGTTCACACCCGCCTGGCCGAAGTAGGCGCTGAGCCCCCGCTGCAGGACCGGAAGGGCGAACTTGGGGCGCAGCCGCTCCTTGCGGGCCGCCTCCTCCGCCGCCTTCTTCTTCTCGGCCTCCTGCTGCGCCTTGAGGTCGATACGTTCCTGCGTACGGCTGGCGCGGTCGGCGAAGTCGTCGGCACCGGCGGACAGGCTCTGCAGCTGGGTGTCCAGCTTGTTGTTCGCGGTGGCCGGCTGCACGGGGTGCGCGTCGGACGCGGACGCCGAGGTGTCCTTGCCGTCATCGGTGAAACCGCCGACGGAGGCGGCGGCGATGCCGGCGACGCCCATCACGCAGGCCGAGGGAACCGCCACGGTCAGCAGCGCGGAACGCTTGGCCGGGCGGCGCCGGGAACGGCCCGCGCTGCGGGAGCCCGCACGGGAGACCGGGGGCGGGGTGGTCTCTTCCTGGTCCTCGAGCAGCCCGGGGACGGCGGGCAGCTCGCCGGTGGCGTCCGGCTCGGCCTCGCCGGAGCCGGTCTCGTCCTGCTGCTCGGGGCCGCCGTACTCGCCGTACTCGCCGTACCCCGCGGTCTCGCCGAACTCGTCGCCGTCCGCGGAGGGCGCGGAAGGCGAGGCGACGGTGGCCGTGGCGGTGGTGTCGCCTGCCGCGCCGTCGGTGTTCCACTGCGTGGCGTCGTACGCGCCGGAGTCGAAGATCTGGGTGCCCCAGTCCCACTGCTGGGTGTGGCCGGCCGCGGCGTCGGCCTGGCCCGTCCCGCCGAACGGGTCCGTCTGATCGGCCCCGCCCGGCTGGAGCCAGGCGCTCGCGTCCCACTGGCCACTGACGTCCACCGGCCCGGACTGCTGTGGTACGGCGGCCAGTTGCTGGTATCCGGTGGCCCAGGCCGTCGTGTCGTACGCGCCGGTGTCGTAGGCGGCGGCGTGGTGCTGGGCCGCGTACGCGTCGTAGGTCGGGGTGTGCTGGGTGTCCGTGGACCACTGGGTGGCGTCGTACGAGCCCGTCGACTGCGCGCTGTCGGCGGAGAAGTGGCCGAAGAGCGGGTCCGTCGCGAAGCTGGCCGTGGCGTGCGTGCCGGTGTGAAAACCGGTGGCGGCGTAGTCGCCGTACGTGGTGAAGTCACCGTACGCGGCTTCCTGTCCGCCGTACGGCGCGTAGGGCGCCGAGGCGTCATCGGAGGCCGGAGCCGGGGTGGTCACGTTCCCCGACGGGTGACGGTCGTTCACCAACTTCTCTTTCGCCTCGACAACAGGGGCTGCCAGAGCAGTGCGGCGACTGTACCCGGCGGTACGCGGGCGCGACAATCTTCCGCAGGTTTCCCGCACCCAGGAAACGGGCAATCACCGCGATTCACCGAAGTGCGGACACAGCTTTGGGACTGTGTTCGAGACGAGGTTCGACCCCGATGGGTCAATGTCCTGTCAGGCCACGGTGAGGCCGTCGGCGCGCGTGGTGGACGGGTCGCCCGGCCGCACAGTGTCCAGGGCCTGCCGTATCCCGCTGGCGACGGCGGGGTGCACGGGCAGGGCGAGATGGCCTATGCCGCTCACCTGGATGTTCGTGGCCTCGAGGTCCGGGTGCTCGACGCAGGCCGATTCCAGCGGGTCCATCAGGTGGTCGAGGTCGCTCCAGAAGCTGACGAAGTGCGTGCGGCAGCCGGGAGCGGGGCGGGACAGCTCCTCGATGAGCTCCGAACCGGGCCGCATCTGGCGCACGATCGGATGGGCGTTGGCCAGCGGCGCGACGCGGGTGCCGGAGTGCGGGGTGCCGAGCGTGACGAGGGTGCGCACCCGCAGGTCGCCGCCGAGCCGCTGCACGTAGTACCGGGCGATCAGGCCGCCGAGGCTGTGGCCGACGACGTCCACGCGCTCGCTGCCGGTGCGGTCGCAGATCTCCTCTATGTGCCGGCCCAGCAGTTCCGCGGCGGTGCGGATGTCACAGGTCAGCGGCGAGTAGTTGAGGGACTCCACCCGATGCCGGCCGTGCTGGGCGAGGTTGCGGCGCAGCAGGACGAACACCGAGCGGTTGTCGATGAACCCGTGCAGCAGCACCACCGGGGGCTTGGCCCCGGTCGGCAGCTGCGCGGTGCCGTCGGTCGCGGGCGCCGGGTGGGCCTGGGCCCGGCGCTCCTGGATGATCCCGGAGGGGTAGAGCAGGAGGTGCCCCGCGAGGATCGCGAGCTCCAGGGCGGTCGCCTTCAGAAGGGCCAGCGACAGTCCCGCGATCTTGACTGGGAGGAGGCGCTGCGCGAACGGAAGGATCGGGTCTGCGACGCTGGTGACCTTCATGGCCGACCTCCTGTCGGCACGCGGGAGGACGGCTGTGTCCCCCAGGTGCCCTCGTGGGCAGTCGCGGCGAAGGCGCGGGACGGGGCATGAGCGGGGTACGCGGGGCGGATCGCGCGACGCGCGGCGTGCCAGACGCCGATGAGGTGACGGGGCTCCCTGCCGGTGTGGCGACGAGGGCCCCCGTTGTCGTGCCGTACCCGTCCGGTGTGTCCTTCGTGCCCGAGACGACCTCGTTGCGGCTCCCGTGGCGCTTGTTCCCACAGCCTCACTCGTGCCCGGAGCCTGGGGAAGTGTCCCACCGTGTGATTTCCCCCTCGGTCCGCACCGTGAAACTGCCGGTTGCGGGATGCTGGCGATAACGTTCGTTCACTTCCCCGGACGATGTGGTGCCGGGCGTCCGTCCCGCAGGGCACGGATGGAATCGCTTCATGGAGGCAGTGATGGGTGTGGCAGCCGGTCCGATCCGCGTGGTGGTGGCCAAGCCGGGGCTCGACGGCCACGATCGGGGTGCGAAGGTGATCGCGCGGGCGCTGCGCGACGCCGGCATGGAGGTCATCTACACGGGGCTGCACCAGACCCCGGAGCAGATCGTCGACACCGCCATCCAGGAGGACGCCGACGCGATCGGGCTCTCCATCCTCTCCGGCGCGCACAACACGCTGTTCGCCGCCGTGATCGACCTGCTCAGGGAGCGTGACGCCGAGGACATCGTGGTCTTCGGCGGCGGCATCATCCCCGAGGCGGACATTCCGCCGCTGAAGGAGAAGGGCGTCGCGGAGATCTTCACCCCGGGCGCGACCACGCAGTCCATCGTGGACTGGGTCCGGGCGAACGTCCGCCAGCCGGCGGAGGCCTAGTGTCGCAGCAGGCACCAGGAGCTCCGGCGGCCGGCCAGGGGCCTGCGCCGGTCGGCGCGCGCCGGGGGGTACCGGCCCGGCCGGCGTGCGGGTAGGAGGCCGCTCGGGCCCGCCGAGGGTCTGGCCGCACAGCCCCCCGGGGCCGTCATCCGGACGCGGGGTGTAGTTCAGCCGGCCCGGCCGGCGAGTTCCTCGGCCATGGCGTGGCGCAACCGCAAGGTCGTCACCAGCCGCTGGAACGCCTCCGCCCAGTACCCCCCGGCCCCGGGCGACGCGTTCTCCGCCTCGTCCGGCACCGCCAGAAGTCCGTCGAGCCGGTTCGCCTCCGCGGGGTCCAGACACCGCTCGGCCAGTCCCATCACTCCACTGAAACTCCATGGGTAGCTCCCTGCGTCCCGCGCGATGTTGAGCGCGTCGACCACCGCCCGTCCGAGCGGCGAGGCCCACGGCACCGCACACACCCCGAGCAGCTGAAACGCCTCGGACAGCCCGTGCGCCGCGATGAACCCGGCGACCCAGTCGGCCCGCTCGGCGGCGCCCAGCGTGCCGAGCAGTCGGGCGCGCTCGGCCAGGGACACCGCGCCCGGCCCGCCGGCCCCGGGTGCCGCGGGCGCCCCCAGCAGTGCCCGCGCCCACTGTGCGTCCCGCTGCCGCACCGCCGCCCGGCACCAGGCCGCGTGCAGCTCGCCCTGCCAGTCGTCCGCCACCGGCAGCGCCACGATCTCCTGCGGCGTCCGCCCGCCCAGCCGCGCGGACCACGCGCCGAGCGGGGCCGCCTCCAGCAACTGCCCCAGCCACCACGACCGCTCTCCCCTCCCCGCCGGAGCCTTGGGTACGACACCGTCGCACTCCATGCTCGCGTCGCACTCGTGGGGGGCCTCGACGACGATCGTCGGCGTGCCGCGCGTGTGGTCGACGGCCACACAGGCCGAGGCCCGGTCCGCCATCCGCGCGGCGAGCGCCGAACCGGGCAGCGCGGAGAGCAGCTCCGCGGACATGGCCCGTACGTTGCGGCTGCGGTCGGCGAGCGCCTGCTCGAGGAACGGCTCGTCGTCCGGGCCCAGCCCGGTGCGCAGCGAGTCGAGGAACATCAGTCGGTCCTCGGCCCGCTCAGCGGCCCAGGTGGCGGCGAGCAGCTCCCGCCCGGCCGCGGGCCGGCGTTCCCGCAGCGCGGCCAGCAGGGCGACCCGCTCGGCGAACAGGCCCTCCTCCCACAGTCGCCGGATCCGCTCCGCGTCCTCGGGGCCGGGCAGCGCCGAGCGGCCCCCCGGGGCCGCCCGCAGGGCGAACCGCCACTCCGGGTTGAGCCGGGCCAGCCACAGCGCGCGGGGGCCCGCGAAGGCCAGCGCGGCCGGGCGCAGGTCCGTACGGCCCCGGGCCGCGTCCAGCAGCGCCGGCAAGGTCTCCGGGGGTGCCGCGTAGCCGTGCGCGTCCGCCGCCGCGAGCCACTGCGGCAGCAGCTCCATCAGGTCGGGTGCCGTGCCTCTGCGGCCGCCGCCCGCCGGGCCGGGCCGGTCGGCCAGCAGCACCGAGAGCCTGCGGGCCGCCGCCTCGGGCAGCGCCGGGCGCGGATCGGGGGCCGCCGGCTGCGGGCGCTCGGCCGCCCGCCCGGGACGCAGCCCCGCCCGTCGGCGCACGGTCTGCACGGCCGCCGTGTCCAGCAGCGCCACCGGAGCCTCTCGGCCGGGCGTGCCGCCCGGGGGCGTACGGCGGTCCGTGCCGAGCAGGGCGGCGGTGACCGACTCCTCCCAGGCGCCCGCGGCGGGCGCCTCCACCGGGGCGGAGGTCCTGATCATGAGCTTCCTTTCCGTTGCCGGTGCCGGAGGGTCACCCGGTCCGGGTTTCCCCTGGTGCGGAAGAAATTCGTGAATCGGATGAGAAAGGGCGGGCGGATGGGTGAATTGCGGTGGTGGTCGGTGTGCGCCTTTCGGGTGAGGTTTCCCGCTGTGCCGAGGACGCCCCGCCCCGCGCGGTGACGTCACTCCAACGCCGGACAGGAAAAGCCGGTAACAGGACCCGATGTCACGGACGGTGGGCGGCCGGTCAGCAGAGTGCGACCGCCGGTCCCCCGGTTCGCGGCCACGCCGTCAGGGGGGTGAACCCGCGGTGTCCGCACTCGCCGAAAACCGTGACGGGCGCCCCGCCCGACAGCGCGACCAGCCGCCACAGACCCGGCCGGCCGAGGGCCACCGGAGTCAGCGGCAGCGCGGTGTCGGAACCGGCGTCGGCCAGCTGCCAGGAGTCGCCGTCCGGCACGGGTATCACCTCCTCCAGCGTCACCGGCACCGACTCCAGCCACGGGTCGTCCCGCAGCGCCTCGCCGTAGCGCGCGGCCGCCTGCGCCGTCGTCACACCGGGCGGGCGTATCCGTGTGGGCTCCGGCGCGGCGAACCGCTCGCCCAGGGCCGCGCGCAGCTGCCCGGCGCCCGGATGCGCGGCCACCTCCGCGTCCACGGCCAGCCCCACCGGCAGCGCCAGCTCCGGCGCGCGCCCTGCGGCGCCGTACGACAGCAGCAGGACCGTACGGCCGGAGCCGGCGCCGTGCAGCCAGATCCTGCGCGTGGTGAGCTTCGCGTCCGCGGTGTCGTACTGGGCCAGGACCAGCCAGCGGTCCCGCGCCGGGGGGCCGTCCGCGGAGCCGGGCAGGCCGACGCGGGAGCGGACGGTCGCCGCCAGCGACTCGGGCAGCCGCTCGCGGCGCAGCCAGCCCTGGTCCAGAAGGTGCAGCAGCGCGCACTCCTCCAGCAGCCGCACCGGCCAGCCCGGCCCGGACGACGCGATCGCCCCCAGTTCCCGCACCCGGGCCGCCAGGCCGGGGGCCTGCGCGTCGACCATGCGGGCCGCCGTCTCCTCCCACAGCCCGTACCCCGCCTGCTCGGCCGCGGCCAGACCGCCGCGCAGCAGGTCCGCCAGACGCTGCTCCAGCTCCGTCGCACCCGCCGTGATCCGCTCGGCCCGGCGCTCCGCCCGGCGCCGCGCCGCCTCCGGATCAGCGGTGCCCGAGCCGGAACCGGACGCCCCGGCCCCCCGCTGCTCCGCGGTCCTCCGTCTTCTGCCCGCCGTCCACTGCTCCGCCCACTCCGGCACGTTCCCCGGCGGCACCGCATCCTCCCCGGCCGCCCACAGCAACAGCAGCCCGAGCGCGTGCTTGCACGGGAACTTGCGGCTCGGACAACTGCACTTGTACGCCGGCCCCGCCGCGTCCGCGATGTCGACGACCGTCTGATACGGCCTGCTGCCACTGCCCTTGCACAGCCCCCACACCGTCCCCTCGTCCGAACTCCCCGCCTCCGACCACGGCCCGGCGACGCCGAGTTTGCTTCCCGCTTTGCGTGACGCGTCGTCAGGCGCCAGTGCCAGCACCTGGTCCGCGCCCCAGCGCACCCCCTGCTGAGTCATGCCATCGACGGTAGATCCCCCCACTGACAATCGGCCCGGCGAGGGCGTTTGCGCAGGTCGGAACGGATTGTCAGTGGCGTGGTGCACGGTTGGTGGCAGATCCGAACCGGCCGAGCTGGAGGGGGCCTCAGCCATGTCTGTGTCCGTGGAACCGACGTCCGTCGCACCGAGCCGGAACCACTCCGCGCCCGCGAACGCGGGCGGTGCGGAGGGTGCCGGAGCGCTGCGGCCGCACGCCGAGGACGCCTTCGCCGCCGAACTGGCCGCGCTGGCCGCGCAGGACGACCGCCCGCGCCCGGCCCGCTGGAGGCTGTCGCCGTGGGCGGTGGCGACCTACCTGCTCGGCGGCACCCTGCCGGACGGCACGGTGATCACACCGAAGTACGTCGGCCCGCGCCGCATCGTCGAGGTCGCCGTCACCACCCTCGCCACCGATCGCGCGCTGCTCCTGCTCGGCGTGCCGGGCACGGCCAAGACCTGGGTGTCCGAGCATCTGGCCGCCGCGGTCAGCGGCGACTCGACCCTGCTGGTGCAGGGCACGGCGGGCACACCGGAGGAGGCGATCCGCTACGGGTGGAACTACGCGCAGCTGCTGGCGCACGGCCCGAGCCGCGACGCCCTCGTGCCGAGCCCGGTCATGCGGGCCATGGCGCAGGGCATGACCGCCCGGGTCGAGGAGCTGACCCGGATCCCGGCCGACGTGCAGGACACGCTGATCACGATCCTCTCGGAGAAGACCCTGCCGATACCGGAGCTGGGCCAGGAGGTGCAGGCGGTCCGCGGTTTCAATCTGATCGCCACGGCCAACGACCGCGACCGCGGCGTCAACGACCTGTCCAGCGCCCTGCGCCGGCGGTTCAACACGGTGGTGCTGCCGCTGCCGGAGACCCCGGAGGCCGAGGTCGACATCGTCTCCCGCCGCGTCGACCAGATCGGCCGCTCCCTGGACCTGCCGGCCGTGCCGGACGGCATCGACGAGATCCGCCGCGTGGTGACCGTCTTCCGCGAGCTGCGCGACGGCGTCACCACCGACGGCCGTACGAAGCTGAAGTCGCCCAGCGGCACGCTGTCGACGGCCGAGGCGATCTCGGTGGTCACCGGCGGCCTGGCGCTGGCGGCGCACTTCGGCGACGGCGTGCTGCGCGCGGGTGACGTGGCCGCCGGCATCCTCGGCGCCGTCGTCCGTGACCCGGCGGCCGACCGCGTGATCTGGCAGGAGTACCTGGAGACGGTGGTCCGTGAGCGCGACGGCTGGAAGGACTTCTACCGGGCCTGCCGGGAGGTGAGCGCGTGAGCGGCAAGAGCACGAGCGTGAGTCCGGGCGGGGCGGGGCGGCTGACGGACGGCGCCGCGCGGGGCCGCTCCGACGACGAGCCCAGCTGGACGGGCGGGCGAGGCGGACGGCGCGGGCCGTACGGAAGGAGCCGGATGGGGCGAACGGCACATGCGAGGGGGACGGCACGAACGAGGGGGACGGTGTGACAGGGGGTGACGGGGCGCTGGGCCGCCGGGCCGGCGCGCAGCCGTTGCTGCTCGGTGTGCGGCACCACGGGCCGGGATCCGCGCGGGCGGTGCGGGCCGCGCTGGAGGCCGCGCGGCCGAAGGTGGTGCTGATCGAGGGCCCGCCGGAGGCGGACGCGCTGATCCCGCTCGCCGCCGAGGAGGGCATGCGGCCCCCGGTCGCCCTTCTCGCCCATGCCGTGGACGAGCCGGGCCGTTCCGCGTTCTGGCCGCTGGCCGAGTTCTCCCCGGAGTGGGTCGCCCTCCGCTGGGCGCTGCAACGCGGCGTCCCGGCCCGCTTCATCGACCTTCCGGCCACGCACACGCTGGCGTGGGGGAGGCACGACGCAGGCGCGGGCCCCGACGCCGAGAAGGCCGAGACCTCCGGGGACGGC
The DNA here is from genome assembly GCF_032658145.1 of Streptomyces sp. MK7. Classification (NCBI taxonomy): domain Bacteria; kingdom Bacillati; phylum Actinomycetota; class Actinomycetes; order Kitasatosporales; family Streptomycetaceae; genus Streptomyces; species Streptomyces sp. MK7. The sequence continues at coordinate 88,967 of NZ_JAVACL010000004.1, forward strand.
CGGGGCTCCGCGGGGGAGGGGACCGCGGAGCGCCCGGCGGGAGCCGGGTCGGACGGGGCCGGGTCGGACGGGGCCGGACCGCCGGAGGCCGACGTGCGCGTCGACCCGCTCGCCGTGCTCGCCGAGGCCGCCGGCTACGACGATCCCGAGCGCTGGTGGGAGGACGTCGTCGAGCACCGGGGCCCGGGGCAGGGCGACGCGTTCGCCCCGTTCGCGGCGCTGGAGGAGGCCATGGGGGCGCTCCGGGAGACGTACGGAAGCGGGGGTGGCGGCGACCGGGACCTCGTGCGGGAAGCCCACATGCGGCTCCGGGTGCGGGCAGCGCAGCGGGAGTTCGGGGACGGCGTGGCCGTGGTGTGCGGGGCGTGGCACGTGCCCGCGCTGCGGCGCAAGGCCGCCGTCGCCGCCGACCGGACGCTGCTGAAGGGACTGCCCAAGGTCAAGGCGGACATGACATGGGTGCCGTGGACGCACCGCCGGCTGTCCCGGTTCAGCGGCTACGGCGCGGGCATCGACGCGCCGGGGTGGTACGCCCACCTGTTCGGCGTGCCGGACCGGCCCGTCGAGCGGTGGCTGACCAAGGTGGCCGGACTGCTCCGCGAGGAGGACCGGATCGTGTCCTCCGCGCACGTCATCGAGGCGGTGCGGCTGGCGGAGACCCTCGCCGCGATGCGGGGCCGTCCGCTGCCCGGACTGAGCGAGACGACCGACGCCGTACGGGCGGTCATGTGCGACGGCTCGGACGTGCCGCTGGCACTGGTGCACGACCGGCTCGTGGTCGGGGACGTGCTGGGCGAGGTGCCCGAGTCGGCGCCGGCGGTCCCGTTGCAGCGCGACCTCGCCCGCCTCCAGCGGCGCCTGCGGCTCAAGCCCGAGGCCCTGGAGCGGGAGCTGGAGCTCGACCTGCGCAAGGAGACCGACGCCGGGCGGAGCAGGCTGCTGCACCGGCTGGGGCTGCTGGGCGTCGGCTGGGGCGAGCCGACGGCCTCGCGGGGCAGCACGGGCACGTTCCGGGAGACCTGGCGGCTGCGCTGGGAGCCGGAGCTGTCGGTGCGGGTCGCCGAGGCCGGGGTGTGGGGGACCACCGTGCTCTCCGCGGCGACCGCCAAGACCGAGGCGGACGCCGTCGGCGCGCAGGCCCTCGCGGAGGTGACCGCTCTCGCCGAGCACTGCCTGCTCGCCGAACTCGCCGACGCGCTGCCCGTGGTGATGCGGGTGCTCGCCGAGCGTGCGGCGCTGGACGCGGACGTCGGCCACCTCGCCCAGGCGCTTCCGGCCCTGGTCCGCTCCCTGCGCTACGGCGACGTGCGCGGCACGGACACCGGGGCGCTGGCCGAGGTCGCCGCGGGCCTGGCCGAACGCGTCTTCGTCGGCCTTCCCCCGGCCTGCTCGGCCCTGGACGCGGACGGGGCCGAGGAGATGCGGCGCCATGTGGACGCGGTGCACACGGCCGTGGGCCTGCTGGGCGACACCCTCACGGCCGGCCACGAGGACCTGCGCGTCCGCTGGCACGGCGTGCTCCGGGGGCTTTCGGGGCGCGACACCGTGCCCGGCGTCATCCGGGGACGTGCGGCGCGGCTCCTGCTCGACGACGGGGAGGTCGAGCAGGAGCAGGCGGCACGGCTCATGGGGCTCGCGCTGTCACCGGGCACCCCACCGCCGGACGCGGCCGCCTGGATCGAGGGCTTCGTCGGCGGCGGAGGCGGAATGCTCCTCGTGCACGACGAGCGGCTGCTCGCACTGGTCGACGCCTGGCTGACCGGGGTGCCGGCGGCGGCGTTCACCGATGTGCTGCCGCTGCTGCGGCGCACCTTCTCCGCGTACGAGCCGGGAGTGCGCAGAACACTCGGCGAGCTGGTCCGGCGCGGCCCGGGACGGGGCGGCGGCATCGCCGGGGCCACGGCGGCCGGTGTGCCCGGCTTCGCCGCGGACCTCGACCAGGAGCGGGCAGACGCCGTACTCCCGGTGCTCCGCCTGCTGCTGGGCCCGGACGGCGTACAGGACGCACAGGACGTACAGGCAGTGGACACGGCGGCGCGCGGGGCCGTCGGCGAGGAGCTCACGGGGGTGGCGCGATGACGACGGCGGAGGGCTACGACACCGGCATGGCGGACCCGGCTCAGGAGCGGCTGCGGCGCTGGCGGCTCGTGCTCGGCGGCGACGCGGCCGACGGCACCGGATGCGCGCTGTCCGGCAGGGACGCGGCGATGGACGGCGCGCTCGCCGCGCTCTACGGCAAGGGCGACAAGCCGCAGTCGGGCCGGACGGCACGGGACCGTTCGGCGGGACTGGGTGCCTCGGCGCCCTCGGTGGCGCGCTGGCTGGGGGACATACGGACCTACTTCCCGTCCTCCGTCGTGCAGGTCATGCAGCGGGACGCCATCGACCGGCTCGGCCTGGCCACGCTGCTGCTGGAGCCGGAGATGCTGGAGGCGGTGGAGGCGGACGTGCACCTCGTCGGCACCCTCCTCTCGCTCAACAAGGCGATGCCGGAGACCACGAAGGAGACGGCGCGCGCGGTGGTGCGCAAGGTCGTCGAGGACCTCGAGAAGCGGCTCGCCACCCGCACCCGGGCCACCCTCACCGGCGCCCTCGACCGCAGCGCGCGCGTCAACCGGCCCCGCCACCACGACATCGACTGGCACCGCACGATCGCGGTCAACCTCAAGCACTACCTGCCCGAGTACCGGACGGTCGTGCCCGAACGGCTCATCGGCTACGGGCGGGCGTCGCAGTCCGTGAAGAAGGAGGTGATCCTCTGCATCGACCAGTCCGGGTCCATGGCCGCGTCCGTCGTGTACGCGTCCGTGTTCGGGGCGGTGCTGGCGTCCATGCGGTCGATCAGCACGCGACTGGTCGTGTTCGACACCGCGGTCGTCGACCTCACCGACCAGCTCGACGATCCGGTCGACGTGCTCTTCGGCACCCAGCTCGGCGGCGGCACGGACATCAACCGGGCGCTGGCGTACTGCCAGTCGCAGATCACCCGGCCGGCGGAGACGGTGGTCGTGCTGATCAGTGACCTGTACGAGGGAGGCATACGCAACGAGATGCTGAAACGGGTCGCGGCGATGAAGGCGTCGGGAGTGCAGTTCGTGACACTGCTCGCGCTCTCCGACGAGGGGGCGCCCGCCTACGACCGGGAGCACGCGGCAGCGCTCGCGGCGCTCGGCGCACCGGCGTTCGCCTGCACGCCCGACCTGTTCCCGGAGGTGATGGCGGCGGCGATCGAGAAGCGTCCGCTGCCGATACCCGACACCGCATGAGGAACGGGGCCCAACGCAGGACCGCCCACGCAGGACCGCCCAACGGAGAACCGCCCAACGGAGAACCGCCCAACGGAGCGAAGCTGACGGTGCGCTGACGACTTGTCGACCACGCCCGGCCAGCAAAACGGACATGCCTACCCATCGGTAACAGCGGGCTTGCGCGACCGCTGGAGTCCCGTGCGAGGATCGATGCCTCGTTCGGCGGTGTGTCGCCCGCTTGGGAAGGAACCGTCCCCTCTTGACCGTGCCAGCAGCCCTGCCCGCTGCCGTCCTGCGCGCGATGCGCACGGCGGCCGGGCGGCGTGCGCTGCAACTGGTCCTGCTGGTGGGGGCCTTGTTCGTCCTGGGATTCCTCTGCGGGGAGCGGGCGCAGGCCGCGGAGGGCGGGCCGAGAGTGCCCTCGCCCGTCGCGGTCCGGAACGCGGCCACCTGGCGCGACGCGGCCACAGACCGCCCGGACCACGGCCGGGAGAACCTGCCGGCTCTCCCGGTGCAGGCCCGCGCCGTCCGTCCGGCGACCGAGCCGGCGGTGGCGACGACGAAGGCTCCTGCGGCGGTGTCCCTACCGAACCTCCCGGATCTACCGAACCTCCCGGACCTGCCCGACGTACCGGTACCAGACCTGGCCGGTTCGTCCGACGTGCCGGGGTCACCGGACCTGCCCGGCCTGCCGGCTCTCCCAGACCTGCCCGGCCTGCCCGAAACGCCCGTGACCGCCCCGTCCGGGCTCGGGGACGCGGGAAGCGTGCTGCCGCACCCCGCACTGCCCGCGCCCATCGCACTGCCCGCGCCCATCACGCTGCCCCAGTCGGTCACGCTGCCCGCGTCCATCGCACTGCCTGCGCCCATCACGCTGCCCGCACTTGTCACGCTGCCCGCGCCCGTTGCCCCCACGGCCTCCGAGCCCCGGCTCCAGACTCTTCCGCAGCAGCCGCCCGGTGCGACGGTCGCGGCGCCCGCCGGGCACCGTGCCGACGGACATCGCACCCACGGACACCCCCGTACGGCCGAGCGCGCCGCCGGGCCGGCCACGGTGATCGCCTTCGGACCGCGGTCGGCGCACCCGCTGCCCCCGCTCTCCGGGCAGGCCGCGACGCACGGCACCTCGCGCGCCGTGCACCACCCCTCCGCGGCCCCGTACGCCCCCGCCCGGCAGGTGCCCGGCGGCGACCCGGACGGGGTCGTGGGCACCCGGTCGACGGCCGACTCCGGTGAGCCGATCCACGGTGACCCGCACGCCATCACCTCCGGCGGCCGGGCCCCGCTGCCCCAGGCGCGGAGCACCGTCACCTCCCGCACGGATGCCGGAACCCGGGACGTGCGTGATGACGTCCCCGTATACCCCGGCTAGGCGAATCCGGGCATCCGGGCCCCGTCCCTTCCGCCGGCCTTCCCGGCAGTCCTTCCGGGCAGCCCTGCTTGGCAGCCGTTCTTGGCAGCCGTGCTCGGCAGTCCTGCCCGGAGGACTCCCCTGGCAGGCGCGGGACGGGACCCGGCCCCTCCCGCCCCCCTGTCTCCGCGGACCCGGTGGACCCGGATGGCCGAAAACCGTCGGTTCGTCCGGCAGTCCCTTGGAACTCCGCGGAAGGGCCGCTGGTCCCCATTGGGGTGGGGATCATCCGCCCTGGGCCCTTCGGGGCTGTTCAAGGGACCTCACCGGGTCAACCCCAGCCCGGTGAGGTCCCGCACACCCGGCACGCGGTGCCAGAGAGCGCGGCATCATGTGACAGGTATCACCGCTCACGTGTGACCCCTGATTTAGGGCGGGTCCGGGAGCGGAGATAACCTGCGAGATGGACATGCCGCGCGCTCGGACACCGTGTGCGCCTCCCTTGTGACACAGAGCGGACGTCACGTTGCCCTTCGCGGCACGCCCACGCATCCAACGAACCGCGAGATCACTGATAGGGACGGAAGCGCGTGGACCTGTTCGAGTACCAGGCGAGGGACCTCTTCGCCAAGCACGGTGTACCGGTGCTGGCCGGTGAAGTCATCGACACGCCTGAGGCGGCGCGCGAGATCACCGAGCGGCTGGGCGGCAAGTCGGTCGTCAAGGCCCAGGTGAAGGTCGGTGGTCGAGGCAAGGCCGGTGGCGTGAAGCTCGCCGCCACCCCGGACGAGGCCGTCGCCCGCGCGACGGACATCCTCGGCATGGACATCAAGGGCCACACGGTCCACAAGGTCATGATCGCCGAGACGGCTCCGGAGATCGTCGAGGAGTACTACGTCTCCTTCCTCCTCGACCGCGCCAACCGGACCTTCCTCTCCATCGCCTCCGTCGAGGGCGGCGTGGAGATCGAGGAGGTGGCCGCCACCCGTCCCGAGGCCGTCGCCAAGATCGCGATCGACGCCATCGACGGTGTGGACGAGGCCAAGGCCCGCGAGATCGTCGAGGCCGCCAAGTTCCCGGCCGAGGTCGCCGACAAGGTCGTGAACGTCCTGATCACGCTGTGGGACACCTTCATCAAGGAGGACGCCCTCCTGGTCGAGGTGAACCCGCTCGCCAAGGTCGCCTCCGGTGAGGTCATCGCGCTCGACGGCAAGGTGTCCCTCGACGACAACGCCGAGTTCCGTCACCCCGACTTCGAGGAGCTCCACGACAAGGCCGCCGCCAACCCGCTCGAGGCGGCCGCCAAGGAGAAGGGCCTCAACTACGTCAAGCTCGACGGCGAGGTCGGCATCATCGGCAACGGCGCGGGTCTGGTCATGTCGACCCTGGACGTCGTCGCGTACGCCGGTGAGCAGCACGGCGGCGTCAAGCCCGCCAACTTCCTGGACATCGGCGGTGGCGCCTCCGCCCAGGTCATGGCGAACGGCCTCGAGATCATCCTGGGCGACCCGGACGTCAAGTCCGTCTTCGTCAACGTCTTCGGCGGCATCACCGCCTGCGACGAGGTCGCCAACGGCATCGTCCAGGCCCTGAAGCTCCTGGAGGGTCGCGGCGAACAGGTCACCAAGCCGCTCGTCGTCCGCCTCGACGGCAACAACGCCGAGCTGGGCCGGAAGATCCTCACCGACGCCAACCACCCGCTGGTCCAGCGCGTCGACACCATGGACGGCGCGGCCGACAAGGCCGCCGAGCTGGCCGCCGCCAAGTAAGCACCGAGGACGAGGACATCAAGACACCATGGCTATCTGGCTCAACAAGGACAGCAAGGTCATCGTCCAGGGCATGACCGGCGCCACCGGCATGAAGCACACCAAGCTCATGCTCGGCGACGGCACCAACGTCGTGGGCGGCGTGAACCCGCGCAAGGCGGGTCAGACCGTGGACTTCGACGGCACCGAGGTACCCGTCTTCGGCACCGTCAAGGAGGCCATCGAGAAGACCGGCGCCAACGTCTCCGTCATCTTCGTGCCGGAGAAGTTCACCAAGGACGCGGTCGTCGAGGCCATCGACGCCGAGATCCCGCTGGCCGTCGTGATCACCGAGGGCATCGCCGTGCACGACACGGCCGCCTTCTGGGCGTACGCCGGCAAGAAGGGCAACAAGACCCGCATCATCGGCCCGAACTGCCCCGGCATCATCACCCCGGGCCAGTCCAACGTCGGCATCATCCCGGGCGACATCACCAAGCCGGGCCGCATCGGCCTGGTGTCGAAGTCCGGCACGCTGACGTACCAGATGATGTACGAGCTGCGTGACATCGGCTTCTCCACGGCCGTCGGCATCGGCGGTGACCCGATCATCGGCACCACCCACATCGACGCGCTCGCCGCCTTCCAGGCCGACCCCGACACCGACCTGATCGTCATGATCGGCGAGATCGGCGGCGACGCCGAGGAGCGGGCCGCGGCCTTCATCAAGGAGAACGTGACCAAGCCGGTCGTCGGCTACGTCGCGGGCTTCACGGCGCCCGAGGGCAAGACCATGGGCCACGCCGGCGCCATCGTCTCCGGCTCCTCCGGCACCGCCCAGGCGAAGAAGGAGGCCCTGGAGGCCGCCGGCGTCAAGGTCGGCAAGACCCCGACCGAGACGGCCAAGCTCGCCCGCGAGATCCTCGCCGGCTGAGCAGGCTTCGGTCTCCTGACGGAACATCGGTGGGCCCGTCCCCTGCGAAGGGGGCGGGCCCACCGCCATGTCCGGCCGGAGCCCCCGCTCTCACTACCGCGCCTCCGGATCCAGCCGTGCCGGCCCTCCCGCCGCCTCCTTCCGCAGCTTGGTGCTCAGCTTCAGCTCGTGCTGCGACAAGGGGCCGAGCATGCCCTGCGCGGGAAGCCCCTGGACCGGATGGCCGGGGGGCACCGGCGCCAGGTAGTGGGTGGGGGCCGTCCGCAGCGTGAGGGCGGTCGCGCCGACGATGGTGACGGTGAGCGCGATGGCGGACCGGGTCCAGAAACGGCAGCTGCGCTCCCCGGCGGTCCGCAGGGCCACCGGCCCTGCTGTCGGTCGCCCTGCTGTCGGTCGCCCGGCTGTCGGTCGCCCGGCTGTCGGCGGTCCGGCGGTCGGACGAGTGGCGGACGAGGGGGACGAGGCCGACGGCGAGGGCGGCGATCCGGCCGCCGTGAGGTGTCCGGCCGAGCCCAGCCGGACCAGGCGCCGGTGCAGTTCCGCCGGGTCGGCCAGTTCCGGCAGGTGTGCGGCGACGGCCTCCCGGGCGTGCAGCAGCCGGTTCGCCGCCGCCGGGGTGCTGGCCTCCGTCTCCGCCGCCGTCTCCGGCAGGTCGAGGCCGACGCCGTCGTAGAGCACCAGTGTGCGGCGGTAGGACGGAGGAAGCCGCAGGAGCGCCCGCTGGAGCACGCGGTCGACGGGATCGGGCGGCGGGTCGGGGAGGTGCCCGCGGGGTATGAAGCGGTGCCAGGGCGAGAGGGCGCACTCGTACGCCGTCGCCCGCACCCAGCCCGCCGGGTCCCGGTCGTGGGCCACTTCGGGCCAGCGCTGCCAGGCGAGTCGGAAGGCGCGCTCCACGGCGGCACGTGCCCGCTCGCGGCGGCCGGTGAGCAGATAGGCCTGGCGTATGAGCGCCGGGGCACAGAAGGCGTAGAGCGCGTCGAAAGCCTGAGCGGGCGTCAGCGCCTGGTCCGCGTGACCGTCCGTCATGGTGCGTCCTTCCGTATGAATAAGCACATGAACACATATTGAGCGACACTTCGGAGGTTCGCCTGTTACGCCGGGAACGCGTGTGACGTTGGGAGCATGGCGGGCGTGATCCAGACGACCCATCGACGTCCGCCCCTGCCGCACCTGCGCACCCGCGTACGGGACCGCTCACCCGGACTCGGCGCCGGATTCGTGGGCGGTGTGGTCGCGGCGGGACTCGGGCTCGGCTCGTTCGCCGTGCTCGTCATCGCCCTGTGGATCAGCTCGCCGTACCCCGACAGCGGGCCGGGCGGCGCGCTGCACGTCGCCGCCGCGCTGTGGCTGCTGGCGCACGGAGCCGAACTGGTCCGCACCAACACGCTCACCGGGGCGCCCGCACCCCTGGGGGTGACCCCGCTGCTGCTGCTCGCCCTGCCCGCGCTGCTGGTGCACCGGGCGGCGCGGGACGCGGCCGACGGCGGCGACGGCGGCCCGCTCGTCCCCGCGCGCACCGCCTGGACCGGCGTCGTCGTCGGCTACCTCGGCGTCGCCGGCGCCGCGACCGCGTACGCGGCGGGCGGCACGCTGCGCCCCTCCTGGGTGTGGACGGCCATGTGGGTACCGCTGGTCGCCGCGGTGGCGGCGGGCAGCGGCGTCTGGGCGGCGTACGGCTGCCCACGCGCGCCCCTGGAACGGGTGCTGGGCCCGCTGCCACCCGGCGTACGGCGTCTGCTGCTCGGGCCGGGGCCACGGGTGCGCCTCGGCGCCTCGGCACGGGCGGCGGGGGCCGGGGCGGTGGTCTTCGGCGGGGGCGGCGCGCTCGTCCTCGGGGTGTCGCTGGTGGGGCATTCCGGGACGGCCCAGGGGGCGTTCCTGCGGCTGACGGAGGGCTGGTCGGGACGGTTCGCGGTGCTGCTGCTGTGCCTGGCGCTGCTGCCGAACGCGGTGGTGTGGGCGGTGGCGTACGCCCTCGGGCCCGGCTTCCTGCTCGGCGCCGGCCATGCCGTCGACCCCTTCGCCTCCGACCCGGGACCGATGCTGCCGCCCTTCCCGCTGCTCGCGGCGGTACCGGACGCGGGCCCCGGCACCTCCCTGAACTGGGCGGCCTCCGCCGTACCGGTGGCGGCCGGGCTGACCATCGGCTGGTTCGTCGCGGGAAGCGCCGTACGCGACGGACGGGACGCCGAGGGTAACGTGGCCGGTCCGAAGCGGGCGTGGTCGTGGCGGCGGACCGCCGCCGGAGCGGGACTGGGCTGCCTGCTGTGCGCGATCGGGCTAGGGGTGTTCGCGGAGTTGGCGGGCGGCGCGCTCGGGGACTCCGGGCTCTCCCGGTTCGGTCCGGTGGGATGGCAGGTCGCCGGGGCCGCGCTGCTGTGGACGGCGACGGCGGCCGTACCGACGGCGCTGGTGGTGCGGGCCTGGCGCTACTGGGGCGGCGGCCGGGCGCCGGCGCCCGACGGGACCGAGCGGCGGATCGGCCGGCCCCGGGACGGCGGAGCCCCGGCGACCCGGCTGCCGGACACCGGCCCAGACCTGACCCTGGGCTACGACCCCGCCCTGGAACCGTACGACGTACTGCCCCTCGACCCGCCGAACGCCGAGCCGGCCGCCTGGCAGGACGGCGAAGCCGCCCGCCGGGCTCGCTGGGAGGCCCTCAGACGAGCGGCGACGACACCCGCGACACCGGGACCGGACGCCACGGAGCCGACCGCGCCCGAGGCAGAGACCGATCCCGGCCGGCCAGCCGATCCCGAGAAACCGTCCGCCCTCGAGAAACCGACCGATCCCGATCTCGAAAAGCCGGCAGAACCGCGGGCAGAATCACCGGCGGAACCGCCCACCGCCCCACCAGCGGCGGAAGCCCCACCGGCACCCGACACCCCCACCCCTCGCTAGGGCCTTTCGTTTGGATCACGCCGGGCTCGCGGGCCCTGGCACCGCGCCTCGCCGCGTTGTCGTCGGTTGCCATGGCTCCGCCCTGACGCCCTCCTCCGCCTTGCGATCCTCCCCCACTGCCTGAACGGCGTGGGAGGTGCCCCCAGCACCAGACCCCGCTCCCTGATCCGGCCTGATCCAAACGAAAGGTCCTAGGAGCGCCGCAGGCAGCAGCGCCGCAGGCAGGAGCTCGCAGGCGGCAGCGCCGCTCTCTCAGCCGTCCATCCCCAGCACTCCCCGCAGCTCACGCGGCAGATGCTGGTCGCAGGACTGCTTGGCCTGGCTGGTGAGGGCGTCGTTCATGCACGTGTAGTAGTCGCGGTAGACGAACTGCGCGGCGAAGTTCGTGGCGACCAGGGCGAGGGCCAGGGACGCGGTGACCAGGCCGCTGACCGCCGCCGTCGTCTGGGGGCGGCTCTCCGCCACCGCGGCCGTGTTCGGGTCGGGCCTGCGTGACTTGGTGCGCAGCGAGCTGATGCCCCAGTACAGGGCCAGCGCGCCGAGCAGCAGGGCCACGTACTGCCAGCCGAAGAGGACGAAGAAGAAGGCCCACATGCCGCACAGCAGGGCGTACCGAGCGCGACGCTGTGCGGGGTCCGTGGGGTCCCAGCGCATGCCGGGGCCGCGTCCGCCGCCCGGCCCCTCGGGGCCGCCGCCGGGCCGCTGCGGGCGCTCGCCGAATCCGTCGGGGGAGCGGCCGGGCTGGCGGTCGCTCCACTGGCTGCCCCAGGGGGTGTACCCGCCGCCCTCGCCGGGGCCGCCCCCCTCGCCGGGGCCGGCCCCCTCGCCGGAGCCCTGTCCCTGGCCGGAGGAGTTCCCGCCGGAGGAGTTCCCGCCGGAGTCGGAGGCCGAAGGGTGGCGAGGCTGCCACGGGCGGTCGGGTGTGCCCTCGGGCGGGGGCGCGAAGGGGTTGCCGTCCTGGGCCGGGCCGCCCCGGCCGTCACCGTTGTCCCCGCCCGAGGGCGCGTCCGGCGGCGAGGCGGGGCGCTCCCGCAGCAGCACGGCGCCGCGCTCCCCTCCCTGCCTGGGCTGCGGGGGGAGCGTGAGGAGTCGCAGACTGCGGTCCGGCATCAAGTGAGCGTCTTCCCCTTGTGACTGTGTTACGTACGGACGTACGCGTGAGTACGGCTGGACTGACGTGTGAGCTGACGTGGGCTCTGTCTTGGTGAACGCACCATGCCGCCATCGCGTTCCCGAACCCCGTCCCCCCAGACGCTACCTTCCGGCCACGCCCCCGTCCCATGGGGGCCGTCCGGAGTGCCGGTATCGTTGCTGACGGTCGGCCGGTTCGTAGGCTTCCCCGTATCCGGGGGCCCGAAGCATTCGTGCGACCGTACAAAACAGCTCCCCCGAGAAAGGGCCCCACCGTGGCCGCCAAGCCCGTGGCCAAGCGCCTCGTCGTGCTGGTCTCCGGATCCGGCACCAATCTGCAGGCGCTCCTCGACGCGATCGACGAGACCGGAGTCGAGGCCTACGGCGCCGAGATCGTGGCCGTGGGCGCCGACCGCGACGGCATCGAGGGGCTCGCGCGCGCCGAGCGCGCCGGGGTACCGACCTTCGTGCGGAAGGTCAAGGACTACGGCACGCGCGAGGAGTGGGACGCGGCGCTCGCCGAGGCCGTCGCCGCCCACGAGCCCGACCTCGTCGTCTCCGCCGGGTTCATGAAGATCGTGGGGAAGGAGTTCCTCGCGCGGTTCGGCGGGCGGTTCGTCAACACGCACCCCGCCCTGCTGCCCAGTTTCCCCGGGGCCCACGGTGTGCGGGACGCGCTGGCGTACGGCGCCAAGGTCACCGGTTGCACCGTCCACTTCGTCGACGACGGCGTCGACACCGGGCCGATCATCGCCCAGGGCGTGGTCGAGGTCCGGGACGAGGACGACGAGAGCGCGCTGCACGAGCGCATCAAGGAAGTCGAGCGAAGGCTGCTCGTCGAGGTCGTGGGGCTTCTCGCCCGCAACGGCTATCGCATCGAGGGACGAAAGGTAGTTATCCAGTGACCGCCGAGAGCAACAAGCGGCCCATCCGGCGCGCGCTCGTCAGCGTCTACGACAAGACCGGTCTGGAGGAGCTCGCGCGCGGGCTGCACGAGGCCGGCGTCGAACTCGTCTCCACCGGCTCCACCGCCGCGAAGATCGCCGCGGCCGGCGTGCCCGTCACCAGGGTCGAGGAGCTGACCGGCTTCCCCGAGTGCCTGGACGGCCGGGTCAAGACCCTGCACCCCAAGGTGCACGCGGGCATCCTCGCCGACCTGCGTCTGGAGGACCACCGGCGGCAGCTGGCCGAGCTGGGCGTCGAGCCGTTCGACCTGGTCGTCGTGAACCTCTACCCCTTCCGTGAGACGGTCGCCTCCGGTGCCTCGCCCGACGAGTGTGTGGAGCAGATCGACATCGGCGGCCCGTCGATGGTCCGCGCCGCCGCCAAGAACCACCCGTCGGTGGCGGTCGTCACCAGCCCCGCGCGGTACGCCGACGTCCTCGCCGCCGTCCAGACCGGCGGCTTCGACCTGGCCGCCCGCAAGCGGCTGGCCGCCGAGGCCTTCCAGCACACGGCCGCCTACGACGTGGCCGTGGCCTCCTGGTTCGCTTTCTCCTACGCCCCGGCCGACGACTCGCCGTTCCCCGACTTCCTCGGCGCCACCTACGAGCGCAGGCACACCCTGCGCTACGGCGAGAACCCGCACCAGCCGGCCGCCCTGTACGCCGACGGCAGCGGCGGGCTCGCGGACGCCGAGCAGCTGCACGGCAAGGAGATGTCGTACAACAACTACACGGACACGGACGCCGCCCACCGTGCCGCGTACGACCACGACGAGCCCTGCGTCGCGATCATCAAGCACGCCAACCCGTGCGGCATCGCGGTCGGCGCGGACGTCGCCGAGGCGCACCGCAAGGCGCACGCCTGCGACCCGGTCTCCGCCTACGGTGGTGTCATCGCCGTGAACCGGCCGGTCAGCAAGGCGATGGCCGAGCAGGTCGCCGACATCTTCACCGAGGTCATCGTCGCGCCCGACTACGAGGACGGCGCGCTGGAAGTCCTCACCCGGAAGAAGAACATCCGCATCCTGAAGACGCCGAGCGGCCCGTGCAACCGGGTGGAGGCCAAGCAGATCGACGGCGGTGTCCTCCTCCAGGCCACCGACCGCCTCCAGGCCGACGGCGACGACCCCGCCAACTGGACACTGGCGAGCGGCGAGGCGCTGGCGGCCGACGAGCTGGCCGAGCTGGCGTTCGCCTGGAAGGCCTGCCGGGCGGTGAAGTCCAACGCGATCCTGCTCGCCAAGGACGGCGCCTCGGTCGGCGTCGGCATGGGCCAGGTGAACCGTGTCGACTCCTGCAAGCTGGCCGTCGAGCGGGCGGGCGAGGAGCGGGCGCGCGGTTCCTACGCCGCCTCGGACGCGTTCTTCCCGTTCCCCGACGGCCCGGAGATCCTCATCGCGGCGGGCGTGAAGGCCATCGTCCAGCCGGGCGGCTCGATCCGCGACGAGCAGGTCGTCGAGGCCGCGAAGAAGGCGGGCGTGACGATGTACTTCACGGGCACGCGCCACTTCTTCCACTGAGCGCCTGACGGAGCGATCCGATACGCGCGACGGCCTCCGGCCCTCCTCGAGGAGAGGCCGGAGGCCGTCGCCGTCGCGACCCGGTGTCAGCCCGGACAGGTGTCCGACGCCGGCAGCGCGATCAGTAGCGCGGCCGGCTGAACCAGGCCTTGCCCTTCGAACCGCCGACGAAGCAGGCGATCAGGATGGCGAGCACCAGGTGCACGATGCCCGCGACGGTGAACGGGTACAGGGCGATGACCGCGGTGACGATGCCGAACACCATGATGGTGATCCGGACGCCGTTGCCGCCCGTCCTGAACTTCGTGGCCAGGACGGCCGCGAGCACGCCCCAGACCACCGCGAACACCACGAGCGCCCACAGCCGGCCGGTCGAGTAGTCGGCGAGCCGCTGGAAGGCGGCGCTGTCCTTGAGGCTGTCGTCGTCCTTCGCCGCGTTGATCGTGGCCGCGCCGACGGCGAACAGGGCCGCGCCGAGCACCTGGAGGCCGACGATCACCCACATCATCACCCGGGCGGCGGAGACGTTGCCCGGCATCGTCTCCGGTACGCCGACGCCGTACGGCTGCTGCACGGGCGGGGCCTGCGGGTAGCCGTAACCGGGCGCCTGGCCCGGCTGCTGCGGGGCGCCGTAACCCGGCTGCTGCGGGGCGCCATAGGGATTGTTCGGGTCGCCGTAGCTCATGGCGATGTTTCCTCCGTGGATCACGTGCGGGGACGACGCGCGGCACCGCACGGAGGAGAGTTCTACAGAAAGCGGTCCGTCCCCCCGATGAGCTGCCCGCGGCACTGTGGTTCCTCATCGTTCTTGACCAGTTGCTTACTTGTCCAGCCGGATTTCGCAGGTGTTGTGCAAGTGCAACCTCGCGATCACGGAGGCGGAGAGGCGGAGGAGGGGCGACGGCCACCCGGCCGGGTCCGACATGCCCACCCGGATTGGAACCGTGGGGTGGTCATCCGCGAGGATGGTGGCATGACCGCCCAGATTCTCGATGGCAAGGCCACCGCAGCCGCGATCAAGTCCGAACTGACCGCCCGGGTGGCGGCGCTGAAGGAGAAGGGCGTCACGCCCGGCCTCGGCACCATCCTGGTGGGTGACGACCCCGGCAGCCGCAAGTACGTCGCCGGCAAGCACCGCGACTGCGCCGAGGTCGGCATCGCTTCCATCCAGCGCGAGCTGCCGGCCACCGCGACCCAGGAGGAGATCGAGGCGGTCGTCCGGGAGCTCAACGAGGACCCGGCGTGCACCGGCTACATCGTCCAACTGCCCCTGCCCAAGGGCATCGACGAGAACCGCATCCTCGAACTGATCGATCCGGACAAGGACGCCGACGGCCTGCACCCGATGAACCTGGGCCGTCTGGTCCTCAACGAGCCGGCCCCGCTGCCCTGCACCCCCAACGGCGTGCTGACGCTGCTGCGCCGCTACGGCGTGGAGATCAAGGGCGCCGAGGTCGTGGTCGTCGGCCGCGGGGTGACCATCGGCCGTCCGATGCCGCTGCTGCTCACCCGGCGCAGCGAGAACGCCACGGTCACCCAGTGCCACACCGGCACCCGCGACCTGTCCGCCCATCTCAAGCGGGCCGACATCATCGTCGCCGCGGCCGGAGCGGCCCATCTGATCCGGGCCGAGGACGTCAAGCCGGGCGCGGCCGTCCTCGACGTCGGCGTCTCCCGCAACGCCGAGGGCAAGATCGTCGGTGACGTCCACCCGGACGTCGCCGAGGTGGCCGGCTGGCTCTCCCCGAACCCCGGCGGCGTCGGCCCGATGACGCGCGCCGAACTGCTGGTCAACGTGGTCGAGGCGGCGGAGCGCAGTGTCGGCTGAGGCGAGCGGCGCCCCGCGGGACGCACGGGACGCGCAAGAGACAGAGGATGCGCAGGAGACGCGGGACGCCGGCCGGGACCAGGGGCCGGACCAGGCCCGGGACCCGGGCGGCGCGCCGGACGCCGGAGCCCGGCCGCGGCGGGTCACGCGCCGCTTCCCGCTGCTGACGAAGGACACGGCACGGCCCGAGGGCGGCGGCCGTGCCGCATCGAGCGACGCCCCCGCCCCCGCGCGGCAGTGGCCGCTGCTCGCCGTGCTGGTCCTGGTCGGGCTCGGCCTGCTGGTGACCGCCTTCGACGCGTTCCGGGTGGGGCTGCTGCTGATCGGTGCCGGGCTGCTGGGCGGTGCCGTGCTGCGCTGGGTCCTGCCCCGCGTCGGCATGCTCGCCGTCCGCTCCCGTTTCACGGACATCGTCACCTACGGGATCCTGGGCTGCGCGATCGTGCTGCTGGCGCTTGCTGCCCAGCCGAAGCCCTGGCTGGAGATCCCGTTCCTGGACGACGCGCTGCACTTCACGGTCCGCAACAGCTAACAGCTGTCGGACGGCTGACGGCGTCTTTACCTCCGTACGGCTACGGTGACGGCGGCCCATCCTCTCCCCCGAGTAAGGACGGACCGCCGTCGGGAACAACACTCCTGCATGGTGAACGGCCTGTTCAACGGCTGTCCGCGCGCTGTGGCACGGAAGTGACCATTCCGCTACGGTGTCCGCGCTCTGCCACAGGGGTGCCCGCGCGCGGCGTGGGAACCGATCCACCCGCCGTCCTCGTCACTCTCCGCGAGGGGCGACGCGAGGATGCCGGGAGGTGTGGGATGGGCGCCTGGCAGCCGCTACCGGAGGATCTGCCGCCGGAAGTACGGCACTTCGTGGAGCAGCTGCGGCTCCTCAAGGACGGGACCGGCCTCAGCCTGGCCGCGCTGGGTGCGCGCACGGCGTACAGCAAGTCCTCCTGGCAGCGCTACCTCAACGCCGGCCAGCCGCCGCCGCGGCAGACGGCCGCCGCCCTGTGCCGGGTCGCGGGCCTGACCGGCGCGGACGCCGAACGGCACACCGTGCGCTGGGAGATGGCCGTCAAGGTCTGGCCCAGACCGGCCGCGGTGCCGGAAACGGACGCGGTGGCGGAGGGGGCCGCTCAGGTCGAGACGACCCGGACCCACGACGCCCACGACGCCTACGAGACCCACGAGACCCACGAGGCCTACGAGGAAGTCCCCACCGTGCCCTGGTGGGACCGGCCGGAGGAACGGCCGCGTCCCGGGCCGGGCGGACGGCTCCTGCTGTATGCCGTCGTGCTGCTCGCCGCCCTGGTGCTCACCGCCGTCGTGGGCACTCTTGCCCTGGGGTGACAAACTAGGGATCTGGGGAGAAGTCGCCCAACGGCCGGGCAGGCACGGGCAATCCGTGCAAGGGGGAAGAGGGGGAGTCGCGATGGCTCGTTGGAAGGCCCTGCCCGATGAACTCGACCCGCAGGTCAAGGAGTTCGCGGGGCAGCTGCGGCGGCTGGTCGACCGCAGCGGTCTGAGCGTCGCCGCGCTCGCCGACCGCACCGGCTACAGCAGGACGTCGTGGGAGCGCTACCTGGGCGGCCGGCTCCTGGCGCCCAAGGGGGCGGTGGTCGCCCTCGCCGAGGTCACCGGCAGCAACCCGGTCCACCTCACCACGATGTGGGAGCTCGCCGAGCGGGCCTGGAGCCGCGCGGAGTCGCGCCACGACAGGACCATGGAGGCCATCCGGATCGCCCAGGCCCGGGCGGCGTTGGACGCACCGGGCGCACGCACGGTCGGCAGCGCCGCGGCGGCACTGCGGCTGCCCGCGCCCGGGGTCGCGGATCCGGCGGGCGTGTCCCCGACGGCGGTGCCGCCGCAGCCGACGGTCTCCGACGCGGACGCGCGGGACGCGCGGGAGGCGGCCCCCGTCTCCGCCGCCGCCTCCGGTTCCGCGCCGGCCCCGGGATCCGGCCCCCGCCCACCGCGGACCGGTACGCCGAGCCGGTTCGGGGCGCGGGGGCGGCAGCTGACGATGTTTCTCGCGGGCGTGGTCGCGGTGCTGGTGGTGGTCGGCGCCGTTTTCCACTTCACCGGCGGCGACGACGGGCGCAAGGCCCCGGTCGTGAGGACATCACCGTCGCCGTCCGTGAGCACCGGCGCCGGCCTGCCGCCCGGAGTGAAGTGCGACGGGAGCGGCTGCACCGGCAAGGACGCCGAGGCCATGGGGTGCAGCGGCGAGCTGGTGACCACGGCCCGCAGCGTCACCGTGGGGACGACCGTCGTCGAAGTGCGCTACAGCAAGACCTGCGGCACCGCCTGGGGCCGTATCACCCAGGCCGCGCAGGGCGACCAGGTACAGGTGACGGTCGGCACGCGCACGGAGACCGACAAGGTCACCGAGCCCGGCGACACGATCGCGTACACACCGATGGTGGCCGTGAAGGACGCCGCCCAGGCGAGGGCGTGCGTGACGCTGGCGTCGGGACGGACGGGCTGCACGACGTGAACCGGCGGAGGCAGGCGCGCCCTTCGCACGACGTGAGCGGAAGAGGCCGCCCTCCGCACGGAAGACGTCCGTCCCGGCCGGACGAGCGGAAGAAAGGCGGCCGCCCGTCCGGGAGAGGAGTGACTGAGGCGGCCGCCGTGGGGGGTTGCCGGAAAACCGGACTCCCGTGGGGGGTGAGGTTCGCGTGCCCCGAACGGCGTATCCCATGCGTGCGGCGCGCCACTTCTTCGCGGCTTCTTCACCGTGCCGTCTGTGGGACGGGCCACAGGGGGGCGGCAGTCCGGGATGCCGGATGCGCGATAGCCTGACCGTGGATCTCTCTTGACGCCAAGAGATCGATCATCCGTACCCCTGATCGATCATCGCGGCGGGCGTACGGCCACCAACCGGACGCGGGGATCCCGCACCCCGGGGCAGGGACGCCCCGACCGCCAGCTGTCATACGGAGAACGCCATGACCCGCACTCCCGTGAACGTCACCGTCACCGGCGCGGCCGGCCAGATCGGTTACGCCCTGCTCTTCCGCATCGCCTCCGGCCAGCTGCTCGGCGCGGACGTGCCGGTCAAGCTGCGCCTCCTGGAGATCACCCCGGCCCTGAAGGCCGCCGAGGGCACGGCCATGGAGCTGGACGACTGCGCGTTCCCGCTCCTTCAGGGCATCGACATCACGGACGACCCGAACGTCGCGTTCGACGGCGCCAACGTCGCCCTCCTCGTCGGCGCCCGCCCGCGCACCAAGGGCATGGAGCGCGGTGACCTGCTCGAGGCCAACGGCGGCATCTTCAAGCCGCAGGGCAAGGCCATCAACGACCACGCCGCGGACGACATCAAGGTCCTGGTCGTCGGCAACCCGGCCAACACCAACGCGCTGATCGCCCAGGCCGCCGCGCCGGACGTACCGGCCGAGCGCTTCACCGCCATGACGCGCCTGGACCACAACCGCGCGCTGACCCAGCTCGCCAAGAAGACGGGCTCGACGGTCGCCGACATCAAGCGCCTGACCATCTGGGGCAACCACTCCGCCACCCAGTACCCGGACATCTTCCACGCCACCGTCGCCGGCAAGAACGCCGCCGAGGTCGTGGGCGACGAGAAGTGGCTGGCCGAGGACTTCATCCCGACCGTCGCCAAGCGCGGCGCCGCCATCATCGAGGCCCGCGGCGCCTCGTCGGCCGCCTCCGCCGCCAACGCCGCCATCGACCACGTCCACACCTGGGTCAACGGCACGGCGGACGGCGACTGGACCTCCATGGGCATCCCGTCGGACGGCTCCTACGGCGTCCCGGAGGGCCTGATCTCCTCCTTCCCGGTCACCTGCAAGGACGGCAAGTACGAGATCGTCCAGGGCCTGGACATCAACGAGTTCTCCCGCGCCCGCATCGACGCCTCCGTCAAGGAGCTCGAGGAGGAGCGCGAGGCGGTCCGCGGCCTCGGCCTCATCTGAGCCGGTCCGGGCCGATCCGAGTCGAGCGGCCCTCGCCGTAGGGCTCGCTTCGTCACGACCCCGCACGGGCCCCGTTCCGGTTTCGTCCGGAACGGGGCCCGTGGCCGTTTTCGCCGCTACCGTCGAATGGCGCGAATGACGTCGAAATCGGTACGGCGGTACGGCGGTACCCGGCGGGGTGGCCTCGGGGGGTTCAGGATGAGCGGTTGGGACGGCCACAGCTCCGGTTCGGGACCGGAGCACGAGCCGAGCGAGGACAGAGGCCAGGCGGCCTGGGGAGGACCGGAGGGACCGTCTCCGGAGCCGCCGTGGGCGTCCGCCGAGACCCGGACGGGCACCCCGCTGCCGCCCCCTTGGGGGACCCCGCCGCCCACACCGCCCTCGCCGTACCTGCCGCCCGCGGCGGGCCCGTCGCCTTCGCCGTACGTGCCGCCCGCGGCGCCCCCGTCGTCTCCGCCGTACGCGCCGTCCGCGCCGCCCGCGCCGGCGCGGCGCCCCGCGGGCGGGGCTCACCGCGGGGGCCGCGTCCTGGCGACGGTGGCCGCGGCGGCCGTGCTCGGGGCGGGAGCCGGCGCGGGGGTCTGGTACGTCCTGCTGCGGGACGGCTCCACCGGCGCGTCGGCCGGCCCGGCGACCGGCGTCACCGTGACCACCTCGCCCCCGGCCTCCCCGGCGCTCCCCTCTTCGCGGGACACGGCCGAGGCGGGGAACGGCACCCCGGCGACCGGCCCCGGCCAGGATGCCGCGGCCTCGCCCCCGGCCGCCCCCGCGACCGCACCCGCCCCCGGCTACCGCCGCGCCCAGGACCCCGTCGGCTACACGCTCGACGTCCCCGAGGGCTGGACCCGCAGGCAGAAGCAGGGCGAGAAGGCGCCGGTGGTCTACTACGACTCCCCGTCCGACGGCCGTCAGCTCCAGATCTTCGCGGTCGCGGAGGACTCCCCGGCCGCCTCCCTGGACCTGGCCGAGAACGACCCCGGCTACGGCTTCGCCCGGCAACCCGGCTACGAGGCCCTGGACCGCGACTCGGGCCCCACCTGGGCCGAGCTGACCTACCGTTACGACGACACGGACAAGGGCCCCCGCCAGGTCGTCGACCACCGCTTCCAGGCCGCCGACGGCACCCTCTACGCCCTCCGCGTCAGTGGCCCCGCCACCCTTCCCGCCGCCCGCATCCGCGCCACGCTCACCGCCGCACTGAACTCCTTCTGCCCACCGGGCGGTCGGTGCGGCTAGGGCCTGTCCGGCGGATCAAGGTGCAGGTAAGTAGCGGCGCCGATCAACCCGGCGTGCCAGCCCCCGCGTCTGCGCCATGATCCGCCGGACAGGCCCTAGAAGTGGGAGAACAGGCCGAAGAAGCCGCCGGCGGTGCCCAGGGTGGCGGCGCGCGCAGCCGGGGCGAGGCGAGAACGCGCGGGTCGAACAGCGGGGCGGGCGAGCGCAGGGCGTGCCGGGCGAAGAGGGCGGTGAGCAGGGCGCCCGCGGTGAATGCGACGACGATGCCGGGCGAGTCCCAGCCGTGGGCCAGGTTCTCGATGATGCCGAAGAGCACGGCGACCAGCACGGCGGTGAGCGGCAGGGTACCGAGCGGGTCGGGGTCGCCGCGCGCGGAGCGTTCGGTGCGCGGCACGGCGACGGCGGTGACACCGACCCGGCGCACGCCTGGCTGCGCCGGTGCGTCCGCGACCTGATGGACCAGTGGGCGGTGACCGGCGGAAGCCGGCGATCGGCCACTGGCTGATCGAAGTCTGCCGCTTTCGTCCCTTTATGCCTTCAAATTCCGTGACGCCGAACACTTTCGGTCATGGATTGCGCATGCAATTCGTGGGGAGGGGGCAGGCGCTCACGGTCCCTGTGGGTGACACCCGCGTCACCCAGGGCAGCCAGGCAGGAACGGAAGGCATCACCGATCATGGCGGACAGTACGCAACGCACGGCGCGCACCACGATTCACGCGGGAGGGGAGTGGCGGGAGGCGGTCTCCGGCGCCACGCGCGACATCCTCGACCCCGCGGACGCGACGCCGTTCGCCGTGGTCGCCGAGGGCGACGAGAAGGACGCGGACCGGGCCGTGGAGGCCGCCCGGCGTGCCTTCGACGCAGGCGCCGGCGCCTGGCCGCGCACTCCCGTCGCCGAGCGCGCCGCCCTGCTGCGTGAGGTCGCCGGCCTGCTGGTGCGCGACCGCGAGAAGCTCGCCCTGCTGGAGAGCCGGGACGCGGGCAAGACCCTGGAGGAGGGCCGCGTCGACGTCGACTGCGTCGCCGACGCCTTCCGCTACTTCGCCGACCTGGTCGCCGCCGAGGCACCCGGCCGGGTCGTGGACGCCGGTACGCCCGACGTCCACAGCGTCGTCGTCCATGAACCGGTCGGTGTCTGCACCCTGATCACCCCCTGGAACTACCCGCTGCTCCAGGCCAGCTGGAAGATCGCCCCGGCGCTCGCCGCGGGCAACACCTTCGTGATCAAGCCCAGCGAGATCACCCCGCTCACCACCGTCGCCCTCGTCGACCTGCTCATCGAGGCCGGCCTGCCCGCCGGGGTGGCCAACATCGTCACCGGCCCCGGCCGCACGGTCGGTGCCCGCCTCGCCGAACATCCCGACGTCGACCTCGTCTCCTTCACCGGCGGCCTGGCCAGCGGCACGAAGGTGGCCCAGGCCGCCGCCCCCACCGTCAAGAAGGTCGCCCTCGAACTGGGCGGCAAGAACCCCAACGTCGTCTTCGCCGACGCCTGCGCCACCGACGAGGGCTTCGACACCGCCGTCGACCAGGCCCTCAACGCGGCCTTCATCCACAGCGGCCAGGTCTGCTCGGCCGGCGCCCGGCTGATCGTGGAGGAGCCCGTCCGGGACCGGTTCGTCGCCGAACTCGCCCGCCGCGCATCACGGATCCGGCTGGGCCGCGGCACCGAGCCCGGCGTCGAGTGCGGGCCGCTCGTCTCCGAGCAGCAGCGCGCGAAGACCGAGGCGTACGTCGCCTCCGCGCTCGCCGAGGGCGCGGTGCTGTGCTGTGGCGGCAAGCGGCCCGAGGCCGACCGGACCCGGCCCGCCACCGGCTACTTCTACGAGCCGACCGTCCTCGACCGCTGCCACCGGACGATGCGGGTCGTCCGCGAGGAGGTCTTCGGACCGGTCCTCACCGTCGAGACCTTCCGCACCGAGGACGAGGCCGTCCTGCTCGCCAACGACACCGAGTACGGTCTGGCCGGCGCCGTCTGGACCGCCGACGCCGGCCGGGCGCGCAGGGTCGCGGGCCGGCTGCGCCACGGCACGGTCTGGATCAACGACTTCCACCCCTACCTGCCCCAGGCGGAGTGGGGCGGCTTCGGCAAGAGCGGAGTGGGCCGCGAACTGGGACCCGCCGGACTCGCCGAGTACCGCGAGACCAAGCACCTGTACCAGAACCTCGCGCCGAAGCCGGTGCGCTGGTTCGCGGGCTGAGCCCCGCCCCGTACGCAGCGAAGCCGCTCCCGTACGCCGCAGACCCCGTACGCCGCAGACGCCGTACGCCGCAGCCCTCCGTGCGCCGGACCCCCACCTGGAGTACCCCCTGATGCCCGACAACCCCCCTGAGAACACCTACGACTACGTCGTCATCGGCGGCGGCACGGCGGGCTCCGTCATCGCCTCCCGCCTCACCGAGAACCCCGACGTCACCGTCGCCGTCATCGAGGGCGGCCCCAGCGACGTCGGCCGCGACGACGTGCTGACCCTGCGCCGCTGGATGGGCCTCCTCGGCGGCGAGCTCGACTACGACTACCCCACCACCGAGCAGCCCCGCGGCAACTCCCACATCCGGCACAGCCGCGCCCGCGTCCTCGGCGGCTGCTCCTCGCACAACACCCTCATCGCCTTCAAGCCGCTGCCGTCCGACTGGGACGAGTGGGAGGCGGCCGGCGCCAAGGGCTGGGGCGCGGTGCCGATGGAGGCGTACTACGCGCGGCTGCTCAACAACATCGTCCCGGTGGACGAGAAGGACCGGAACGCCATCGCCCGCGACTTCGTCGAGGCGGCACAGGCGGCCGTCGGGGTGCCCCGGACCGAGGGCTTCAACAGCAAGCCGTTCAGCGAGGGCGTCGGCTTCTTCGACCTCGCCTACCACCCCGAGGACAACAAGCGGTCGAGTGCGTCGGTGGCGTACCTGCACCCGGTGATGGACGAGCGGCCCAACCTGACGATCCTGCTGGAGACCTGGGCGTACCGGCTGGAGCTGAACGGCACCCGCGCCGAGGGCGTGCACGTGCGGACCAAGGACGGGGAGGAGATCCTCGTACGGGCCCGCCACGAGGTGGTCCTGTGCGCCGGCGCCGTGGACTCCCCGCGCCTGCTGCTGCACTCGGGCATCGGCCCGAAGACGGACCTGGACAGGCTCGGCATACCCGTCGTCCACGACCTGCCGGGCGTCGGGGAGAACCTGCTCGACCACCCCGAGTCGGTGATCGTCTGGGAGACGAACGGCCCGATCCCGGAGAACTCCGCGATGGACAGCGACGCCGGTCTGTTCGTGCGGCGCGATCCCGAACACGCGGGCCCCGACCTGATGTTCCACTTCTACCAGGTTCCGTTCACGGACAACCCGGAGCGACTGGGCTACGAGCGTCCGCAGCACGGCGTGTCGATGACCCCGAACATCCCCAAGCCGAAGAGCAGGGGCCGGCTGTACCTGACCAGTCCCGACCCGTCCGTCAAGCCCGCCCTGGACTTCCGCTACTTCACCGACGAGGACGACTACGACGGCCGCACCCTCGTCGACGGCATCCGCATCGCCCGCGAGATCGCCCGGACCGAGCCTCTGGCCGGCTGGCTGAGGCGCGAGGTGTGCCCCGGCCCGGACGTCACCGGCGACGAGGAACTCGGCGAGTACGCCCGCAAGGTCGCCCACACCGTCTACCACCCGGCGGGCACCTGCCGGATGGGCGCCGCCGACGACGAACTGGCCGTCGTCGATCCCGAGCTGCGCATCCGTGGCCTGGACGGCATCCGCGTCGCGGACGCCTCCGTCTTCCCGACCATGACCGCGGTGAACCCGATGGTCGGGGTGCTCATGGTCGGGGAGAAGGCCGCCGGCCTGATCGGAGGCGAGATCCGATGACTCTCACGGTCCCCACCCGCAAGCCGCCCACCCGCGGCGACGACCCGGCCACCACCCCCGTCTTCTCGGTGGACGGCCTGTGGAAGGTCTTCGGCCCGAAGGCCGACCGGATCCCCACGGACCCCGAACTCAGCGCCCTCGCCCCCGCCGACCTGCGTCGACGCACCGGCTGCACAGCCGCCGTACGGGATGTGGGCTTCGAGGTGCACAGGGGTGAGGTCTTCGTCGTCATGGGCTTGTCCGGCTCCGGCAAGTCCACGCTCGTACGCTGCCTGACCCGGCTCATCGAACCGACCGCGGGCACCGTAGCCCTCGACGGCGAGGACGTGCGCGCCATGGACAGGGCCCGGCTGCGGGAGCTGCGCCGGCACCGCACCGCGATGGTCTTCCAGCACTTCGGCCTGCTGCCCCACCGCACCGTCCTCGACAACGTCGCCTACGGCCTGCAGATCCAGGGCGTGGGCCGCTCCGAGCGCCGTGAGAAGGCCGCGGAAGTGGTCGAGAAGGTCGGCCTGAAGGGCATGGAACAGCGCCGGCCGGGCCAGCTCTCCGGCGGCCAGCGTCAGCGCGTCGGCCTCGCCCGCGCCCTGGCCGTCGACCCCGAGGTGCTCCTGTTCGACGAGCCGTTCAGCGCCCTCGACCCGCTCATCCGGCGGGACATGCAGGAGGAGGTCGTCCGCCTGCACCAGGAGGAGGGCCGCACGATGGTCTTCATCACCCACGACCTGCAGGAGGCCCTCAAGCTGGGCGACCGCATCGCGTTGATGCGCGACGGCCGCGTCGTGCAGCTCGGCACCCCCGAGGATATCGTCGGCTCCCCGGCCGACGACTACGTCCGCGAGTTCGTCCGCGACGTCCCGCGTGAACAGGTGATGACGGTGCGCGGGGCCATGCGCCCGGCCTCTGCCGAGGACGCGAGCGCCGGCCCGGCGGTGTCCCCGCAGGCCACGGTCGCGGAAGCCATCGAGGCGGTCGCCCGGGCGGGCGCACCGGCCCGCGTGGTGGACGAGGGCAGGTGCGTGGGCCTGGTCGACTCGGACGCACTGCTGGGCGTGGTCGCGGGCGTCACCGGCACCGACGCGGCCGCGGGCAGTCGTGCCGATGGGGCGGCACCGGTGGGCGGTGGTGGTGCCCCCGCGCGAGCGCATTCGAGCGTGGGGGAGGCATCCCGCTCGCGCGGGCGGGCCACCCCGCCCGGGGCCGGCGCTGACTCGGGAGCCGTCTGATGGCGACGATCACCGCATCGGTCCCCCGTGCGACACCCGGCGCCCCGCGCAACCGTGCCCTGCGGAAGCTGGCGGTCCTCGCGGTCCTCGCCGCCGTCCTCGGCCCCCTCGCAGGCGCCCACTGGGCGGGCAGCACCTGGCCGCACGCGCTGACGGTCGACCTCACCGAACCGCTCACCGGCGCCAGCACCTGGATCATCGACAACCGCGACAGCCACCCCCTGTTCCTCTACTTCTTCGGCTACATCAGCAACGCGGTCGTCATCTGCGTACGCGCGGTGTACCTCTTCCTCCTCGCCGCAGGCTGGGCCGGTGTCACCGCCCTCGCCTCCGCCGTCGCCTGGCGGGTGGCCGGAGTCCGGCTCGCCCTGGGCACGGCGGCCGCGTTCCTCGCCTGCGGTCTGCTCGGCATGTGGGTGCCCACCATGCAGACGCTCGCGCTGATGGTGATCGCGGTGCTCGCCTCGGTGGCCGTCGGGACGCTGCTCGGTCTCGCCGCCGGGCTGTCGGACCGCATGGACCGCGCGCTGCGCCCGGTGCTGGACACCATGCAGGTGCTCCCGGCGTTCGCGTACCTCCTGCCCGTCGTCCTGGTGTTCGGCATCGGGGTGCCTGCCGCCGTCCTCGCCACCGTCGTCTACGCCGCCCCGCCCATGGCCCGTCTCACCGCGCTCGGCCTGCGCGGCGCCGACGCCGAGGTGCTGGAGGCCGTCGAGTCCCTCGGTGCCACCGCACGCCAGCGCCTGCTGACCGCACGCGTCCCGCTGGCCCGGAAGGAACTCCTGCTCGGCCTCAACCAAACGATCATGATGGCGCTGTCCATGGCCGTCATCGCCTCCGTCATCGGCGCCGGCGGCCTCGGCGACCGCGTCTACCAGGCGCTCGCCTCGGTCGACGTGGGCGCCGCGCTGGCGGCCGGCATCCCCATCGTGCTGCTGGCCGTCGTCCTGGACCGGGTGACCGGCGCGGCGGGGGAGCGTATCGGCGACGGACCCCGCACGTCCGCCGTGTGGTGGCTGCACGGCGCCCTCGCCGCCGCCGTCGTCGCCGTGGCGGTGGCCGTCCGTCTCGCGGCCCGTCCCGACTGGCCCACCGGCTGGACGGTGAACATCGCCGAGCCGGTCGACCGCGCCGTCGACTGGATGACCGCGCACCTGTACTCGGGTGTTCCGTACATCGGCGGCACCGCCGACTGGGCGGGCCACTTCACCACCTGGATCCTGGACCCCGTGCGGGCCGGACTGCAGTGGCTGCCCTGGTGGTCGGTGCTGCTGATCGTGGCCGCCCTGGCGTGGCTGATCGGCACCTGGCGCACCGCGCTGACCGCCGCGGGCGCCATGGCCGCGGTCGGGGCGCTCGGGGTGTGGAAGCCGGCCCTGGACACCCTGTCCCAGGTGCTCGCCGCCGTCGCCGTCACCCTCATCGCCGGCTTCGCGACCGGCATCGCCGCCGCCCGCAGCGACCGCTTCGAGAGACTGCTGCGCCCGGTCCTGGACGTCTTCCAGACGATGCCGCAGTTCGTGTACCTGATCCCGGTCGTTGCGCTGTTCGGCGTCGGCCGCGCCCCGGCCGTCGCCGCGGCCATCGTCTACGCCCTGCCCGCCGTCGTCCGGATCACCGCCCAGGGGCTGCGCCAGGTCGACCCGGCCGCCCTGGAGTCGGCCCGCTCGCTCGGCGCGACCAGGGGACAGCAGCTCCGGCAGATCCAGCTGCCGCTCGCCCGCCCGGCGCTGCTGCTCGCCGTCAACCAGGGCCTGGTCCTCGTCCTCGCCGTCGTCGTCATCGGCGGCCTGGTCGGCGGTGGCGCGCTCGGGTACCAGGTCGTCTTCGGCCTCGCCCAGGGCGACCTGGCGACCGGACTGGTCGCCGGCGTCGCGATCGTCTGCCTCGGCCTGATGCTCGACCGGGTGACCCAGCCCACCGCGCGGGGCGCGCAGAAGGGAACGTGACATGCGACTTCGTACGACATCCGTGGTGGCCGGCGCGGCCGCGCTCATGCTGCTGACCGGCTGCGGCGCCGCCGACATGACCAAGCAGGCCTCGCCGTTCGCGGGCGCGCGGGGCGCGAGGACCGTGACGCTGTCCGTCCAGTCCTGGGTCGGCGCCCAGTCCAACGTGGCCGTCGCCCAGTACCTGCTGGAGCACGAGCTCGGCTACCGCGTCGACACCGTCCAGGTCGACGAGGTCCCCGCCTGGGACGCGCTCAGCCAGGGCCGGGTCGACGCCATCCTGGAGGACTGGGGCCACCCCGACCAGGAGAAGCGGTACGTCCAGGACAAGAGGACGATCGTGCGGGGCGGCGACCTGGGGGTGACGGGGCACATCGGCTGGTTCGTGCCGACGTACCTCGCCAGGCAGCACCCGGACATCACGGACTGGAGGAACCTCGACAAGTACGCCTCCCTCTTCCGCACCGCGGAGAGCGGCGGCAAGGGCCAGCTGTTGGACGGCTCCCCGTCGTACGTCACCAACGACAAGGCCCTGGTGAAGAACCTGAACCTGAACTACCAGGTGGTCTTCGCCGGTTCCGAGGCGGCGCAGATCACGCAGATGAAGCAGTTCGCCAAGGAGAAGAAGCCCTTCCTGACCTACTGGTACTCACCCCAGTGGCTGTTCGAGAAGATCCCCATGACGGAGGTGAAGCTGCCGCCGTACAAGGCGGGCTGCGACGCCGACGCGGCCAAGGTCGCCTGCGCCTACCCGCACACCCCGCTGCAGAAGTACCTCAACGCCGGCTTCGCGAAGTCGGGCGGCAAGGCGGCGGCCTTCCTGAAGAGGTTCAGGTGGACGACCGAGGACCAGAACGAGGTCTCCCTGATGATCGCCGACCAGAAGCTGTCACCGCAGGAGGCGGCGAAGAAGTGGGTGGACAGCCACCCTGCCGTGTGGAAGCGGTGGCTGTCCTGAACCGCCTCAGCGCATCGGGCCGGCGGCTCGGCGCACCAGGCCGGCGGCGATGTCGCCGAGTGCCTGTGCGGCACGCCGCTGGAGCCCTGGCCCGAACGTGATCCTCGTGGCTCCGAGCTCCCCGAGTTCGGTGGGCGAGGGTCCCGTGCCGTCCAGCCGGGCCAGCATGTTCAGCGGGCCCTGGATGCCTGCCCTCAGCAACGGCAGTACGTCCGCCGGGGCGAGGATCGGGTACACGCAGTCCGCGCCCGCCGCCGTGTACAACGCGGCCCGCTCGACGGCGCGTTCGGGATCGCCGTCGCCGTGGGCGAAGACGTCGACGCGGGCGTTGAGGAAGAGCCGGTCGGCGGCGGCCGAGCGGACCTCGGCGAGGAAGCCGGCGTGCTCCTGCGGGTCCTTCAGCGTGCCCCCGCTCGAGTCCTCCAGGTTGCAGCCGACGGCGCCCGCCTCCAGCAGCCGCTCCACCAGCTCCTTCGGGGCGAGCCCGTAGCCGTCCTCGATGTCCGCCGACACCGGCACGTCCACCGCGCGTGCGATCCGGGCCACCGCCGCGAACATCTCGTCGGCCGGGGTCCTCCCGTCCTCGTACCCGAGCGAGGCGGCGACCCCGTGGCTGGGTGTCGCGAGCGCCGGGAACCCCGCCTCGGCGAAGACACGGGCACTGGCCGCGTCCCACGGACCGGGCAGGACCAGGGGGTCGCCCGGGGCGCGCCCCCGGTGCAGCGCGCGGAAGGCCTCGGCGCCGCTCACCACTTGGCGCTCCCGGCGGGGATCCGGCGGCTGACCATCAGGCGGTTCCAGGTGTTGATGACGCTGATCAGCGCGATCAGATGGGCCAGCCGGGGCTCGTCGAAGTGCTCGGCGGCCTGCTCGTGGACCGCGTCCGGCACGAAGCCGTCGGTGAGGACGGTGACCGCCTCGGTCAGGGCCAGCGCCGCCCGTTCCCGTTCGCTGAAGACGTCTCCGGCCTCCTCCCAGGCGTCCAGGAGATCGAGCTGCCGCTCGCTCACGCCGTGCTCGCGGGCGAGGGCCAGATGCATGTCGAGGCAGAACGCGCAGTGGTTGAGCTGCGAGGCGCGCACCTGCACCAGCTCGGCCAGGACGGGCTCGCCCAGGCCCCGCTTGGCGGCGGCGCCCAGTGACCGCAGGGCGCCGCGCACCGCGTCGTCCAGATGGGTGGTCCGGGCCGTCACTTGTACTGCCCCGGCGTGTAGTGGCCGGGGACGGCGCGGGTGGTCACGCCGAACCGGTTCCAGGCGTTGATCACCGCGATCGCGGCGATCAGCTGGGCGAGTTCCTCCTCGGCGAAGTGCTTGGCGGCCTTGTCGTACACCTCGTCCGGCACGAAGCCGTCGGTGAGGACCGTGACCGCCTCGGTCAGCTCCAGGGCCGCGAGCTCCCGCTCGGTGTAGAAGTGCCGGGACTCCTCCCAGGCGCCGAGCTGGATGATCCGCTCCACGCTCTCGCCGGCCGTGAGGGCGTCCTTGCTGTGCATGTCCAGGCAGAGCGCGCAGTGGTTGATCTGCGAGGCGCGGATCCTGACCAGCTCGCGCAGCCGCGGCTCCAGACCCTGCCCGGCGGCCGCGTCCAGCCGGATCATCGCCTTGTAGACCTCGGGGGCGTGCTCGGCCCAGCGCATCCGGGGGCTCTGCTCCGGGGCGTACTCGGCGGTCGTCTCGCTCGTCGTCCCAGGGGTGTTCCGGGTCGTGGTCATGATTCGATCATAGGCGCGAAGCAGCCCAGCGGTATGGTCCATTTCCATGGCGAGGACATGGGCCACTCTGGGCGTCGACCTGCATCTGGAACCGGCCGGACCGCGTGTGCGCCGAGGGCTGACCGACGCCCTGCGCGAGGCGGTCCGCTCCGGCCGCCTGGCCCCCGGCACCCGGCTGCCCTCCTCCCGTGTCCTCGCCACCGACCTGGGCGTCGCCCGCAACACGGTCGCCGACGCCTACGCCGACCTGGTCGCCGAGGGCTGGCTCACCGCCCGCCAGGGCTCCGGCACCCGGGTCGCCGACCGGGCGGTGGCCGCCCCGCCCGCCGACGCGGCCCAGCCGCCCCGCGCACCCCGCCGCCCCGTCTTCGACCTGCGCCCCGGCACCCCCGACCTCGCCTCCTTCCCCCGTGCGGAGTGGCTCAGGGCAGCCCGCCGCGCCCTGACCACGGCCCCGAGCGACGCCCTCGGCTACGGCGACCCGCGCGGCCGGCCCGAACTGCGCACCGCCCTCGCCGGCTACCTGGCCCGGGTGCGCGGCGTACGCACCACCCCGGAGCGCATCGTGGTGTGCTCGGGCTTCTCGCACGGTCTGAGGATCCTCGGCGAGGTACTGCGGGCGCGCGGCACGGCCACGGTCGCCGTCGAGTCGTACGGCCTGGACCTGCACTGGGGCCTCCTGACCCGGGCGGGACTACGCACCCTCCCCCTGCCCCTCGACGAACGCGGCACCCTCACCGGCGAGTTGCCGGACGTCGGCGCGGTCCTCCTCACCCCCTCCCATCAGTTCCCGATGGGTGTGTCCCTGCATCCGGACCGGCGCGCGGCCGTGACGGACTGGGCGCGGCGCACCGGCGGCCTGATCCTGGAGGACGACTACGACGGCGAGTTCCGCTACGACCGGCAGTCGGTCGGCGCGCTCCAGGGCCTGGACCCCGACCGCGTGGTCCACCTGGGCACGGCGAGCAAGTCCCTGGCCCCCGGTCTGCGCCTGGCCTGGATGGCGCTGCCGCCGTCCCTGACCGAGGAGGCCGCGGCGGCGAAGGGACCCTCCGACACCTGCGGGGTGCTCGACCAGCTGACCCTGGCGGAGTTCATCACCTCCGGCGCCTACGACCGCCACGTACGCTCCGCCCGGCTGCGCTACCGGCGCCGCCGCGACGCACTGGTCGAGGCGCTCGCCGCCCGCGCCCCCGACGTCCGCCCCACCGGGATCGCCGCCGGACTGCACGCCGTACTGCGGCTGCCGCCCGGTGCCGAACCGGCCGTGGTCCAGGCGGCGGCCTGGCAGGGGCTCGCCCTCCACGGTCTGTCCCGCTACCGGCACGAGCAGGCCGCCGTCAGCCCCGTGGACGGCCTGGTCGTCGGCTACGGCACCCCAACGGACCATGCCTGGGCGGCCGCCCTGGACGCGCTGTGCCGGGTCCTGCCCTGACCGAGGCACACCGGACGGCCCCGCACCACGCGGCCTGGTTCGCGCGCGCCGTGCCGCTCAGCCCCGCTCGGCCGGTTCCGCCCCGGCCGCAGCCGCCCCGTCAGCCGTCGCCCCCTCCGGTGCCGTCCCGTCCGGTGCCGTCCCGTCCGGCGCCGTCCCGTCAGCCGTCGGAGCCGCCGGTGCCTCCCCGAACCGTGCCAGTGCCAGCGCGCCGGCCACCGCCACCGCGAAGCCCAGTAGCGCCAGCCAGCTCAGGCCCTCCCGCGTGCGGTCGCCCAGCCACACCACGCCGATCGCGGCGGGGCCGATCGTCTCGCCGATCACCATGCCGGCGGTGGCCGTCGTCACCGAGCCGCGCTGGAGCGCCGAGGTGAGCAGCAGGAACGCGGCACCGCCGCCCAGCACGAGGGCGTACGAGGCCGGGTTGGTGAACAGTTCCGCGGGGCTCAGCGAGTCGATCAGCCGCACCGTCACCTCGACCACACCGAAGCCGAGGCCCGCGCCCAGGCCGAGCAGCAGGGCCCGGCCGCGCTCGGGGAGACGGCCGGCCATCCCGCCCAGGGCCGGCACGGCCAGCGCCGCCGCGAGCATCGCCCACCTCAGAACCGTGGAGCCGTCCCGGCCGCCCTCCGTCCCCGAGGCCAGGCCCAGCATCGCCAGGCCGGCGCAGACCACGCCGACCGCGGCCCACTCCGTCCCGCTCAGCCGCACCCTCAGCAGCCGCGCCGCGGCCACCGCCGTCACCGCGAGGCTGGACGCCAGGGCCGCGCCCACCGCGTAGATCGGCAGCGACCGCAGGGCCGCGATCTGCAGCAGGAAGCCCAGCCCGTCCAGGGCCAGACCCGCCAGATACCGCCACTGCCGCAGCGCCCGCAGCAGCAGCGCCGCATCGGCGCCGCCGCCCTGCGCGCCACCCGGCTCCGCGGCCGCCCGGGCGGCGACCGCCTGGAGCACCGTCGCCGTACCGAAACACACCGCCGCGCCGAGTGCGCACACCATTCCCAAGAGCACGACCCGACTGTAGGTGAGCGGCGGCGTTCCAGGGGCCCCTGAGCGGACGCTCACACCTGTCTCTAGGCTGTCCGTCGGAAAACCGGCCGGCCACACCCGGCCGGCAGCCGACGACAACGGGGGAGACGTACATGGCGGACACTCGGCGGCAACTCAGGTCGGGCGCGGTGGTCCTCGGCGGGATGGGACTGCTCGCCTCGGCGCTCACCGCCTGCTCCTCCGACCCGGACAAGCGCTGCGTCGACCGCGACAGCTACACCTTCTCCAAGGGCTACAAGGTCGTCTCCGACAAGAACTGCAAGTCCGCGAAGACCTCCGTCGACGGCGCCTGGTACTACGGCGGCAAGAAGAAGAGCGGCTGGGTGGACGGCGGCTCCTTCACCAGGCCCCACAAGAGCTCCGGCGGGTCCGGCGGCAGCCACGGCGGGGTCGACCGCGGCGGCTTCGGCAGCGGCCACGGCACGTCCGGCGGCTGAGCCGGGCATGGAACGCCGCACCGTCGAGCCCCGCCCCGGCTGGCAGCGGACCGTCGAGGCACAGGGCCTGATCTACCCGCTCACCCGCTACCCCGACGACTCCCTGCGCCCCTACTGGGACGAGAGCGCGTACTACGTCTTCTCGCTGCCCGAGGTGGAGGCGCTGGAGGAGACCGTCGAGGAACTGCACCGCATGTGCCTGGCCGCCGCGGACCACCTCGTCACCACGGGGCGCTTCGCGGACCTCGGCATCACCGACCCCCGAGTCGCCCATGCCGTGGCCGAGTCCTGGCGGCGGCGCGCCGAACTCCCCTCCGTCTACGCCCGCTTCGACCTGCGCTACGACGGCACCGGCCCGGCCAAGCTCCTGGAGTACAACGCGGACACCCCCACCTCCCTGGTCGAGGCCGCCTCGCCCCAGTGGTTCTGGATGGAGGAACGGTTCCCCGGCGCCGACCAGTGGAACTCCCTGCACGAACGGCTCGTCGCCGCCTGGAAGAAGCAGGCCGGCCTGCTCCCGCCGGGCAGTCCGCTGCACTTCGCGCACTCCGCCGCCGACGAACTCGGCGAGGACCTGATGACGGTGGCCTATCTGAAGGAGACCGCCGAACAGGCCGGCCTCGACACGGACTGGATATCCATGGAGGAGATCGGCTGGGACCCGCTCTCCGGCCGGTTCGTCGACAACGGCCTCCGCTTCATCCGCAGCATCTTCAAGCTGTACCCGTGGGAGTGGCTCACCACCGACCGCTTCGCCGGCCACGTCCTGGACACCCTCGACAACGGCGGCGGCACCGGCTCCACCCTGTGGATCGAGCCCGCCTGGAAGATGCTGCTGAGCAACAAGGCACTGCTGGCGATCCTCTGGGAGCTCTATCCCGGCCACCCCAACCTGCTTCCCGCGTACCTGGACGGGCCCCGCGAGCTGGCGGACGGCGCCGGCTGGGTGGCCAAGCCGCTGCTCGGCCGCGAGGGCGAGGGAGTGACGGTCCACGAACCGGGGACCGAGCCCGTCGTGCGCGACGAACCCTGCTGCTACCAGGAGCTCGCCCCGCTGCCCGCCTTCGACGGCAACCACGTCGTCCTCGGCGCCTGGGTCGTCGAGGACGAGTCCGCGGGCCTCGGCATCCGGGAGTCGGCCGGGCTGGTCACCGACGAGTACGCTCGCTTCCTGCCGCACGTGATCCTCTGACGGCCCTGCTCGGCCCGGCCCGCATGGTGGACGTGGCAGAGCCCCCGGGCAGGCCAACCGGTAGGCTGACGTGCGGGCCGTGACTGGCGCGTCAGGTCCTGGCGAGGCCAGGACCCAAAGATGGGACCGACCATCGGGGAGCGGCCCGAGCAGCGAGTGTGCCGTGCGCCTGGGCCGTACCGTGAACGCCGAACGCCGAACGCCACGCCCGGAGGTCCCCGAGATGTCTGCGCCCCTCTCCCACGAGTCCACCGCCTTCCGCGCCGCCCTCGACGTGATCCGCGCCGTCGAGCCGCGCGTCGCCGACGCCATCGGCCAGGAGGTCGCGGACCAGCGCGCGATGCTCAAGCTGATCGCCTCGGAGAACTACGCCTCCCCGGCCACCCTCCTGGCGATGGGCAACTGGTTCAGCGACAAGTACGCCGAGGGCACCGTCGGCCGCCGCTTCTACGCCGGCTGCCGCAACGTCGACACCGTCGAGTCCCTGGCCGCCGAGCACGCGCGTGAACTCTTCGGCGCCCGCCACGCCTACGTCCAGCCGCACTCCGGCATCGACGCCAACCTGGTCGCCTTCTGGGCCGTCCTCGCCGACCGCGTCGAGGCCTCCTTCCTGGAGAAGGCCGGCGCCCGCCAGGTCAACGACCTGACCGAGTCCGACTGGGCCGAGCTGCGCCAGGCCTTCGGCAACCAGCGCATGCTCGGCATGTCCCTGGACGCCGGCGGCCACCTCACCCACGGCTTCCGCCCCAACATCTCCGGCAAGATGTTCGACCAGCGCTCCTACGGCACCGACCCGGCCACCGGCCTGATCGACTACGACGCGCTGCGTGCCCAGGCCCGCGAGTTCAAGCCGCTGATCATCGTCGCCGGCTACTCGGCGTACCCCCGTCTGGTGAACTTCCGGATCATGCGCGAGATCGCCGACGAGGTCGGCGCCACGCTCATGGTCGACATGGCGCACTTCGCGGGCCTGGTCGCCGGCAAGGTCCTCACCGGCGACTTCGACCCGGTCCCGCACGCTCAGATCGTCACGACCACCACGCACAAGTCCCTGCGCGGCCCGCGCGGCGGCATGGTGCTGTGCGACGACTCCCTCAAGGACCAGGTCGACCGCGGCTGCCCCATGGTCCTCGGCGGCCCCCTCCCGCACGTCATGGCCGCCAAGGCGGTCGCCCTCGCCGAGGCCCGGCAGCCCACCTTCCAGGACTACGCCCAGCGCATCGTCGACAACTCCCGCGCTCTCGCCGAGGGCCTGATGCGCCGCGGCGCCACCCTCGTCACCGGCGGCACCGACAACCACCTCAACCTGATCGACGTCGCCACCTCCTACGGCCTCACCGGCCGCCAGGCCGAGGCCGCCCTCCTCGAGTCCGGCATCGTCACCAACCGCAACGCGATCCCGGCCGACCCCAACGGCGCCTGGTACACCTCCGGCATCCGCATCGGCACGCCCGCGCTCACCACCCGCGGCCTCGGGACGGCGGAGATGGACGAGGTCGCCGGCCTGATCGACCGCGTCCTCACCAGCACCGAGCCCGGCACCACCAAGTCCGGCGCCCCCTCCAAGGCCGCCCACGTCCTCGACCCGAAGATCGCCGACGAGATCTCCCACCGCGCCACCGACCTGGTGGCCGCCTTCCCGCTGTACCCGGAGATCGACCTGGGCTGACCCGGCCAGGGGGTGTCCCGCCCGGGGAGCTCAGAGATCGATCAGCTCCTGACGCGGCTCCTCACGCGGCGGTCCGGCCTTGCGCCGGGCCGCCGCGCGGCATGTCAGAAGCGTCCCGGCGACCCCGGCGGCGAGCCCGCCGGCCGCCCACCACACACCGTCCC
This sequence comes from Streptomyces sp. MK7, assembly GCF_032658145.1. NCBI lineage: Bacteria > Bacillati > Actinomycetota > Actinomycetes > Kitasatosporales > Streptomycetaceae > Streptomyces > Streptomyces sp. MK7. Next base: position 125,397 of record NZ_JAVACL010000004.1, read on the forward strand.
GCTCTCCGCCCTCGCGCGCGCCGGCCGGCGTCCCGTCGAGCCCGAGGAAGCCGGCGCCCGCCAGCTCGTCGTAGACCCGCCGTGGCGCCCGGTGCCAGCGGATGTCGTCGTCCGGCAGGTCAGGCGCCGGGTCGGTGCGCACCCACGGGCTGCCGTCCTCGCCGACGAACAGCTGGTCCTGGCGCAGCATCGCCACGTCACCGCCGGGCGCCCGGTTGGTCTGCGGCCAGCCGCCGACCCCGGTCAGTCCCCACATCACCGTGAACCGCACCGGCGGATACCGGCCCTGCGACCAGGCCTCCGGCACTCGTTCCGTGCCCGTGTACGACGGGTCCAGCAGCCACCGCAGCCGGTCGAATTCCGTCTCCCCGGAGTGCCAGGACTCGGTGCGCCCCTCGCCGGCCGTCACCACCACCGCCACGTCGGGTTCCTCGGGAGCCGCCCGGTCCGTCGCCCGCGCCCCTGAGCCACCCGCCAGCACCGCCGCCGCCGTGGCCACCGCCGCACAGACCAGCCGCCGCATCGCGCCCCCTCACCCGCCCGTGTCACGCCCCCGGGGTCACCCGCCCCTTGTTACACCCCCGGGGACGGATCGCATCCCATCTGTTTCCGGCCAGTTCCGGAACGGGGCCCCGGACCTGAGAGAATAATGAGCATGGCCACAGACCGACCTCGCGTGCTCTCCGGAATCCAGCCCACCGCAGGCTCGTTCCACCTCGGGAACTACCTCGGCGCCGTCCGCCAGTGGGTGGCCCTGCAAGAGACCCACGACGCGTTCTACATGGTCGTCGACCTGCATGCGATCACGGTCCCCCAGGACCCGGCCGAGCTGCGCGCCAACACCCGGCTCGCCGCCGCCCAGCTGCTGGCCGCCGGGCTCGACCCGGAGCGGTGCACGCTCTTCGTCCAGAGCCACGTCCCCGAGCACGCCCAGCTCGCCTGGGTCATGAACTGCCTCACCGGCTTCGGCGAGGCGTCCCGGATGACCCAGTTCAAGGACAAGTCCGCCCGGCACGGCGCCGAGCGCACCTCCGTCGGCCTGTTCACGTACCCGGTGCTCCAGGTCGCCGACATCCTGCTCTACCAGGCCAACGAGGTGCCCGTCGGCGAGGACCAGCGGCAGCACATCGAACTCACCCGCGACCTCGCCGAGCGCTTCAACGCACGCTACGGCGAGACCTTCACCATCCCCTCGGCGTACATCCTGAAGGAGACGGCGAAGATCTACGACCTCCAGGACCCGACGATCAAGATGAGCAAGTCGGCGTCCACGCCGAAGGGCCTGGTCAACCTGCTCGACGAGCCGAAGGCCACCGCGAAGAAGGTCAAGAGCGCGGTCACCGACACCGACACCGTCGTCCGCTTCGACCCGGAGACCAAGCCGGGTGTCAGCAACCTCCTGACGATCTACTCGACGCTCACCGGCACGGGTGTCGCCGAACTGGAGGAGAAGTACGCCGGCAAGGGCTACGGTGCGCTCAAGACGGACCTCGCCGAGGTCGTGGTCGAGTTCGTGACGCCGTTCAAGGAGCAGACCCAGCAGTACCTGGACGACCCGGAGACGCTGGACTCGATCCTGGCCAAGGGAGCGGAGAAGGCGCGCACGGTCGCCGCGGAGACCCTCTCCCGGGCGTACGAGAGGGTGGGCTTCCTGCCCGCCAAGCACTGAGGCGCACCACCGCACACACGCCCCCGGGGGCAGAGCGCTGCACATCACTGTGCCTGCGCCTGCCCTCGGGACGGTCGTGGACGTACAGTCGATAGCCGGACGGCTGAGAACGAAACAGACAACTCACCCGACACGACGACAGGAGACGACGTGGGGACCGTAACGATCGGCGTGTCGATCGCGGTCCCGGAGCCCCACGGCAGCCTGCTCCAGCAGCGGCGCGCGGGCTTCGGCGACGCCGCGGCTCACGGCATCCCCACGCATGTCACCCTGCTGCCGCCGACCGAGGTGGACACCGCCGAGCTGGCGGCCGTCGAGGCCCATCTGACGGAGGTGGCCGCGGCCGGCCGGCCCTTCATGATGCGGCTGTCCGGAACGGACACCTTCCGGCCGCTGTCACCGGTGGTGTACGTCCGGGTCGTCGACGGCGCCGAGGCGTGCACCCGGCTTCAGGAACGGGTCCGCGACGCCTCGGGACCGGTGGCACGTGAACTCCAGTTCCCCTACCACCCGCATGTCACGGTGGCGCACGGCATCGACGACGCGGCGATGGACCTCGCCCTCCGCGAACTCGCCGGCTACGAGGCCGAGTGGTGGTGCACCGGCTTCGCCCTGCACGAGCAGGGGCCGGACGGAGTCTGGCGCAAGCTGCGGGAGTTCGCCTTCGGCGGCTCCACGGTGGTGCCCCCGCAGGCGGCCCCGGTGGACACCGGCACGCTGCCCGCGCGGTAGCGGGCGGCAGGCCGCACGGCCTCACAACGGCAGTCGCCGGTACAGCGCCCGCGGCAGGTGCCGCAGCACCGCCGCCACCGGCCGGAGGACCCCCGGCACCCACACCGTCTCCGAGCGCCGCCGCAGCCCCAGCTCGACGGCGGTGGCGACCTCCTCCGGCGTGCTCGCGAACGGGGGCACCGGCCGCCCGGCCGTCGCCGCCGACCGCACGAAGCCGGGGCGTACGGCCATGACGTGCACGCCCGTGCCGTACAGCGCGTCGCCCAGACCCTGCGTGAAGGTGTCCAGCGCGGCCTTGCTGGAGCCGTAGATGAAGTCCGTGCGGCGGGCCCGCTCGCCGGAGACCGAGGAGAGCACGACCAGCGAGCCGTGCCCCTGGTTCTGCAGCTCCCGCGCGGCCACCAGGCCCGAGGACACCGCTCCGGTGTAGTTGGTCTGCGCGACCCGCACCGCGTTCAGCGGCTCGCGTTCGTCGTAGGCCTGGTCGCCGAGGACGCCGAAGGCCAGCAGCACCATGTCGATGCCGCCCTCGGCGAACACCTTGCCCAGCGCCTCCTCGTGGGACGCCGGATCGAGCGCGTCGAAGGCGACGGTGCGCACGTCCGCGCCCAGGGAGCGCAGCTGCCCGGCGGCCTCCTCCAGGGCGGGCGAGGGGCGGCCCGCCAGCCACACCGTGCGGGTGCGGCGCGCGATGAGCCGGCGCGCCACGGCCAGCGCGATCCCGGACGTTCCGCCGAGGACGAGCAGGGACTCGGGCAGCGTGGACAGCCGGAGCAGACGGGCGAGACCGGAGGCATCCTTCACGGCAGACGACTGTATCGTCCGGTTATGGACGTTCTGTCGTAGAAACGCGGTGTTGGCGGGAGCCCGGAGCGGGCACAAGTCGGATCATGGACTGGCTGAAGAACCTCCCCGTCGTCGGCCCCTGGGTGGCGCGGCTGATGCTCACGCACGCCTGGCGGTCGTACGAGCGTCTGGACCGCGTGAAGTGGACGCGGCTGGCCGCCGCCATGACGTTCGTCAGCTTCGTCGCGCTCTTCCCGCTGCTGACGCTGGCCGCCGCGCTCGGCGCCGCCACGCTCAGCGCCCAGCAGCAGCGCACGCTGGAGCACAAGATCACCGAGCAGTTCCCCGGCCTGGGCGAGCAGCTGCACATCAGCTCCCTGGCGCAGAACGCGGGCACCGTCGGGGTCATCGCGGGCGCCCTGCTGCTGTTCACCGGCATGGGCTGGGTCGGCCAGATGCGCGACTGTCTGCGCGCGGTCTGGGAGCTGCCCGACGCGGAGGAGAACCCGGTCCTGAACAAGGTGAAGGACGGGGGCATCCTCATCGGCCTCGGCGGCGCGGTGCTCGTCACCCTGGCCGTCTCCACGGTCGCCTCGGCCGCCGTCGGGTGGCTCACGCGCCAGATCGGCCTGAGCGAACACGGCTGGGGCAGCGTCGTGTTGCAGGTCGTCGCGTTCCTCGTCGCCGTCGCCGCCGACTTCCTGGTGCTGCTGTACGTCCTCACCCTGCTGCCCGGCGTCGAACCGCCGCGCCGCCGGCTACTGGTCGCCGCGCTCCTCGGAGCGGTCGGCTTCGAACTGCTGAAGCTGCTGCTGAGCGGCTACATCCAGGGCGTGGCGGCGAAGAGCATGTACGGCGCGTTCGGCGTCCCCGTCGCCCTGCTGCTGTGGATCAACTTCACCGCCAAGCTCGTGTTGTACTGCGCCGCCTGGACGGCGACACGCGTCGAGCCGGGTCCGGGCGGCGAGGGCGAGGGCGTGGGCGGCGACGGGGAGGGCGGGCCGGGGGACCGGCTCACGGGCGGGGGCGGCGGCGCACCAGGTCCGGCAGCGGCCAGCGGCGGTTGACCAGATAGGCGCCGGCCGCGAGCAGCACCACGACTCCGCCGGCGATGCCCAGGGCGATCCCCATGCCGCTGGAGCCGCTCCTGACCGAGGCGCTCGCCACCGGCTTTGCCGACGAGCCGCCGGCCTGACCGCCGCCCGCCTGACCGGCCGAGGCCGTCGGGCCCGGCCGGGCGCTCGCGGACACGGCGCTCTTCGGCGGCACCAGCTCGCCCACCGGCTGCACCTTGCCGACCGCCTGGAAGCCCCAGTCGAAGAGCTTGGCGGTCTCCCGGTAGACGTCGTTGTGCTCCTTCTTCTCCGGATTCATCACCGTCACCAGCAGGACGTGGCCGCCGCGTTCCGCGACGCCGGTGAAGGTGGCGCCCGCGTTGGTGGTGTTGCCGTTCTTCACCCCCGCTATCCCCTGGTAGACGGAGAGGTCGTAGTCACCGCTCAGCAGCCGGTTGGTGTTCTGGATCTCGAAGGAGGTCCGGGTCTTCTTGCCCTTCTTGTCCTTCTTCGTCTCGCCGGGGAACTCGGCCCGCACCGTCGAGCAGTACTCCCGGAAGTCCTTCTTCTGCAGCCCGGAGCGGGCGAACAGGGTCAGGTCGTACACCGAGGAGACCTGGCGGGGGGCGTCGTAGCCGTCCGGGGACACCACATAGGTGTCGAGCGCCTGGAGCTCCTGGGCGTGCGCGTTCATGTCCTTGACGGTCTGCTCGACGCCGCCGTTCATCGCGGACAGCACGTGCACCGCGTCGTTGCCCGAGCGCAGGAAGACGCCCAGCCACAGGTCGTGGACCGTGTAGGTCTCGTTCTCCTTGATCCCGACCAGGCTGGAACCGGCGCCCATGCCGGCGAGGTCCTTCGCGGCGACCTTGTGCTCCTGCGTCCCGGGGAGCTTGGGCAGCAGGGTGTCGGCGAACAGCATCTTCAGGGTGCTGGCCGGGGGCAGCCGCCAGTGCGCGTTGTGCGCGGCCAGCACCTGGCCGGACTCGGCGTCGGCGACGATCCAGGAACGGGCCGTGAGGTCCTTGGGCAGGACCGGTACGCCACTGGCCAGGTCGACCTGTGTGCCGGCCTGGCCGAGGCGGGCGCCGCCCACCGTGGACATGTCCGCCGGGGGAGTGGCCGACGGGCTCGTCTTCGGGGCCGGGGCCGCCAGGGCGGCGGGCGCGGTCAGGGACACGGACAACAGGGCGGCGGAAGCGACCAGAAGGGATCGCTTGGTGGTCTTCTTGGGTGCGGGCACGGTCGGAAACGTACCTGCCGTGACCGGCGGCGCCCCATACCCCCTCCCACCCCGGGGCGGGAGCGAGGCGTCCGGCAGCGATACTGGACGCATGAAGCTCAGCCGCCCCCTCTCCTGGTTCCTGCTCGCCTTCGGGGTGTGGAGCTGGATCATCTGGGTCACTTTCGTCAAGAATCTCGTCAAGGACAGCAGCGGGCTGGCGTTCGATCACGGGGATCCCACGGCGTACTTCTGGGTGCACCTGGCGCTGGCCGTCGTCTCCTTCGTATTGGGGACGGTCATCGGGGTCGTCGGGTTGCGCGGACTGCGCGCACTGCGCCGGACGTCATAGCGTTCCGGACACGGAAGGGACGGGCGGCATGGTGGTCGTCTTCGTCCTCGGGGCGCTGCTCGCCCTGACGGCCGTCGGGGCGGCCAACTGGTATGTGCGGCGCCGCCTGTTCCGCGACACGACCGCCGGCCCGGTGCCGGCCTCGGCGCGCGGGCACGCTGCTGATCGCCGGGGGCCGGGCGCCGGCGGTGGCCGCCCTCGTGGCCGAGCGTGCCGACCGTCGCGGGCCTGGAGCGGTACGGCGACACTCAGTTGCACGTGAGCCGGGGAGCCGGGGCGTGGGGACCGCCGACGCGTGTGGGCGCTCCGTCCGGCATCACCGTCATCCAGCCGGCCTCCCGGCAGGCGTGACAAGGGCGGCCGGAGAAGTGGATGAAAGGTGCATTTCCCTCAACTCAGGGGACTGGCTGAGAAGTTCCTGTGAAACAAACTGAAAACACTTCTTCATAACGTCTTTTCATCCTCTCCAGAACCCTCTTCCCCGAGGTGAAACACCTGTGATTAGGTGACCGCGCCACTCAGGGGTGTGGCATATGCACAGCGGCCCGCGGAGGGCCTGGGGAGGGCATCACCGATGCGATCGGTTCGCATGCGGATTCTGTTGGCGCTGCTGGTACTGGCCATTGTGGGCGTGGGCGGCTGGCAACTGCTTCCGTCGCAGGACTACAAGAACAAGACGATCATCGTCGGGACGACGGACGCCGTCACCTCGCTCGACCCGGCCGGCGCCTACGACGCCGGATCCTGGGCCCTGTACAGCAACGTGTTCCAGTCCCTGCTGACCTTCGATCCGGACGGCGCCACTCCCGTGCCGGACGCGGCCAAGAACTGCGGCTTCGAGGGCGGCGGACTGCGCACCTACCGCTGCGAGCTGCGCCCGGGCCTGAAGTTCCCGAGCGGCCGGGCGATGACCGCCGAGGACGTGAAGTACTCCTTCGACCGGGTCAAGAAGATCAAGTCCGACGTCGGTCCGGCGCCGCTGTTCTCCACGCTCGGCTCGGTGGACGCCGAAGGCATGGTCGTCACCTTCCATCTGTCCACGCCGGACGCCACGTTCCCCTTCAAGGTCGCCACCGGAGCCGGCTCCATCGTCGACCACACCCGCTACCCGATGGACGCGCTGCGCACCGGCAGCCAGGTCGACGGCACCGGGCCGTACCGCCTGACGGGCTACACCAAGGACAAGAGCGCCGAGCTGAAGCCGAACAGCTCCTACCAGGGCGCCGTCGACGGCACCGGGCACCCCATCGACCTGCGCTACTACCCGCAGGCCAGCGCGCTCGACAAGGCCTGGCAGGACAAGCAGATCGAGGTCGCCACGCGCACGCTGCCGCCCAAGGTGCTCGCCGCGCTCAACCCGAGCGACCCCGACCAGCGCGTGTCGGAGTCCGACAGCTCCGAGACCCGCAACCTCTACCTCAACACGCGTTCCTCCTCGCCGCTGCACGACGTCCGCGTCCGCCGCGCCATCGCCTGGCTGATCAACCGCGAGCAGCTGGCCGGCAGCGTGTACGACGGGACGGTGGACGCGCTGTACTCCCTCGTCCCGGCGGGCATCACCGGCCACACCACCTCGTTCTTCGACACCTATCCGGCCCAGGACGCCAAGAAGGCGCGGAAGCTGCTCACCGAGGCCGGCGTGTCGATCCCGGTGCGCTTCACCTACGGCTACGGCGAGGGGCGCGGCGCGGGTGCCGAGGAGGCCATGGAGATCAAGCGGCAGCTGGAGGCGAGCGGCCTGTTCAAGGTCGACGTCAAGGGCTACGAGTGGACCGACTTCCAGAAGCGCTGGGCGGGCGGCAAGCTCGACGCGTACGCGGTCGGCTGGGTCGCCGACTACCCGGACCCGGACACCTTCGCCGGCCCGCTCGTCGGCACCGGCTCCACCATGAACACCGGCTACAGCAGCAAGGCCGTCGACCGCCTCATCACGGACAGTCAGCAGTACGCCGACCGCAGCCGGGTCGCCGCGGACTTCCGCACCCTCCAGGCGGAAGTGGCACAGGACGTGCCGCTGATCCCGCTGTGGCAGCAGAAGGAGTACGTCGTCAGCACCGAGGACGTCGGCGGCGGCCAGTACCTCTCGGACGGCACGGGCGTGTTCCGGCTGTGGAAGCTGGGGCGGCTGTGAGACGGGGGCCGGTCAGCCGGTCTTCGGCTGACCGGCCTTGAGGATCCGGGTCACGTCGAGGGTGACTTTGCCTCCGACCGAGTCGGGGAGCGTGACGAGTTCGCCGGGGATGTGGATCCGGTGGGTCTCGTAGCGCTCGCCCTTCGGGTCGGTCAGGACATGGAGGCGGTGGTGCCGACGGTCGATGACGACGTACACGGGGATCCGGGCCTTGGCGTATGCGGCCACTTTGTCACGCAGGTCTGTCTTCCAGTTGCTGGAGGTCACCTCCATGACGAGACGGAAGCAGACGGGGTCGTAGCAGCTGTTCTCCACCAAGTGGTCGCGGTAGTCGTCATCGACTACGGACAGGTCGGGAATCGCGTAGTCCTCCGGACCGCTGGGCAACCAGAGACCGATGCCTGGGAGTGCCCGCACCAGGCCCAGCTGCAGGAATGGGGCTGCGAAGAGCATCAGGGCCTCGGAATGAGGTCCGTCGAGCGCTGGACTCACGAGAATCTGGTCTCCGATGATCTCGACGCGGAGGCCGGGAATGCTCTCCATGATGTGGTTCGCTTCGGCGATCTGCGACTGCTCCTCGTGCGGCCGCTCGACGGCTGCTGCGGACATCACGTGCCTCCCGTGGCTGGTGTCGAGAGCATCATCGTAGGCAGCACGCACTCCACGTGTGCCGTCGTGACCCGATCACCCGAAAGTGATCATGCCCCCTTCCGGCCCTTGATCACCGGATCCGGCAGCATCCTCGTCATCCCCGGCAGGAAGTCCGTGAACAGCTCGTGCACCTCCAGCACGAGCGGGCGCAGCACCCGGAAGCGGGCCAGCGTCACGCCGCGCGCGGTGAGGCGGGCGCCGCGCTCGGCCAGCCGGTAGCTGCGCGCGCGTCCCTCCGTGCGGTCGAACACCCAGTACAGGACGAGCCCCATCTGGGCGAGCCACATCAGCTCGGGAAGCACCTCGCGCAGTTCCGCCGGCACCTTGGTCCGCGCCCCGCGCAGCACCTCCTTGTGGACCCTGATGGCCTCCGCCCGCGCGTGCTCGGACTCGGGGGAGAAGGGACTGAGCGGGCTGTCCGGGTCGGCGGCGTTCTTGAAGAACTGCACCGCGAACTCGTGGTACGGCGTGGCGATGTCCAGCCACGCCTTCAGCACGCCGGCGAGCCGGGCCTCCAGGTCCGTCTCCCGGGCCAGGACCTCCCGGACCGCCTCCTGGTGCTCGGCGGCGATCCGGTCGTAGAAGCCCTGGATCAGGTGTTCCTTGCCCTCGAAGTAGTAGTACGCGTTGCCGACGGAGACCCCGGCCTCCTTGGCGATGGCCCGCATGGTCGTCTTGTCGTAGCCGCGCTCCTGGAACAGCCGCATGGCCGTCTGAAGGATGAGCGCGCGGGTCTGCTCGGACTTGCTGGTGGTCTTCTCGGGCACGAGGAGAGCCTAGGGGGTGTCTCGCCAGGCCCCGGCCGACGGTGTCTCAGGGGCGGCGGCCCAGCTCCCGGCGCTTGGTGTAGTCCGTGAAGCCGAGGACGTTGCCCCAGGGGTCGGCGATCTCGACCGTCCAGCCGGTCACCACGGCGGACGGCTCGTCGAGCAGCGCGATCCCGGCCGCCGTCAGCTCCCTGGCCGCCACCCGGGCGTCGGGGACCTCCAGCCACACCCGCGGCGACGCCCACGGCGGCGTGCGGTGCCCCAGCGCCTCCTCCTGGCGCAGCAGGATCCCGGGCGTCTCGCCGCCCACCTTCAGCAGCGCGATCCCCGCCTCGTCCAGCCGGAACGCCACCGCGAACCCGGCCCGCCCGTAGAACTCCACGGCCTCGCCGAGATCGCCCACGGCCAGCAGCACGTTGTCGAACCCGAGCAGCTCGTACGACTCGTCATCTGACATGCGATCAGATTAGGTACGGACCCGCCGGGCACCCCCGCCCACACCCGGCGGGCCGGTGGCGAGGTCACCCGCCCGGCCCCAGGTCCTGTCGTCACATTCCCGCCTGCCCGGCGGCGTCTGGCACGCCCTTCGGGCGGACGACGGGAAGGTGACGACAGGACCTGGACGCCGAGGGCCCCGCTCTTGGGGAGCGGGGCCCACAGGCAGGTACCGGAAGCGACCGGACGCTCGGCTCAGAACCGGCGCGTGATCAGCGCCCGCTTGACCTCCGCGATCGCCTTCGTCACCTCGATGCCACGGGGGCACGCGTCGGTGCAGTTGAAGGTGGTGCGGCAGCGCCAGACGCCGTCCTTGTCGTTCAGGATCTCCAGACGCTGCTCGCCCGCCTCGTCACGGCTGTCGAAGATGAAGCGGTGGGCGTTGACGATGGCCGCCGGGCCGAAGTACTGGCCGTCGTTCCAGAACACCGGGCAGGAGGAGGTGCAGGCCGCGCACAGGATGCACTTCGTGGTGTCGTCGAAGCGCGCCCGGTCCTCGGCCGACTGAAGACGCTCACGCGTCGGCTCGTTGGTGTCCTTGGTGACCAGGAAGGGCATCACGTCCCGGTACGCCTGGAAGAACGGATCCATGTCCACGACCAGGTCCTTCAGGACCGTCAGGCCCTTGATGGGCTCGACCGTGATCGGCTTCGCGGGGTCGATGTCCTTGATCAGCGTCTTGCAGGCCAGACGGTTCTTGCCGTTGATCCGCATGGCGTCCGAGCCGCAGATGCCGTGCGCGCAGGAGCGGCGGAACGTCAGCGTGCCGTCCAGATCCCACTTGATCTTGTGCAGGCCGTCGAGGACGCGCTCCTTGGGGTCGATCTCCAGCTGGAAGTCTTCCCAGGTCGCCTCCGCCGAGACCTCCGGGTTGAACCGGCGGATCCGGAAGGTGACGGTGATGTAGGGGGAGTCGGCGAATCCGGGCTCGGGCTTGCCGGCCGCTTCTTCCTTGTCCAGAACAGGTGTAGCCATCAGTACTTACGCTCCATCGGCTGGTAGCGGGTCTGGACGACCGGCTTGTAGTCGAGACGGATGGATTCGGTCCCGTCGGCGCCGACCTCGCGGTACGCCATGGTGTGGCGCATGAAGTTGACGTCGTCGCGGTTGGGGTAGTCCTCGCGGTAGTGACCGCCGCGGGACTCCTTGCGGGCCAGGGCGGAGACCGCCATGACCTCGGCCAGGTCCAGCAGGTTGCCCAGCTCGATGGCCTCCAGGAGGTCGGTGTTGAACCGCTTGCCCTTGTCCTGGATCGCCACGTTCCTGTAGCGCTCGCGCAGCTCGGCGATCTTCTCGACGGCCGTCTTGATCGTCTGCTCGGTGCGGAACACCATGACGTTGGCGTCCATGGTCTCCTGCAGCTCGCGGCGGATGGTCGCCACCCGCTCGCTGCCCGTGGAGGTGCGCAGCCGCTCGATCTGCTCGACGACGAGGGACTCCGGGTTCTCCGGAAGCTCCACGAAGTCCGCGGTCCTCGCGTAGTCGGCGGCGGCGATGCCGGCCCGACGGCCGAAGACGTTGATGTCCAGCAGCGAGTTGGTGCCCAGGCGGTTGGCGCCGTGCACGGACACGCACGCCACCTCGCCGGCCGCGTACAGGCCGGGGACGACGGTGGTGTTGTCCGCCAGGACCTCACCCTCGACGTTGGTCGGGATGCCGCCCATCGCGTAGTGCGCGGTCGGCTGGATCGGGATCGGGTCCGTGTAGGGCTCGATGCCGAGGTAGGTCCGCGCGAACTCGGTGATGTCGGGCAGCTTGGCGTCCAGCTGCTCCGGCGGCAGGTGGGTCAGGTCGAGGTACACGTGGTCGCCCTCGGGACCGCAGCCGCGGCCCTCGCGGATCTCCGTGTAGATCGAACGGGACACGACGTCGCGTGACGCCAGGTCCTTCATGACGGGCGCGTACTTCTCCATGAAGCGCTCGCCGTCCTTGTTGCGCAGGATGCCGCCCTCACCGCGGGCGCCCTCGGTGAGCAGGATGCCCATGCGCCAGATGCCGGTCGGGTGGAACTGGAAGAACTCCATGTCCTCCAGCGGCAGACCCCGGCGGTACACGGCAGCCTGGCCGTCACCGGTGAGGGTGTGCGCGTTCGACGTCACCTTGAAGAACTTGCCGCAGCCGCCGGAGGCGTAGATCACGGCCTTCGCCTGGAAGATGTGGATCTCGCCGGTCGCCAGCTCGTAGGCGACGACACCGGCGGACCGCTTGACGCCGTCCACCTCGGTGATCAGCTGGTCCAGGACGTAGAACTCGTTGAAGAACTCCACGCCCTCCTTGACGCAGTTCTGGTACAGCGTCTGGAGGATCATGTGGCCGGTGCGGTCGGCCGCGTAGCAGGAGCGGCGGACCGGGGCCTCACCGTGGTTGCGGGAGTGACCGCCGAAGCGGCGCTGGTCGATGGTGCCGTTCGGGGTGCGGTTGAACGGCAGGCCCATCTTCTCCAGGTCGAGGACGGAGTCGATGGCCTCCTTCGCCAGGATCTCGGCGGCGTCCTGGTCGACCAGGTAGTCACCGCCCTTGACCGTGTCGAAGGTGTGCCACTCCCAGTTGTCCTCCTCCACGTTGGCCAGCGCGGCGGCCATGCCGCCCTGCGCGGCACCCGTGTGGGAGCGGGTGGGGTAGAGCTTGGTCAGGACCGCGGTGCGGCTGCGCTTGGTCGCCTCGATGGCGGCACGCATACCGGCGCCGCCGGCGCCGACGATGACGGTGTCGTACTTGTGGATCTTCATCAGGATTTACCTCGGTCCCGGGGCCTAGCGGATGTTCGGGTCGAAGGTGAAGATCACCAGCGTGCCCAGCAGGATGGTCCACACCGTGGCGGTGTAGAGCAGCGCCTTCAGCCACAGCCGCGTGTTGGCGCGCTCCGCGTAGTCGTTGATGACCGTGCGCAGGCCGTTGCAGCCGTGCAGCATCGCCAGCCACAGCATCAGCAGGTCCCAGACCTGCCACCACGGGGAGGCCCAGCGGCCGGCGACGAAGGCGAAGCCGACCTTGGAGACGCCGCCGTCCAGGACGAGCTGGATCAGCAGGTGGCCGAGGACCAGCACGACCAGGACCACGCCGGACAGCCGCATGAACAGCCAGCCGTACATCTCGAAGTTGCCCCGGGTCGACTTCGGGGTCTTCTTGGTGCGCTTGCGCGGGGCCTCGATGACCGGCGCCGGGTTCTCGACGCTGTAGCCGGGGGCGCCCTCGACCGGGCCGATGCCGGCAGCGGTGGTTTCAGTGGTGGACATGCGCCTCAGCTCCCGAAGACGACTCGAGCGGCGTGGCCGAGGACGGGGTAGATCGCCCCGAGCATCAGCAGGACCCAGAGACCGACGACGCTCCAGAGCATCTGCTTCTGGTAGCGGGCGCCCTTGGCCCAGAAGTCGACGGCGATGACACGCAGGCCGTTGAGCGCGTGGAAGAGGATGGCGGCGACGAGGCCGTACTCCAGCACGGCGACGACCGGCGTCTTGTAGGTGGCCACGACCTTGTCGTAGTCCTCGGGAGACACGCGGACGAGCGCGGTGTCCAGCACGTGAACGAACAGGAAGAAGAAAATGAGGACGCCGGTGACTCGGTGAGCCACCCAGGACCACATTCCTTCCCGGCCGCGGTACAGCGTTCCAGCCGGCACGGAAGAACCCTCCGGGAGCGGGGACTAGGGCCGCGCCGGCTTGTCGTGTCGGTCGGGCCCGGCCGGGTACGGTCCACCGGCCCCCAGCATGGTAGCGACGTGTGCCTGCGGCGCTGACAGGGGGCCTGCCTGTGTGATCAAACTTGCACTCAAAGGTGCACGGACGGGTTAGCGGGGGCGGCTGCCGGGGAGGGCGGTGCCGCTGTCTGCCGAGTGCGGGTGCGTTGGGGCCGGTCGCGCCCCGCGGCGGCCCGCCGACAGGTACCGCCCCGCGCCCCTCAGGTATCTCACCAGCCGTTCTCTCGCGAGGCGCCGGAGTTCCTCTGCCGCCACGATCCGTTCGTCATCCGGATCGTTCGTCAATCGTGATCGGATGGCCGCCAGTACACGGTCGAGTGATTCGCCGGCGGGTACGCCGTCCAGGCAGATGACGAACGCGTGTCCGAATTTGGCCTCGTAGGCCGCGTACGCCGCGCCCAGGGCCATGGAGGCCGCCGTGTACGTGGCCGCCGGCAGTGCGGGCAGCGGCTCTTTCTCCAGGGCCTCCGCAAGGTCCCGCGGGCCCAGGTCGTACGCCGCCTCGTCCGCCGCGGCCAGGAGGGCCGGGAGGTCGGGGTAGGGGCGGTGGGTGGTGATGCGGTGCGCCCAGCGCGGGCTGCGCAGGCAGGTCAGGAGGGCGTGGTGGGTCTCTTCGGGCGGGGCGGTGTTGAAGTGCTCCAGGTTCTGCGCGGGCAGCGTGGGTCCTCGGCGTGGGATGCGGCGGCGCCTGTGGGCGCGCCGTGTGTGTCGGCAGGGGATCTTGTGGGAGATGTGCCGTTACGTTATCGGGCGTGCTCATGATGTGTCCGGTCGATGCCCGGATTTCACTCGGACGGCAGAGTTTGAGAACGCTTCGTGGACGCTCCGCTTGTGGGCGGGCCGTAGGTTGGCTGTGTGAGTCAGCACAGGCGGCGCCGGGCTCCGGCGCGAAAGCCGCAGCACAGGTACGCGCTGGCCGGAGGGGCGTTCGCCGTGACGGTCGGGCTCGGTGTCGGACTCGGCCTGTGGGCCTCCGGCGGTGACGGGACCCCCGCGGGTTCGGCGCGCACCGCGTCACGGGCGCCGTCCCCGCCCTCGGCCCCGGACTCCGGGGGCACCAGCCCCAGCCCGAGCCGCAGCTATCCGCTGTCCCAGGCGCCGCGCACCATCCCCGCCGTGCGGTCCCACACCGCGGCCCGTGGCCCCGGCTGGCGTCCGGCCCACGGCGAGCGGGTCGTGGTGAGCGACGCGTCACTGGCCGACGAGGGGAAGCTGATCGCGGGCGAGCTGGGCCTGACCTACGCCGGTGAGAAGAACGACGTGCGTTCCGGGGACGTACGACTGGCGCTGAGCGGCGGCGAGGGCGGCAACCCGGAGTCGTACACCATGACGGTGCGCGGTGGCCGGGTCACCATCAGCGCTCCGGCCGACGCGGGCGTCTTCTACGGCACCCGCACCCTGAAGCAGGAGGTGCACGGCGGCGGCACGGCACCGGAGGGCGTCGTGAACGACGCGCCGGCCAAGCCGCGGCGCGGCTTCATGCTGGACATCGCCCGCAAGCCGTACACGGTCGGCTGGATCGAGGACCGCGTACGCGAGCTGGGCGACCTGAAGTACAACGAACTCGGCCTGCACTTCTCCGACGACCAGGGCTTCCGGATCCAGTCCGACACCCACCCGGAGATCGTCTCCGCGAACCACCTCACGAAGGCGCAGGTCAAACAGATCGTCGACCTGGCCACGAGCCGGCACATCACCGTGGTGCCGGAGATCGACTCGCCCGGTCACCTGGGCGCGGTGATCGCCGCCCACCCCGATCTCCAGCTGCGCAACGCGAGCGGCGTGCCGACCCGCGGCGCGATCGACATCTCCAAGGACGAGTCCGCGCAGATCGTCGACGACCTCCTGGACGAGTTCGCGGGCGTCTTCCCCGGGGGCTACTGGCACCTCGGCGGTGACGAGTACCAGGCGCTGACCGTGCGGGACCCCGCCGCCTCCTACCCGCAGCTGGCCGCCGCCGCGCGCAAGGCCTACGGCCCCGGCGGCACCGTCGCCGACCTGGCCACCGGCTGGCTGAACGACCGCGCCGCCACCGTCCGCAACCACGACCGCACCCCGCGCGCCTGGAACGACGGCTTCTTCCGGCACACCTCGGTGCAGCCCGCCAAGGACATCGAGGTCGCCTACTGGACCGGCAAGGAGATCGGTGCCCGGCCGCCGGCCGAGTACCTCGCCGCCGGCCGCAAGGTGATCAACTACAACGACGAGTTCCTCTACTACGTCCTCGGCCAGCCGCAGACCTTCGTCTACCCGACCGGACAGCGGATCTACGAGCAGTGGACCCCGCGGGTGCTGCGCGGCACCCAGGCGGTCCCCGCCCGCTACGACGCCCAGATCCTCGGCGGCACCTTCGCCGTCTGGGGCGACCGCCCGAACGCCCAGACACAGGACCAGGTGGCCGCCGGCATCCGCATGCCGCTGCGGGCGACCGTCCAGAAGCTGTGGGACCCGGGGAAGCCGGAGCTGTCCTGGACGGACTTCAAGGCGCTGGCGGGCCGGCTCGGCTGACTGCCGCGGCCGCGGTCGCCGTTGGCCGAAATCTTTTCTTCCGCAGCTCCCTCGACTGAGCGTGACGCCCGTGTGACACTACCGGGCGGTCGCACGCAGTAAGGGGAAGAGCGGGTTCCGTGGCCGGAAAGAGCCTGGGGCGACGCTCTGGCGAGGGAGGGGCTGGATGAGCCTGGTGGAACTGATCGCGCAGGCCGACGAGCGCGGACTGGCCGCCAGCGGGCTGGCTTGTCTGGACCGGTGCGTACCGCTGCTCGGCGGGGACGACGAGGTGCTGCGGCCGCTGTGGGGCACCCTCACGGAGGGCCGCGACGGCGACTGGGCCGGCCGGCTGGAACAGGCGCGCGGCGCGCTCGACGCGTCCGGCCCGGAGGGGCCGGACGAGGACGAGGCCGCGCTGCTGGCCCGCCGCATGCTCGCCGCCGCGCCGGCCGGCCGGACCGCCGGAGAGGTACGGCAGTGGGCCGATGCCTGCTCGGTCGCCTCCCTCCAGATCCACCGGCTGCTGGACCCGGCCGAGGACCCCGCCTCCGTCGACTCCCGCCGCGAGGGCCGCACGGACGGCATGTCCCCGCTGGTCGCCGCCGAACTCCGGCGCCAGATCACCGTCCTCGAACTCCTCTCCGGGCACGGTCCCGCAGGGCTGCGCCGGGCCCTGGAGGTCTCCACCGAAGGGCGTCGTGTCCTGCGGGCGGTGGTCTCCCGCCGCGCCCGCGGCCGGGTGTGAACCGCTGACAGGTTCCGACAGGCCCTGACGGCTCCTGACGGGTCCCTCGCCCTGTGAGCGTCGTGCGGGTGCGGTGCGGGGGCTCTGCGGGGGTCGTGCGCCGGTTGCGGGAAACGAGCGGATCCGGGTGACGGAATCCGTGCCGCCCTCGCTCTTCCGTATGTGACAGCGCAGCATGTGACGACTCAGCAGCAGACCAGGCCGCACGCCGCCACCAGACCGGTGCGGTGGGCGGCGGACACCGTGGCGGCGATGCGCGAGGGCGCCCGGCTGCGCCTGGACTACTCGGCGCGGAGCCTGTGGCGGGTCGACCGGGTGATCGAGGAGCTCCGCCGCGAGGGCACGCCGTACCCCGCGGTGGAGAGCGTGCTGCGCGGTTTCGGGGCGTACGCCGGTGAGGTGATCGTCCGCGAGGCCGGGGCCGAGTGGTGGGCCTCCGGCGGCGAGCACTGGATCCGCACCGTGGACGGGCGGCTGTGGGACCCGATCGACGAGTCCCGCCGCTGCTTCTCGGGCAACGGGTCCCTGCGGCTGCTCTGCCTGGACGCCATGGCGGGGCGCGGCGGCCCGCGCGACTGACGGACCGGCCCGGCCCGGTCGACCAACCGGCCGGGGCCCGGCTGACGAACCGGCCGGGGCTCCGCGTGGTGCGGGGCCCCGGCCGGTCTGCGGTGACGGTTCCGTCAGCCGTCCGCGTGGCGGGCCGTCACGGCGTCAGCGTCTGACCGAGGTGGGCGCCCGCCGGGGTGCCCAGGGCGTTGCGGTCGTAGTAGACGGCCCCGCTGGTGCTGACGCCC
This sequence comes from Streptomyces sp. MK7, assembly GCF_032658145.1. Taxonomy (NCBI): domain Bacteria; kingdom Bacillati; phylum Actinomycetota; class Actinomycetes; order Kitasatosporales; family Streptomycetaceae; genus Streptomyces; species Streptomyces sp. MK7. The sequence continues at coordinate 142,989 of NZ_JAVACL010000004.1, forward strand.
GAGCTGCCGGTGTCCAGCTGGAGCAGGATGCCGTCGTAGTTGTTCTCCCCCTCGGCGCCCAGGGTGAGGTCCGCCCGGCCCCAGCCGGACAGGTCCTGGAGGACCACCGCGGAACCGAGCTTGTCGTTCGGCTCGGTCCAGCCGGCGATGCCGGAGGTGTCCTGGCTGAACGACTGCGCGCCGGAGCCGGTCAGCCCCGAGGAGGTGCCCTTGAGCAGCTCGGCCATGCCGGCGTTGGTCTCGTTGACGCCGCTTCGGGTGATGTCCTCGCCCGGCACGCCCGCCAGGACGTCGGCGTAGCCGTCGTCGTTGTAGTCGCCGACCGACACCGAGGCGCCCATCGCGTCGCCGGCCTCGGCGGCGCCCGGGACGCCGCTGGTGTCCTGGTGGACGGTGCGCATGCCGGTCGTGGTGAAGCCGGTCGAGGTGCCGGGCACCACGGTGACCTGGCCGCCGGTGTAGGCGCCGGACTCGGAGGCGTAGGGCTGGCCGATGACGATGTCGTCGTAGCCGTTGCCGTTCACGTCGCCCGCGGCGATGGACCGTCCGCCCTTCACCGACAGGACGCTGACCTTCACCAGCCCGGACTTGGTGCCCTTGAACCAGGTGACGCGGCCGGTGCCGGACTGGTCGAGGTAGTTCAGGGCGACGTCAGCGTACCCGTCGCGGTTGAAGTCGCCGGTGGCGGCGTCGAGGTACGCGACGGAGCCCGTGGCACTCGTGAGCTTGCCGTACTGGGTGGCGCCGCCGGTCAGACGGGCGTCCCAGGAACCGCCGTTGCCGGTGCCCGCGGCGAACACGTCGGCCTTGCCGTCGGCGTTGAAGTCGCCGACGGCGACGGTCGAACCGAGCCTGGCGCCGGTGGCGGTGACCCCGCTGTTGAAGTAGGAGTAACCGGAGTTCAGGCCGGGGCCGTACAGCACGGTGATCATGCCGCGGTCGGCGTGGCCGATCGTGTCGTCCTCGCCGGGCGAGCCGACCACCAGGTCGGCGCTGCCGTCGCCGTTCACGTCACCCCACGCGGTCGCGGCCCCGAAGCTGTCACCGGACTCGGAGGCGCCGGGGACGCCCGGGCTGTTCTGGGTGAGGTGGATCCGCGCGCTGCCCACCGGGCCGTCGGTGCCGCCCGGTACGACGACCAGTGCGCCGGCGCCGCTCGACTCCCTCGGCACACCCGCCACCAGGTCGTTGACGCCGTCACGGTTGAAGTCCGCCGTGGGGATCGCGGAGTTCGCGCCCGGGCTCGCGGCGTAGCGGCGGATCTCGCCGAGCTTGCCGTACAGGTTGGTGCCGGGGCACTCGGTGGCGAACGCGTCGCGGTGGCCGGAGATGGTGTTGAGAGTGGCCTGCTGGCCCTTCTTCCACACCCCGGTGTCCTCCATGGCGGTCAGCGTGACCGTGCCGGTCGGGTTGCCGCCGTACTGGCCCAGCTTCCAGGCCGCGAGCCGCGCCACCGACTCCAGGGTGGCCCGGGTCGGCCGGCCCGCCGGGATGCCCTTGGCCGCGTCGCCCTGGAAGTTGCCGAGGACGGCGATGCCGGCGGAGTAGCTGTTGAAGCCGTAGGTGTGCGCGCCCATCACGGGCAGGTCGACACCTCCGGCGCGGCCCTCGAAGATCTGGCCGCACTTGTCGACGACGAAGTTGTAGCCGAGGTCGTTCCAGCCGTTGACCTGGATGTGGTACGCCATGATGCCGCGCACGATTGACGCGGACTGGGCGCAGCTGTAGCTGTTGGAGTCGGCCGTGTGGTGCACGAACACGGCCTGGATCTTGTCGATGTAGGAGGGCGGCTCCTGCACCTGCGACTCGTCCGCGCCCCACTGCGCCCGGCTGATGATGGGCGGCTCGGTGACGGTGGAGGGCGGGGCGGTGGGCTTGGTCGCGCTGGGCGACGCGGACGCGGAAGCGGAGTCGCCGGCGATCGGTGAGGTCTGGTCGGTCGGTGACACGGAGTCCGTCGGAGAGACGGTGTCCGTCGGGGACGCGGTGTCCGTGGCCGCCGGCGTCGTGGCGGTGTCGGTCGCGACCGGTGTGTCGCTCGCGGCCGGCGTGGCGGCCGGGTCGGTGGACGTGGCGGGGTCCGTGGCGCCGACGGCCGCGTCCGCGGCGAACGCGGCGGGCTGGACCCTGTCGCCGATGGACCGGGTCTCGGCGTCGGTCACGATGCCGGGATCGACGAGGTCGACCTTGAGTCCCTTGGGCAGTCCGGTGCTCGTGGTGCCGTCCTCGGCCACGACCTGGACCTCGACGCCGTCGGACGGACCGACCCACATCGGCTCGGAGGCGCCGCGCATACGGGAGGTGGGGCGCACCGCCGGATCGACGTCCAGCTCCAGGTTCCGCCAGTCGCTCCAGCGCCCGCTCTCACTGTCGCGCGTGCGTACCTGCGCGGTGCCGTCGAGCTTCTTCGCGGCGCCGGTCCACGAGACGCCGACCAGCGAGAACTCCTCGGTGCCGGTGCGCGGCAGCTCGCGCTTGGCGTTGCCGGTGCCCTTCAGATCGATGCCGTAGACCTTCACCGGGCGCTTGGCCCGGACCGCGGTCCCGCCACCGTCGGACGGGCCGGCCATGGCGTAGCCGACCACGCCTCCGCCCCCCAGGACCACCGCACCGAGCGTCAGCCACGCCCTGCGCTTGAGGCTCAGTGGTCTGTACGCGTGCGACGTACGACGACTCAAGACGTATCCACCCCAAAGAAGAAAAACGAACCCGAAGAAGAAAAACGAAGCGGGAGCCGGTCGGTAGACCGCTCCGAGAAGTCACGTGAGGCACGTCCGTCACAGGACTCCCCTGTGCAACACAGCGCCGCGCGCCCGCGAAACATCACCCTCCCGCTTCCTGTGACACTTCTGTGCGCACCGACGCTGATGACCATGGGCCGTGCGCACGGCCGGTCGTGTGGCGCGACGCGGGTTCGGCAGAGCCCGTGCCGCACTGGGTGCGAACGAGGTCAGTGTTGGGCCAGGGAGGGGAACCCCGCCGCGCGAGGGCGCACGACGGGGAGCTGGGCGCGGCCGTGGCGCGCGCCCAGGAGGGTGACGAGAGCGCCTTCGCAGTGGCGTACCGGATCGTGCAGCCCGCACTGCTCGGCTATCTCCGCGGGATCGTCGGCGACGAGGCCGAGGACGTGGCGTCCGAGGCGTGGCTGGAGATCGCCCGGGACCTGGGCCGGTTCAAGGGGGACGGGGCCGGCTTCCGGGGATGGACGGCGACGATCGCCCGGCACCGCGCCCTGGACCATCTGCGACGCCGGCGCGTACGGCCCCGGTCCACGGCGCTGGAGCAGGACGTGCTGGACCTGCCCGGTCCCCAGAACACGTACGAGCAGGCGTTGGAGTCCCTCTCCACCGAGCGCGCCCTCGAACTGGTCCGTTCTCTGCCGCGCGACCAGGCGGAGGCGGTGCTGCTGCGGGTCGTCGCCGGCCTCGACGGTCCCTCGGCGGCCCGTGTCCTCGGCAAGCGCCCCGGCGCGGTGCGCACGTCCGCACACCGGGGACTGAGACGGCTGGCCACCCTGATGGGTGCGCCGGCAGCGACGAAGGGCGATCCCCCGGCACCGGGAGAGCCGGAATGAACGGCGCGCCGCACAACCGTCGACACGCCGACGGTGGATCCCCGTGGCGAGGGTGGTGACGTGCGGGCCGGTAGATGCGTTGGGGACAGTCGAACGGGCCGTGGCAGGCCGGGCTGGCGCTGTGTCCCTGCCGTGTTCCGTGCCGCCGAGGCAACGGCCGGGGCCGCCACCCCCCACAGGAGAGGCCCCGGCCGTCGCGCGGCACGGGCCGCGCGGCGGCCCGTACTCCCTACAGCGCCGTGAGTGCGTTTTCTGTCACACCGCACACCCGATCAGTTAGTTGCGCGTTGTACCGTCATGGACGAGAGGCGGTTTCAGGCCGTAACGTGCCTTTCGCGCCGGGCGCGGAAGATGCATGATCACCGCACACAACGTCGGCCGCGATGCCGCAACGATCCTGCTCGATCTACTGAGGAACCACGGGGTGCTGGGGGACGACGCGGAGATGACCGCCGCGGTGCTTGCGGCACAGGACGGAGACGAGACCGCGTTCCGGACTGTGTACCGTGCCGTGCACCCGCGGCTGCTCGGCTACGTACGCACACTGGTAGGCGACCCGGACGCCGAGGACGTGGCGTCCGAGGCCTGGTTGCAGATCGCCCGGGACCTGGAGCGCTTCAGCGGAGACGCGGACCGCTTCCGCGGCTGGGCCGCCCGGATCGCCCGCAACCGCGCACTGGACCACATACGCATGCGTGGCCGCCGCCCGATGATAGGCGGCGACGAAACGGAATTGACCGGCAAGGCCGCCGAGTCGGACACCGCGGGGGAGGCCATGGAGTCCCTCGCCACCGGCCGCACCCTCTCGCTCATCGCCCGGCTGCCCCAGGACCAGGCCGAGGCCGTCGTGTTGCGCGTGGTCGTGGGCCTGGACGCCAAGACCGCCGCCGAGACGCTCGGCAAGCGCCCGGGCGCCGTACGCACCGCCGCGCACCGCGGCCTGAAGCGCCTCGCCGAACTGCTCGGCGACGATCCGGAATCCGTCGGCGCGCTCGACGCACTGCCACCCCCACGAGAACCGCGCGGCCCCGCGGTGACGTCCGCCGGTGTGACGCATGTGCGCACCCGGACGCAGAAGGACATGTGATGGCCGACGAGCAGTACCACTGGCTGGACCCCGACACGGCGGAGCGTCTGCTGCGCGGGGAGCCACTGGACACCGTCGACGAGACCGTCCGTGACCAGGCCGAACGCCTCGCCGCTGCACTGTACGCACTGGCCGCCGAACCGCAGGCCGAGCCGCCGTCCGCGGCTGACGCGGAACTTCCCGGCGAGGCCGCCGCGCTCGCCGCCTTCCGCAAGGCGCGCGCCGAACAGGCCGACGCCGGAGCCGTCCGTGTCGATCGCCGCGATGCGCACGCGCGCACCCCGGCAGGCAGCGGTCACTTCCGGCAAACCAGGCGCAACGGACATACCGCGCAAGCTGGTCGCCGGAGTTGGGGCCGCCCTCTGCGCCTCGCCTTGTCCGGCGCGCTGGTCGCGGGAGCGGTCGGCGGGGTCGCGGCGGCCACGACCGGTGTGCTGCCGACCCCGTTCGGAGGCGGCGAGCCCACCCCCGCCGCGTCCGCCTCGGACCGGGCGACGCATGACGGTCCGTCGGCCTCGTCCTCGCCGGACGGCTCCCCCGGCGGCGTCCCGGGTGACGCGCAGGGCGGTGGGCCGGGCGCCTCGACACCCGCCGGTTCCCCGGCCGGCCCGGCCGGCCCGTCCGGTACCGACGCCGGGAACACCGGCCGTGACGGCGACAGCATCCCCGGAACCGGCGCCGCCGCCGGGCCGGGCGGCGGGCGGGGCGCCGGCTCGGACAGCCGTTTGAGCCGTCTCGCCTCCGACTGCCGCGACCTGCGCGACGGCAAGGACCTGGACGCCGACCGCAAGCACGCCCTGGAGGGAGCGGCCGGCGGCTCCTCGCGCGTGTGGACGTACTGCAACGGCGTCCTCAAGTCCGCCGACGGCGGCGGCTCCGCCCAGGGAAGCGGCGGCAGCGGCCAGGACGACAACGATGGCGGCGGCGGGAAGGGCCGCACGGGCGGCAAGGGCGGCACCGGCGGCACCGGCAGTGGGAGTGGCCAAGCCGGCCAGGACGGCCGAGGCGGTCAGGGCGGCAAGGGCGGCACGGGAGGCAAGGGCGGTGACGGCGACGGCGGTCACATAGGCGGCGGCCGACCCGCGACCGGCGCCGTCGGCTACGCGCCCCTGCGCCCGGCGGAGCAGACCCGTACCGCGTCCCCGGCCCCGACCGCACCTCCGGCGGAGACGGCGGCCCCCGCCCCGGCCGCGTCCGCCGCTGCGCCCACCTCCTCCGCGGCGTCAGCCGCACAGCACTGACCTGCGCTTTCGTACTCTCTGAAAATTTCTCCCCGCAGGGTGTGACGTTTTCGGCGGTCGCGGCGCAGTACTGAGTGAGCCGACTGGTCATCGGCCGTCGCACGGAGCCGGGGTTCCCCCCGTACCTACGGCTCGTGCATGTGGCGCGGGCGGGACACGTTCCCCCGGTCCCGCCCGCGCCCCGCCTCACTCCTGGCACTCTCCGCACGTTCGGCGACGTGTCGTCGGCCTCTCCGGCGTCACCAGTGCACGACGACCTTGTCCCCCACCCTCACCTGTGCGAACAGCTGCGCGATCGCCGCCTCGTCGCGTACGTTGACGCAGCCGTGCGAGCCACCGGCGTAACCCCGGGCCGCGAAGTCGTAGGAGTAGTGCACGGCTTGGCCGCCGCTGAAGAACATCGCGTACGGCATGGGGGAGTGGTAGAGCGTCGACACATGGTGGCGTGACTTCCAGTAGACCGTGAAGACACCTTCCCGGGTGGGTGTGTACTGCGTGCCGAACCGCACCGACATCGTCGAGAGCGTCCGCCCGCCGACCATCCAGCGCAGCGTCCGGCTGGTCTTGTCGATGCACAGAACCCGGCCGGTCAGACAGCGCGGGTCCGGCGCGCCGGCCGGCTGACCGCCCATCAGGTACAGCTCCCACTTGCCCGGCTCGTGCGTCATGGCGAGCAGTCGCTGCCAGGTGACGGTGTCGGTCCGTCCTGTCGCCGGCAGGCCCCGCTTGCCCTGGAAGCCCTTGACCGCCTGCTCCGTCAGATCGTCGTACGTGCCCGTCGGGCCGTCGAACAGCCAGGCGACCTGACGCAGGCGGGCCTGGAGCTCGCGGACGCCGCTGCCGCTGTCACCGCGGGACCACAGGACGGGCGCGGGCGTGCCGGGCGCCCGGCCGGGCGTGGCGCCCGGTGCCGTGCTCGGTGCCGTGCCCGGTGTGGTTCCGGCTCCGCGGGCTGTGCCCGGAGGCGCGCCGCCCGGTCTGTCGTCGGTGGAGGCGCGGTCGCCGGGCGAGCCGGTGGCGGGGATCTCGATGTGCACCGGCCCGCGGTGCCCGCCACCGTCCCCGCCCGCGCCGGTTCCCGATCCGGACCCCGTGCCGGGGGTCTGCACCGTGCATGCGCACACCGCGGCCAGCGCCACGGCCGCCGCCACGGCGAGGCCCGGTCCCCTCATGCCTCCGATGCGCATACCGCCCCCCCCGTCGTGGCTGTCGAGTCGCCGTAGTCCGGACGTACACCGGATGTCTCCCCACGGGTGACGGGCCGTGAACCAGGGGGCACGCTGGAAGACGGAGCCTGTCCACGAAAGCGTGACGGGAGGCGTGGCGAACAACTGGCCGAACGGCGGGCCGGTCAGCGGGCCGAACAGGTCTGTGAGCAAGGTCCCAGCGTGGGGCACTCCACCCGGCGCACGGCCGCAGCTACAGTCCGTGGCGAGGATCGGGATACCGGCGGGTAACTGGCGAGTAACAAGAACGCGGAGGCACACACCATGGCGCGCGAGTCGGAGTCCGGGCTGCCCATCGAGCCGGTCTACGGGCCGGACGCCCTGGAGGGCTGGGACCCGGCGGCGAAGCTGGGCGAGCCGGGGTCGTTCCCGTTCACGCGTGGCGTGTACCCGACGATGTACACGGGCCGGCCGTGGACGATGCGCCAGTACGCCGGCTTCGGTACGGCGGCGGAGTCCAACGCCCGGTACAAAGAGCTCATCGCGCACGGCACGATGGGTCTGTCGGTCGCCTTCGACCTGCCCACGCAGATGGGCCACGACTCCGACGCGCCGATCGCGCACGGCGAGGTCGGCAAGGTCGGTGTCGCCATCGACTCGGTCGACGACATGCGGGTGCTGTTCGGCGGGATCCCGCTGGACAAGGTCTCCACGTCGATGACGATCAACGCCCCCGCCGCGCTGCTGCTCCTGCTCTACCAACTGGTCGCCGAGGAGCAGGGCGTGCCGGCGGACAAGCTGACCGGCACGATCCAGAACGATGTGCTCAAGGAGTACATCGCGCGCGGGACGTACATCTTCCCGCCCAAGCCGTCCCTGCGGCTGATCGCGGACATCTTCAAGTACTGCAGGGCCGAGATCCCGAAGTGGAACACCATCTCGATCTCCGGCTACCACATGGCCGAGGCGGGCGCCTCGCCCGCACAGGAGATCGCCTTCACGCTCGCCGACGGCATCGAGTACGTGCGTACGGCCGTCGCGGCCGGCATGGACGTGGACGACTTCGCCCCCCGGCTGTCCTTCTTCTTCGTGGCCCGCACCACGATCCTGGAGGAGGTCGCCAAGTTCCGTGCCGCCCGCCGGATCTGGGCGCGGGTGATGCGCGAGGAGTTCGGGGCGAAGAACCCCAAGTCGATGATGCTGCGGTTCCACACGCAGACGGCCGGGGTGCAGCTGACGGCCCAGCAGCCGGAGGTGAACCTGGTCCGGGTCGCCGTCCAGGGCCTGGCGGCGGTGCTCGGCGGCACCCAGTCGCTGCACACCAACTCCTTCGACGAGGCGATCGCACTCCCGACGGACAAGTCCGCCCGCCTGGCCCTGCGCACCCAGCAGGTCCTCGCCTACGAGACGGACGTGACCGCGACGGTGGACCCCTTCGCCGGGTCGTACGTCATCGAGAAGATGACCGACGAGGTCGAGTCCGCCGCCCTGGAGCTGATGTTGAAGGTGGAGGACCTCGGCGGCGCGGTCAACGCGATCGAGCACGGCTTCCAGAAGAACGAGATCGAACGCAACGCCTACCGCATCGCCCAGGAGACGGACAGCGGCGAGCGGGTCGTGGTGGGCGTCAACCGCTTCCAGCTCGACGAGGAAGAGCCCTACGAGCCCCTGCGCGTGGACCCCGCCATCGAGGCCCAGCAGGCGGAGCGCCTCGCCAAGCTGCGCGCCGAGCGCGACCAGGCGGCGGTCGACACGGCCCTGTCCGCGCTGAAGAAGGCCGCCGAGGGCGAGGACAACGTCCTGTACCCCATGAAGGACGCCCTGCGCGCCCGGGCGACGGTGGGCGAGGTCTGCAACGCGCTGCGGGAGGTCTGGGGGAACTACGTCCCGTCGGACGCGTTCTGAGCGACGGGGGCGGGGGGACGAGCCACCCGTCTCGCCCCCCGAAATCCCCACCCGGAGTGTCGTACCCCCGTGCGACACTCCTGCCATGTTCGGCGTCATCGATCTCCCCACCTACCTGGCAGGACTGGTCCTGATCGTCCTGCTTCCAGGACCCAACTCGCTCTATGTGCTGTCCGTGGCCGCCCGGCGCGGCATCCGGGCGGGGTACACCGCCGCGGCGGGCGTCTGGTGCGGTGACACCGTGCTGATGACGCTGTCGGCCGCCGGGGTCGCCTCCCTGCTCAAGGCGAACGCCGTGCTGTTCGGGATCGTGAAGTACGCCGGTGCCGGGTATCTGACGTGGCTCGCGATCGGCATGCTGCGGGCCGCGTGGGGGATGTGGCGGACCCGGCGCGAACGGGCCGCGGCGGCGGACGTCCCGGCCGAGGCCGGTCCCGCCCATGAGCGGCCCTACCGCCGTGCCCTCGTCATCAGCCTGTTCAACCCGAAGGCGATCCTGTTCTTCATCGCCTTCTTCGTGCAGTTCGTCGACCCCGGCTACGCCTACCCGGCCCTGTCCTTCGTGATCCTCGGCACCTTCGCCCAGCTGGCCAGCTTCCTCTACCTCAGCGCCCTGATATTCGGCGGCACCAAGCTGGCCGCCGCCTTCCGCCGCCGCAAGCGGCTGTCGGCGTGGGCGACCTCGGCGGCGGGCGCGCTGTTCCTCGGCTTCGCGGTGAAGCTCTCGCTGGCGAGCGCGTAGGGCACCGTCAGGTCAACGGCGGGCCACCGTCAGGGACCGACCCCGCGCGACCGGGCGGTCCGGACGACGAGCACGTACACCGGCCGGCCGCCGGCCGCCGACGGCCGCGGCCGGCGAGCTGCTCTTCGACGACCCCGCCGGTTCGAGGAGGGACCGGCGCCGGTGATCGCGGGCGTCGGGGCCCGCTACGGGATCGGCTGAGCCGCCGCCCCGGAGACCCGGTCGGTCGTCAGCGCCCCGCCCCCGCGCCTCAGCGCCCCGCCCCGCGCCTCAGCGACCGTGCCCGGCGGGCCACGCGCCGCACCGTCGCGTTGCGCCGGATGAAGGTCAGCTGCGCCGGGACACCGCCGGGCAGGGCCAGGGAGGTGAGGCGGCGGCGCTTGAAGTACCGCCGGATGTGCGGGTCCAGGTGGGTGGCGAGGTACCGCTCGGCGGCCGGGCGCAGACCCGGGTGGATCTTCGGCTGCATCGCGAAGGCGACCGCCCGGACCAGTTCGGTCAGCGCCTCGACGGCCATGCCCGGCCGCCGGCCCGTGACCGCCGCGCGGTCGTCCAGGTCGGGCAGGAGCGCGTCGACGATCGTCACCGGTATCCGGTTGCTGTTCTCGTACGGCGTCAGGCGCTCCAGGAGCGCGCCGGTGCCGGTACGGGCGACCGGCAGCCCGTACAGCGCGGAGGCGGTGAGCAGCGCGGTGGAGAAGCAGCCGACGACCAGCGCCGGACGCATCCGCTGGTACAGCACCTCGGCGAGCACGGGCGTGTCGAGCACGGTCAGCTCGGCGCCCAGTTTCTCCGCCTCCCGCTCCAGCGCCCGCGACCAGCGGGCCGGCGCCGAGGGGTGCGGCTTGAAGACGACGCGGGTGTGGCCGAGCGCGACCGCGCCCCGCAGCATCCGCACGTGCAGCGCCTCCTCCTCCTCGGCGGTGAGGATGTCCAGCGCGGACAGGTACTGGCCGAGCAGCAGCGCGGGTTCGTCCCCCGTCGCCGGAAACTCGCCGCCGGTGTCCGACAGTTCGGCCAGCACCTTGACGAAGGCGTCCGTCGGCACGATCTCCGCCTCGACGCCGAACTCGGTGAGCAGCACCGGCTTCAGGCCCGGCACCAGGTCCAGGTGCAGCACGCGGTCGATGCGGGTGCCGACCAGCGGGTCGATCTTGTTGCGGGTGGGGCCGTAGCTCATCAGGCCGTCGGCGTAGACGGTGATGGGCGCGCCGGTGAAGATCTGGCAGAAGCCGAGGGCCGGACTGACCTGGATGGACTCGACGGTCAGCTCGACGTCGTCGTCACCCAGGTTCCACAGCAGCCGCAGGTGCCGCTCCCACAGCGGGACGTCGTCCAGGCGCGGGCTCCAGCCGCCCGGGTGGAACGGCGCGATGGTCTCGTTCCACGACACCACGTCGTCGAACCTCTCCCGCAGCCGCTCGAAGCCGGGCAGCTCGTCCAGCGCCGGGGTGGTCTCGGGCGTCGCGGCGTTGTTGCAGACCAGCAGGATGCGGCGGTCGGCGGGGCCGAAGCGGTCGGAGTCGAGGGCGGCGGCGAGCGTGGCCGTGCCGTACAGCGTGGAGGCCAGGAAGATCTGCGTGGTCATGCGGAGGCCCCCGTCGAGGCCGGGGCCGAGGCCGGGCGGCGGCGCAACCGGCGCAGCCGGGTGGCCCGCTGGACGTCCATGGAGTCCAGCGCCTCGTCGAGGACGTCCTGCGGCATGCGCCGCAGGGCGGCCGCGCTCAGCGACTTCAGCTTCCGTGCCACCGCCGGTTCGAACCTTTCGATGGAACCCAGATGATGGGAGATGATCGCGCAGTACGTGCGCACCGCCTTGGGCAGCAGCCGCTCCGCGTCCCGGTCCTTCGCCGTGTCCTCGATGACCTGGTCGAAGGCGCGGATGAAGTCCAGTTGGCGCACGTCGCCGATCTGGGTGAGGGAGGAGGCCACCCCGCGCCGGTAGTGCACCCCGAGCAGACCCACCACGGCGAAGGACTCCGCCTCCCGGTGCAGCCGCCATATCCACGGCCGGTCCTCGGCCGTGCGCAGCCCGTCGGTGAAGTGCAGCAGGCCCTTCTCCACCAGCCGCCGGTGGTAGATGCCCGCCCAGGCGTAGGGGTAGTCGACCGAGGTGGAGCGGTCGGCGGGCAGGATCGCCGAGCGCGGGTCCAGCACCACCCCGCGCCGGCCGTGCGGAACCCGGTGGATCGTGCGCGCCCGGCCGGTGCACTGCACATGGTCGGAGCGTACGAAGTCGCAGCCCAGTTCCTCGATCGTGGCGAGGAGCCGCTGGTAGTGGCCGGGGGCCAGCCAGTCGTCGCCGTCCAGGAACGTCAGATACTCCCCGCGCGCCCTGTCGATTCCGGTGTTGCGCGCGGTCGCCAGCCCTCCGTTCCGCTCGCACCGGACGTGTACCGCGCCCGGCAGTTCACGCTCGGCCCGCGCGAGAATGTCCGGGGTCTCGTCGCGTGAACAGTCGTCGACCAGCACGAATTCGAAGTCGTCGCGCGCGTTCGCACGAAGACTTCGCAAGGTGTCGGGCGCGTATTTCTGCACGTTGTAGAACGGCACGATGACGGAGAGCTTGACCACGCATGTGACGTTAGGTCCCGGGCCCCGCCTGCGTCTTTACCTTCAGTTTGACCATGGATGAACGACGCGTGGCGATGCCGTGAACCGGGGCTTCTTCCATGGGTTTCCCGGCCCGATTCGCCGTTCGGCGGTGTGCTGTTAACCGTTTGTTGCGTTCGGGTTGGGCCGAACCTAGAAATGCCTTCCTACGGTCTTCGGCGTGCCAGCAAGTGCGATGAAGGCCCGGCGAGTCGCCGTTCTCGCGGATTCCGACACCCGGTGGAAATGGGGCGCGCTCACCGCGAAGCGCCTTGTCTCCGCCGAGCCCGACGCGTCGGACATCCACCTGGACGGCTACCTCCTGCGGGGCCGAGCCACCCCCACCGCCCGCCAGTTGACGGAGATCGGCGTCCGCGCGGACTCGCTGCGCGAGGTGACCGCCGTCGAGTTCCTGCGCGCGATGGACGCCGCGGGCGAGGACGCCGGCGGCGCGCAGCCGTACGACGTGCTCGTCCTCGCGCTCGTCGGCGGCGGGGTGCAGGCGATGCTGCACGGGCTGAAGCGGGTGTGGCAGGGGAGCGAGCAGCGTCCCGTGGTCGTCACCGGGTACGTCGGCGTCGTCTACGAGAAGCTCGCCGACGGCCTGCTGCTGCGGCACGGCGCCGACCTGGTGCTCGCCAACTCCCGTCAGGACGCGGACCGTTTCCGCGCCGTCTACGAAGGGGTGGGCGCCGACGCCTCGGCGGTCACCGAGGTGGCGCTGCCGTTCCTGGGCGGCGCCACCTACCAGGGCGAGAACAAGCCCTACACGGTGGTGTTCGCCGCCCAGCCCTCCGTCCCGGAGCGCCGCGAGGAGCGCACGTACCTGCTGGACCGGCTGGTGCGCCACGCCCGTCTGCACCCCGACCGCGAGGTGCTGCTCAAGCTGCGCTCCAAGCCCGGCGAGCACACCACCCACATCGAGGAACTGCCGTACCAGAAGCTGGCGCAGAAGACCGGGCTGCCGCCCAACCTCCGCCTGGTCTACGGCCACATGGGCGAGGTCCTGGACCGCACCGACCTGCTGGTCACGGTCAGCTCCACGGCCGCCCTGGAGGCCCTGCACCGCCGCATCCCCACGGTGATCCTCACCGACCTGGGCGTGCGCGAGGTGCTCGGCAACCACCACTTCGTCGGCTCCGGCTGCCTCGCCTCCTGGGACCAGCTGGACACGGGCCACCGCCCGGTGCCCGACGAGGAGTGGGTGGCCCGCCAGGGCGTCGCGACCGGGGATCCTTCCTCCTCCGGCGGAGGCTCCTACGCCACCGCCTTCGACACGGCCCGCGCCCGCGTCACCGAGCTGCTGGCGGCGCCCGGCGGCCTGCCGCCCCTGACCCCCTACTACACGCCCGCCACCGCGCCCGGCTATCTGCCGGGCGTCCTCGCCCGCCACCACCTCGGCCCCGACGGCACCCCGCTGCCGGGCGCCCCGGCCGGCGACAAGGAGCCCGGAGCCGTCCGGCAGATCGTCCGCCGCGCCGCCCGCGGCGCCTACCGCCACGGCGTGCAGCGCGTCGCCCCGGTGATCCGGCGGATGGGCGAGCTGTGACCCTTCAAGGAGAAGAGCCCATGTCCGAGACAGCAGCCGGGGTGAGCCGCGTGCTCGCGGTGATCCCCGCGCGCGGCGGCTCCAAGGGAGTGCCCGCCAAGAACCTGGCCTCCATCGGCGGCGTCCCGCTGGTCGCCCGGGCGGTCCGCGAGTGCCTGGCCGCCCGGCTCGTCACGGACGTGGTCGTCTCCACCGACGACCAGGCCATCGCGGCCGCGGCGCGCGAGGCGGGCGCCGAGGTCGTGCTGCGCCCGGCGGCCATCGCCGGCGACACCGCCACCTCCGAGGCGGCCGTCCTGCACGCCCTCGACACCCACGAGGCCCTGCACGGCGCCCCCGTCGACGTCGTCCTGCTCGTGCAGTGCACCAGCCCCTTCCTGGTCCGCGAGGACGTCGAGGGCGTCGCCGGCGCGGTCGCGGAGCAGGGCGCGGACACCGCCGTCACCGTCGCTCCCTTCCACGGTTTCGTCTGGCGTCACTCCGACGAGGCGGGCGAGGGCGGCTACGGCGTCAACCACGACAAGTCCTTCCGCCCCCGCCGCCAGGACCGGCCCCAGGACTTCCTGGAGACCGGCGCCGCCTACGCCATGGACGCGGCCGGTTTCCGCACGCACCGGCACCGCTTCTTCGGCCGCACGGAACTCGTCCGCACCGACCCCGCCCGGGTGCTGGAGATAGACGACCCGCACGACCTCGCCCGGGCCCGCGCCCTCGCACCCCTCTTCGACGCGGACCGCCCCGGCGCTCTCCCGACCGCCGACGACATCGACGCGGTCGTACTGGACTTCGACGGCACCCAGACCGACGACCGGGTGCTGATCGACTCCGAGGGACGGGAGTTCGTCTCGGTGCACCGCGGCGACGGGCTGGGCATCGCGGCCCTGCGCCGCAGCGGCCTGAAGATGCTGATCCTGTCCACGGAACAGAACCCGGTGGTCGCCGCCCGCGCCCGGAAGCTCAGGCTTCCCGTGCTGCACGGCGTCGACCGCAAGGACCTCGCGCTGAAGCAGTGGTGCGAGGAGCAGGGCATCGCGCCGGAGCGCGTGCTCTACGTCGGCAACGACGTCAACGACCTGCCGTGCTTCGCCCTCGTCGGCTGGCCCGTGGCGGTCGCGAGCGCCCACGACGTCGTACGCGGCGCCGCACGCGCGGTCACCACCGTCCCGGGTGGTGACGGCGCGATCCGAGAGATCGCCGGCTGGATCCTCGGCCCCGGTCTCGACTCCCTCCCCAAGTAAGGACATCCCCTGATGAGCACCAACTCCCGTCTGCGTACGTTCGGTTCGCGCGAGGTCGGCCCCGGCCGTCCCGTCTACATCTGCGGCGAGATCGGCATCAACCACAACGGTGAGCTGGAGAACGCCTTCAAGCTGATCGACGTGGCCGCCGCGGCCGGCTGCGACGCCGTGAAGTTCCAGAAGCGCACGCCCGAGATCTGCACCCCCCGCGACCAGTGGGACATCGAGCGCGACACCCCCTGGGGCCGGATGACCTACATCGACTACCGCCACCGCGTGGAGTTCGGCGAGGACGAGTACCGCCAGATCGACGCGTACTGCAAGGAGAAGGGGATCGACTGGTTCGCCTCCCCGTGGGACACCGAGGCCGTCGCCTTCCTGGAGAAGTTCGACCTGCCCGCCCACAAGGTGGCTTCGGCCTCCCTGACGGACGACGAGCTGCTGCGCGACCTGCGCGCCACGGGCCGGACCGTCATCCTCTCCACCGGCATGTCCACCCCGAAGCAGATCCGCCACGCGGTGGAGGTGCTCGGCAGCGACAACATCCTGATGTGCCACGCCACCTCGACCTACCCCGCGAAGGCCGAGGAGCTCAACCTCCGCGTGATCAACACGCTGGAGAAGGAGTACCCGAACGTCCCGATCGGCTACTCCGGCCACGAGACGGGCCTGCAGACCACGCTGGCCGCGGTCGCCCTCGGCGCGGCCTTCGTCGAGCGCCACATCACCCTGGACCGCGCCATGTGGGGCTCCGACCAGGCGGCCTCCGTGGAGCCGCAGGGTCTGGAGCGCCTGGTCCGCGACATCCGTGTGATCGAGGCGTCCCTGGGCGACGGCGTGAAGAAGGTCTACGACTCCGAGCTCGCCCCGATGAAGAAGCTGCGCCGTGTCGCCGGTGTCGTCGCCGAGGCGGAGATCGCCGCGGCGGCGGGCGAGCCGGTAGCGGTCTGAGTGTCCTGATCGTCTTACAGGTTCCTTCACGACGGGACGGTCGTACGCCGATGAGCCCCCGCACCCTCGCCTTCGTCGAGAGCCCGGTCCAGTTGCTGAACGTGCTGGAGTGGGCGCACCACCACGGCCTGCGCGGCCCGGCACCGGCAGGCGGGGAGCTCACCCTCGTCGTGCTGTCCCCGACCGACCCCATGACCCGGGGCCAGCTGCGCCGCATGGCCGACCTGGCCCGGGACGAGGGGTTCCGGGTGCGCTGGGAGGAGGCGCGGGGCGGCACGACCGCGCCCTTCCACACGATCGGCGGCCTGGCGGGCCCGCTCCGCCGGGCCGACCGGGTCGTCATGGGAGACCCGTTCTCCCGCTATGTCCAGCTGCTG
Source organism: Streptomyces sp. MK7 (assembly GCF_032658145.1). NCBI lineage: Bacteria > Bacillati > Actinomycetota > Actinomycetes > Kitasatosporales > Streptomycetaceae > Streptomyces > Streptomyces sp. MK7. The sequence continues at coordinate 159,411 of NZ_JAVACL010000004.1, forward strand.
CTGACGATCACCCGGGCCCGCGATCTGGTGGTGGTGGACGACGGCACGGCGACCATGGAGTTCGTCGCCCAGCTGGCCCGGGGCGAGCGCCTGGTCCGCTGGCACCGCAAGGGGGGCCGGCGTGGGCCGAGGGACCTGCTGTTCGCGCCCGTGTCCTCCTCCGCCCGGCGCCGCCTCACCCCGCGGGAAGGCCGCGGGGTCGAGGTCTTCTCGTCCATGCCGGTGACGGAGACCCCGGACGGCGTCACGGTCACCGCGAACGACTTCGCCTGGACCCGCGCCCGCTTCGGCCCGCCGCGCATCACCAGGGGCGCGGACCTGGTCGGCACGTCCCTGGTCGAGACGGGCGTGGTCGACGTCGGCCACTACCTGGAGGCGGTCCGCGCCCTGGCCAGGGCCCACGGTGCCACGCGCTACTTCGCCCACCGCCGCGAGAGCACGGAGAAGCTGCACAGGCTGGCGGGGGAAACGGGACTGGAGATAGTCCGCCCCGACCTCCCCCTGGAGCTGATAGCCCGCCGCGGCCCCATCGGCCGTACGATCCTCAGCTTCCCGTCGACGGTCGTGCACACCCTCCCGCTCGCCCTGGCGGGCACGGGGGTGAGGGTGGCGGTCTGCGACATCGATCCCGCCTGGCTGACGGAGACGGCGTCCCCGCGAGCACAGGGGTTCCTGTCGGGCGTCACGGGGACGGCACGGGACGTGCACCGCCTGGCGGCGGTGGGTCTGGCGCAGGGTGCCACCGCCTGACCGTCGCGACCGGTCAGACCAGCACGTCCTTGTAGTAGAAGCTGGCCTGCTTGGGCGCGGCGGCGTCCGCGCCCGAGGCGAAGCCCATGTGCAGCCGGACGGCCGCCATGTTCGACGTGTCGGGGATCTGGACGGCCAGGCCCTCGGGCTCACGGTAGGAGAGGCTGTATCCGGCCTTGGTCAGCTGGCGGTCCACCTTCGTGCCGGTGTTCCAGTCCACGCAGGTGATGTAGGTGTTGCCGGTCCCTTCGACGCTGCCGCTGGTGCCGTACGCGGTGCCGTCGATCGTGTACAGGTACTGGCCGTAGGTCGTGTAGCCCTGGAAGGTGACCCCGGTCAGGTCGGACACCTGGGTGATCGTGGTCAGCGGTGAGCCGCCGGACTTGAAGGTGGCGAGGTCGTACAGGGCGTACTTCCAGGTGCCGTTGAGGTTGTAGCGGTGGGCTATGCGGCTGTTGGCCGGGTCGATGGCCACGGTGGTGTTCGTGGAGCCGGCGACGGGGGTGTACTTCGTGAGCGCCGCCGAGGCGGTGGTGAGGACGGCGCCGTTGGCGAACTTGAACCGGGCGATCTTCGTGCCGTAGCGATTTCCGGAGCTGTCCGGGTTCTTCGTCATGTCGACATCGCACTCGGTCCACAGGTACGCGCTGTTGCCCGAGGGCTCGACGGCGATGGAGACGCCGTGCCCGAAGCCCTTCAGGTACATGCGCCCGATCTCGTTGCCGCCCCAGTCGAGCCGGGTGATGCACAGGTCGCCCTGCGCGGCGCGCGCGGCGCCGTCGTAGAACTGCGTCTCTCCGGGCAGCTCGCGACCGCCCTGCACCAACTGCGCCGTGTACAGGTGCTTGTTGGTGTTGTCGAAGGCGAAGGACTGCAGCACCCGGGTCTCCTGCAGGTCGATCTCCCGCAGGAACATGGTGGAGGCGGCGGTCAGATCGAAGTGCTTGGAGGAGGTGACCGCGGCGGCGCTCGCCGAGGAGGACGTCAGCATCACCGAGCCGAAGGCGCCGACGCCGACGAGGCCGCCGCCCCACTTCAGCAGCTGCCGTCGGCTCGGTGTGCGCATCTCGGCGTTCATGGCGGGGCTGCCCCTCCGGAAGATCCAGTGAAATCGGGGGATTGAAGCACCCGGGTGATCTCCGACGCCAGACCCGACGCCCATGACTTTGCCAGGGGTTGACACTCCGAATTAAATGTGACAAAGCTCACAGTCGAGTTGAGTGGCAGTTAGATGGTTGCGTTCCGCTTGCCCGGTTTCTCCGAGCTATCCGCGCGGACCGGGCGGCCATTACTGTCCCGCTGCCCCTGGCTACTTGGTCACTGCCTCTTGGTCGCCGCACGCGGCCCGATCACTGTCACGGTGGCACAGCCAGCTTTTGACGCGCAGGCCGGTGGCGCCGGTGGGGCAGTCGAGTGGGGAGTCACTCCTTGAGGTTCCAGGGTGTGGTGCGCGCGCGCACCGTGACGGCGACCGCGATAGGCGCGCTCGCGTTGGCGATGCTGTCCGGCCCCGTGCCGGCGGCAGCGGCGGCGCTCGTGGCCCCGCCGCCCAAGCACACGCAGACGGTGCACGCGCAGGACGCCGCTCCCGTGGCGAAGGACCAGGCCGACCCGACCCCGGTCAAGCCCGCGAAGGTGGTGTGGCCGAAGGCCGCGCACGCCGTCGTGGACCTCTCCGGCCGCAAGGCGGGCGAGGCCCGGGCGATCACGCCTTCCGGCACGGTCGTCGACGAGGGCCGTGCGGCCGGCCGGGACGCCGCGGTCGCCGTCGCTCCGGCGCCGGTCGACGCGCGGGACTGGGCCGACGCGACCGCGCTGTCGCCCGCTCCGGCCGGCGTGGACGTGCACGTCCTGGACAGGTCCACGGTCGCCCAGGCGGGCGGCGTCGGCCTGGGGGTGCAGCTGACCCGTACCGACAAGGTCGCCAACTCCGGCAAGGTCCAGGTCTCTCTGGACTACTCCGGCTTCAAGCACGCCTACGGCGGCAACTTCGGTGCACGGCTGCGGCTGATGAAGGTGCCCGCGTGCGCCGTGCAGTCCCCGCGGCCCAAGGGCTGCGTGCTCGGCAAGCCGCAGTTCGTGGCGGCGAAGAACGATCCGGCCAAGGGCACGCTCACGGCCACCGTGCCGGTCGGCGGCGACACCTCCGGCACCTGGCAGAACACCCTGAGCCCCACAGCGAACACGGCGAGCACCCCGCTGATGCTCTCCGCCCAGTCCACGGACACGGCGAGCACCTACGTGGTGGCCGCCGGCTCCTCCTCGGACGCCGGCGACTACCGGGCCACGCCGCTGAGCCCCTCCGGCTCGTGGAACGTCTCGCAGGGCTCCGGCGCGTTCACGTACAGCCTGCCGGTCCAGCTTCCGCAGCCGCCGACGGGCAGCGCGCCCAGCCTGGCGCTCACGTACAACTCCCAGTCGGTGGACGCCCTGACCTCCGCCGAGAACACCCAGGCGGGACAGGAGGGCCTGGGCTGGGACATGAGCGCCGGCTTCATCGAGCGTCGCTACCGCCCCTGTGCCTCCGACGGCATCCCCACCGTCGGCGACCTGTGCTGGGACTCTCCGAACACGGCTCAGGAGCCGGACGGGGCGATCTACACGATCAACCTCAACGGCCACAGTTCGACGCTGGTGCAGGACGGCACCGGCACGGGTTCCTATCACCTCCAGGACGACCCGGGCTGGCGGGTGCAGCACCTGACCGGCGGACACGGCGCCGACGACGAGTACTGGGTGATCTCCGACCAGGACGGCACCCGCTACTACTTCGGCTGGGGCCGCAGCGAGCGCGACAAGGTGCAGAACGGCACCGACGTCTACACCCACTCCGTGCTCACCGTGCCCGTCGCGGGCAACGACCCGGGCGAGCCCTGTCACGACCAGTTCCCCGAGCCTTGCCGGCAGGCCTGGCGCTGGAACCTGGACTGGGTCGTCGACAAGAACGAGGTGGAGAACACCTACTTCTACGAGAAGCAGTCCAACCGCTACCGCTCCTGGATCAACACGGACAAGGCCCGTGACTACGACGCGGCCTCCTACCTGGTGCGCGTCGAGTACGGCTGGGCCTCGCAGCTACCCGGCGCCCAGCTGCCCGCCAAGGTCGAGCTCACCCACGTGGGCCGCTGCGTGGAGCGGATGACCGACGACCCGCTGGCCCACGACCCCGGCGCCTGCCCGTCGATATGGACCCAGCCGTCCTCGTACCCGGACGTGCCGACGGACCTGATGTGCAACACGGGTGACGACTGCAGGTCGATCACCGGGCAGACGGCGTCGCCGACGTTCTTCTCCACCGACATGCTGTGGGACATCAAGACCTACGTGCGCGGCACGGACACCAACACGGTGGAGTCGCAGATGACGTGGGATCCGGCGATGCAGTACCAGATGAAGTACGGGCTGCCGGACCCGTCCGGCACCATCGGCAACCAGCTGTGGCTCGACTACGTCCAGCGCAAGGGCTACGGCGACGGCCCCGACATCACCCTGCCGACGATCAACTTCAACGGCGAGTGGCTGGACAACCAGATCGGCAGCTCGGTGCTGAACTTCCGCCGGGTGAACCAGGTCCACGGCGACCTCGGCTCGTTCGTCGACGTCACCTACGGCTTCGCCAACGCCTGCGACTCCACCAACCTGCCCAGCGAGTCCAACAACGACATGGACTGCTTCAAGCAGAGCTGGACACCGGAGAACGACACCACCGAGCACTCGGGCTGGTTCAAGAAGTACCTGGTCAAGCAGGTCCAGGTGGACCCGGGCGTGGGCAAGGGCGCCAATGACGACGGCGACCCGGTCATGACCACCACGTACGACTACAACGGCAAGCCCGCCTGGGCGTTCCCCAACGACCCGCTGACCCCGGACGACAAGGAGTCCTGGACCGACTGGCGTGGCTACCAGCAGGTCGAGATCCACTCCGGCACCAAGGCCAACGCCGCCTCCACGTACTACTGGCTCTACCGCGGCATGGACGGCGACCGCACCTCGAAGACCGACTCCTCGCAGACACGCAGCGTCAGCGTCACCGACGGCCAGGGCACCTCGTACACCGACAGCGCCTGGCTGAACGGCAAGGTGATCGAGAGCAGCCGGCGCGACGGCGCAGGCCAGTCGCACCAGCGCGTCTTCCACGACTACTGGGTGTACGACACCGCGACCTACGCCGGACTGCCGGACGCGCGCTTCGTCCGCGACCAGAAGACCACGACGGACGAGCTGGTCTCGGGCGGTGCCTGGCGTGAGCGGGTCGTCAAGGACGAGTACGACTCGACCGACCCGGTCAGCTACAAGTACGGCCTGCCGCTGCGCACCAACGACTGGGGTCAGGTCGACGTCGACGACAACCGCTGCACCACCTACGGGCGGGCGTACAACACCGACTACTTCCCCGGCTCCCAGGTCCAGCGCTGGATGGTGCTGCCGGACGAGACCCGGCACTACGCCGCGGACTGCGCTTCGCGGAGCTCGGCCAACCAGGACTCGTACGAGCTGACGCTGTACGACAACGCCACCGACGCCGCGACCGACAAGCCGACGGACGGCAACGTGACCAAGGTCCTGGAGTACGCGGACGCCTCCACCCCACGCGAGACCGACTACACCTACGACGAGGCCGGCCGGGTCAAGAGCACCACGGACGGCAAGGGCAAGACCACCACCACGGCGTACAACTCGCCCAACGCGTCCTGGCCCACCGACGGCGTCACCGTCACCAGCCCCGACCCGGACGACGGCGGCCCGCTGACCGCCCAGACGACGACCACTTGGTACTCACGGCTGTGGGGCAACCCCTACAAGATCGTCGACCCGAACGGCAACACCACGCGGATCGTCGACGACTCCGTCGGCCGTGTCTCCCAGATCTTCAAGCCCACGGAGATCGCCAACTACCCCGACGGCAACGCGTCGATGTCGTTCGACTACACGATCCCGACGTGGACCAACCCCGAGGGCGTGCCGACGCTGGCCAACGGCCCGTCGCTGACGACCACGAAGGTCTTCCAGGGCGGCTCGCTCTACGTGCCCGCCTACAGCTACGCCGACGGCCTGGGCCGGGTGCGCGAGCAGCAGACACCGGCCACCTCCGGCGGCGCGACGGTCGTCTCCACGCGGTACGACACCTCGGGCAACGTCACCGGCACCTCCGCCGCCTTCCACACGGACCAGGCGGCCGGATCCGGGATGGTGCTGCCGACCGTGGACACGATCCCCTCGTACACGGACCTGCTGATCGACTACGCCGGCCGCACGTACGGGTCGCAGATCCTGGTGAACGGAGACCCGCAGCTCCAGGGCCAGACGATCACCAACTACAACGGCGACTACACCACCACCGTGCCGCCGACCGGCGAGCGCACGAACACCTACTACGACGTCTTCGGGCAGGTCACCGAGGTCGTGGAGTTCGGCCCCTCGACCTACCACACGAAGTACGAGTACACCCGCTCCGGAGACCTGTCGAAGATCACCGACGCCAAGGGCAACGTGACGACGTACGGCTACGACTGGCTCGGTGACCGCAAGACCACCACCGATCCCGACACGGGCACCAGCTCGACCACGTACGACCAGAACGGCAACGTGGACACCACCACCGACGGCAACGGCACCGTCCTGACCTACGGCTACGACAACCTGCACCGACCCACCACCATCAAGCAGGGCAGCACGCTGCTGGCCGAGGCCAAGTACGACACCGTGTCCGGCGGCAAGGGCCAGCCCGCCTCCGCGACGTCCTACGACGGCGCGGGCAACGCCTTCACGCGCGCCGTCACCGGCTACGACGCCGACGGCCGCCCCACGGGCACCACGGTGACCGTCCCGGACGCGGGTGACGCGGCGGGCCTCGGCGGCACGTACACCATCGGCTACCACTACAACGCGGCCGACGCCCTGACCGCCGTCGACTACCCGGCCGTGGGCGGACTGCCCGCCGAGACGGTCACGACCAACTTCGACGGCCTCGGCCGGGTCCAGCGGCTGAGCAGTTCGCTGGCGACCTACGTGAGCGCCACCGACTACGACGACGTGGGCCGACTCGCCGGCCGCAGCTACGGCAGCACGAGCGACACGACGAACACCCCCTACACGGCCCGCCGGTCCTACGCCTACGAGGACGCCGACGGCACCGGCTGGCTCCAGAACATCACCACGACGCAGACCCACACCGGCACGACCAGCACGGTCCAGAACGACACCTACGCCCGGGACGCCGGCGGTCAGATCACCAAGACCACCGACAACCTGACGCAGCAGAACGAGTGCTTCACGTACGACGAGCTGAACCGGCTCACCCAGGCGTGGACCACTGCGATGGCCAGCTGTCAGAGCCCGACCGTACCCGACCTGACCAGCGCGAACGATCCGTACCAGCTGGCGTACACCTACGACGGCATCGGCAACCTCCAGAAGGAGACCCGCACCACCGCGAGCGGCTCGACCGTGCGCGACTACGTCTACCCGGGCTACTCCGCCGACCAGCAGACCTACACCCCCGGCGCTGCCCACCCGCACGCGGTGACCAGCATCAACACGCCGGGCGGAACGGACAACTACACCTACGACGACGCCGGCCAGCTCAAGTCCCGCACCGTCGGCGGGGTGCAGACCGACCTCACCTGGTCGTCGCTGCACCGTGTGACCTCGGTCAAGACCGGCTCGAACACGACGGACTACGTGTACGACTCCGACGGCAACGTGCTGCTGCGCAAATCGCCCACCGAGTCGGTGCTCTATCTGGACGGTCAGGAGGTGCGCAAGACCGGCACGTCGGTGCTCGCCACGCGCTACTACACGGCGGGCGACACGACGGTCGCGATGCGCACTGCCGACGGCTCGGGCGGCAGCGTTCTCACCTGGCTGCTGAGCGACGCGCAGTCCTCCACCCAGCTCCTGATCGCCGCGGTGGGCGGCACGGTGACACGGCGGCGCTACCTGCCGTTCGGCGCCCCGCGCTCCTCCGCCGACGCACTGCCGTCCACCACGGACCGCGGCTTCGTCGGCCAGCCGGAGGACGACTCCACAGGCCTGTCCCTGCTGGGGGCACGCATGTACGACCCGGCGCTGGGACGCTTCCTGTCACCCGACCCGCTGAACAAGCCGTTCTCGCCGCAGGAGCTGAACGCGTACAGCTACTCGGCCGACAACCCGGTCAACTACAGCGACCCGTCGGGCATGGAGATCGGTTCGAAGCCGAACTCGTGCCAGTACGACATCAAGTACTGCGACCAGAAGACCTGGGACGAGGTCGGCTACGACCCGACGACCGGCACCTCGGACTACACCAGGGGCTGTGCCGTCGGTGACTGCTCCATCAAGACGGGGCGGGAACACAAGAAGGCGGTCACCGGCAAGACGTACACCTGGGTGAAGAAGAACCTCGGCTACTCGGGCTCGCAGTACCTGACCGACACGGAGTACCAGAACTGGTACAAGAACGCGGACAAGAACGACAGGGACGCGATCCAGTCCTTCTTCGGCTGCATCAGGGGCGGCGCCAAGTCGCAGGCCGATTGCCGGCACGACGCCCAGAAGAAGATCAAGAAGGACGACGACGGTGGCGGCGGCTTCTTCGGCTGGGCGAAGGGCTTCTGGAAGAACCACCATGCCGAGATCATCGGTGGTGCCTTCGCGGTGGGGTGCAGCTTCCTGTCGGGAGGTACGGCGATTGCCGCCTGCGTACTGGGCGGCGCGGTCCTGACCGCCGAGTACGACTACCAGACGAACAACAAGAAGCACACTGTGGGCGGTTACGCGATGGCTGCCGCGGTACCTGTCGCCACCGCCGTCGTCACTGCGGGGCTCAGCAGGTTCGGGCCGATCGTCCGGGGAATCGTCCGGGACCGGGCGCTTCCGCTGGGCTGAGACCGGGAGGACGGCAGATGAGTAAGCGGCAACGGGCGTTCGCCGCCGTGGACAGGTTCCTCGGCGGCGACAAGCCCCCGACACGGGTGCAGCTGTTCGCGGCACGGCACCCTGTGCTCGTCGGGTTCTGCTTCGGCGTCGCGCTGTTCGGCTACGGCATGGCGTCGGGCCCCGGCGGCGCCGGGCGGGTGGCCCTCACCGCCGTCTGCGCGGCGGCGGTGGGGTCGTCGATGTGGTTCGCGTGCAGAGCGGAGCGGCGTCGCCACGAGCGGCTCGCCGCAGGACGCCGGCGATAGCGCCACCCGTCCGAAGGAGAGGCACGGCACTAGAGGTGCTGTGTCTCTTCCTCTTTCAGGGCTCCGATGAAGGAGGTGAAGGCCGTGGTGGGGAAGGTGAGGGTGGCCCTGGCGGGGGCCTTGGAGTCGCGGACGGCGGTGTGGGTGGGGGTGTTCGCGATCTCGACGCACTCGTTGCCGTCGCCCTCGCCCGAGTAGGACGACTTCCGCCAGTTGTCCATGGGGTGCCTCACAGCTCTTTTGCCAGCCGGTGGACGAAGTCACGGGACTGGTCAGGTTCGAGTGATACGGCCTCCATCGTACGGAAGCGCGTTCGATAAATGCTGAGTTGAGCCTCGGAATCGATGAAGACCGAGCCATGAGGCGCGTCCCGTGCCACTGTGTCCAGCTTGGGCAGGGGGCCACCCACATACGTCATCGTGCTGGAGGCTTGGGCGAAGCCGTCCAGGTCAAAGGGGATGACGCGCAGGGCGACGTGACCCGCTTCGGAGAGTTCGAGAAGCCGGGTGAGCTGGCCCCTTGAGGTGGCACGGTCACCGACCCTGATGCGAAGTGCCGCTTCGTGGATCACTGCCTCGTACGGGACGGTGATCTCCTGGCGCGCCTTTCGATGCCGGATGCGCAACTCGAGCTCGTCCTGGGTGAGTTCTGGCAGCCTGGACGAGAAGACGGCACGGGCATAGGCCTCCGTCTGGAGCAGGCCCGGGACGTACAGGATGGCCACGTGGCGCAGAAACCGGGCGTGGTGCTCCAACTCGGACAGGTCCAGGAAAGACGTGGGCAGCAGGCCTCGGTACTCCTCCCACCAGCCACGCGTTCGGTCAGTGGCCATCGCCACCAGCGCGTTGATGAACTGCTCGTCCGTGCAGGCGTAGTGCGACGCGAGACGGCGCAGTCGCTCCTCGCTCAGGCCCGCGAGTCCGGACTCGATGTGGCTGATCTGAACGCGGCCTGTACCGAGCAGCGCTGCCGCCTCCCTGGCGGTGAGTCCTGCCGCCTCGCGGAGTCTGCGCAACTCGACTCCCAGGCGCACCTGACGTGCAGTTGGTTCGCGCCTCAGGGCCATCGACAGCTCCTCGGTTCAACACGCCTGTTCCTGCGACTCGTTCGGGGTCAGGTTACGCGATCGGCTTGCTCGGTATGACAGGTTAGCCCTACCGTCGGTGACGCAACACACACGTAGCGGAAGCGCACCGTTCCGTCGCGCCATGACGGCTGCGGCAAGGCCACCGCGCGCCAAAACCCACTCACCGACCGGAGTCGATGACGCATGCCCGAGAACGAGCCGATCGAGTCCTGGGACTACACCCTCTATATCCCCAACGACCTCAGAGCGGTCACGGTCTGCCGCCGCACCCTGCGCCTGATCCTCACCATGCATGGACTGATCGGCCTGGTGGACACCGCGGAACTGCTGGCGACGGAGTTGGTCTCCAACGCCGTACGCCACACGAAGGGGCCGGCCGCGCTCAGGGTCCGCCGCACCTCAGAGGGGCTGGTGTGGATCGGGGCGTGGGATACGGACCCGGCCCCGCCGGACCCGCCACGACCGCTGGAGCGGGTCGGCGAGGCGGAGGAGGAGGGGAGGGGCCTCGGCCTGGTGACGGCCTGCGCGGACTACTGGGGCTGGCGCCCGTCGGCCCGCTTCGGAGATCAGGGGAAGTACGTGTGGTGCGAACTTGTCGCGGCGTAGCTCGTTGATCACGTCGTACGGAAAGGAGAGCTGATGGTCGGCTCGTCGCACGAGGCGCTGCACCGCATCTTCCAAAAGGAACCGGAACTGCTCACCAAGGCATTACAGCGTGTGCTGAACGTGCCGTTCCCCAGGCCACGGGAGATCGCCGCGCTGAACGTGGACCTGACGGAGGTCGAACCCGTCGAGCGCCGCGTGGACACGCTGCTGCGGGCGGAGACGGACGAGGGGACGTATCTCCTGGTGGTCGAGTCCCAGGGGAAGGTGGACGAGCGCAAGCGGGGCAGTTGGCCCTACTACCTGTCGTTCCTGCACGAGAAGTACCGCTGCGAGCCGGTATTGATCGTCATCACCCAGAGCAGCGCCACGGCACGGTGGGCGTCGCGCCCCATCCGGCTCGGTTTCCCCGGCTGGTACTCACTGACGGTCCGACCACTCGTGCTCGGCCCGGACAACGTGCCGGTGATCGCGGACGAGCAGCAGGCGAGGCAGGACCCACCCCTTGCGGTGCTCTCGGCCATGACACACGGGCGGGGCCCACGAGTCGCCGCCATACTGGAATCCCTGGTGGCCGGCCTGGAGGAGCTCGACCCCGACAGTGCCGCAGCCTTCGTGCAGTTCGTCGACTCCTGCCTGACTGACCCTCAGGCGAAGCAGATCTGGAGGGACCTGATGACCGCAACCCAGTACTTCTTTCGGCACCAGGTGGCCGAGCAGGTGCGCGAGGAAGGACGAGAGGAAGGGCGCGAAGAAGGGCGTGAAGAAGGGCTTGAGGCAGGGCTTGAGGCAGGGCGTCAGAGGCTCCGCGAGATGATCTTCCGCATTCTGGCGTCGCGCGGCGTCCCGGTGACAGACGCTGTCCGTGGGCATGTGGGTGCATGCCAGGACCTGGATCAGCTGGACGCGTGGGCGCAGCGAGCACTCAGTGTGGCGGATGCGGCTGAGTTGTTCTCCGAGGAGTGAGCGCGGATTCCAGCGACGTGAAAAGGGCGAGGACGCCGACCGATGACGAGGTTCTCGACTTCTGGCACAGGCAACAGCTCCTCAAGGCTGATCGCCAACTGGTCTTCGCCGTCCTGAAGTGGCGCGGCATCCCGGTCACCAACCTTGTCCGGTCGCGCGTGAACCTCTGCGGGAGTCGTGAACGGCTCGAACTGTGGATGCGGAGGGCCGTGCATGCCAAGGACGCTGCGGAGGTGTTCGCCGAAAAGTGACTGACTGGCCGGTCGGGCGTCACGGTCCGTGACACGTGCCGTATCGCCCGGACGGTCCAGACCGGAGGAGAGCCTGGTTCGGCCCTGTTCTCCCTAGGGCCGCCTGGTCAGCGGGCGTGCGGCGGGTCGTCCGGCGGCCGTCCGGGGGATGTCCGCCAAGTGAACAATTCGGGCGTGCTTCCCGTGAAGCGTGGTATGCCTGGAGAAAAGCACAGCGGGGTGGGTGCCAGGGACGTGGCGGTGTCACTGCTCCCGGGGATCCCGTGATCCACTCGGCCGGTCAAGGCGGACGAGTGTACCCATCCCAGTCGATACCTATGCGCCGACGGCCGGTTTTTCTTCCCCTGACGGGCTGAACTTTTGTTGATCGAGGGGCAGTTGACCGGCCCGGCGGCATACCCTTCAGAGGGTGAAGCAACTGATGTCCCCAGAGTCCGAGGCCGATCTCCCTGCGGAAGCCGCCCTGCCCGGCACCCTGCCGGAGGCGCTGTTCGCCGAACTCGTCGCGTTCCGTCGCGACCTGCACATGCACCCGGAGCTCGGCAACCAGGAGTTCCGCACCACCGCCGCGATCAAGGAGCGGCTGGAGAAGGCCGGGCTCGCGCCCCGCGTGCTGCCCAGCGGGACGGGGCTCGTCTGTGACATCGGCAGGGACGCCGGCGTGGACCTGGACGGCTACGGGGAGGAGCCGGACGACCTGGTGGGCGACGCGCCGGGTGACGCGGCAGGCGCTCCCCTGGGTGACGGGGTGAGCGGTGCGGTGCAGGGCATCCTCGCGCTGCGCGCCGACATCGACGCGCTGCCCATCCCGGACACCAAGAGCGAGTGCCCGTACCGCTCCACCGTGCCCGACCGCGCCCACGCCTGCGGCCACGACGTGCACACCACCGTCGTGCTCGGCACCGGACTCGTCCTCGCCGACCTGCACCGGCAGGGGCTGCTGCCCCGGCCCGTGCGGCTGGTCTTCCAGCCCGCCGAGGAGGTGCTGCCGGGCGGCGCCGCCGAGGCGATCAAGGCCGGCGTGCTGGACGGGGTGGCGCGGATCGTCGCCGTGCACTGCGACCCCCGGGTGGACGCCGGGATGATCGGGCTCAGACAGGGCGCCATCACCTCCGCCTGCGACCGGCTGGAGGTCTCGCTGGACGGCCCCGGCGGCCACAGCGCCCGGCCGCACCTGACCACCGACCTCGTCACCGCCACCGCCCGGGTCGTCACCGACGTGCCCGCGCTCGTCGGCCGCCGTGTCGACACCCGCGCCGGGCTGGCGGTGACCTGGGGACGGATCGAGTCCGGGCACGCCCCGAACGTCATCCCGCAGCACGCCGAGCTCTCCGGGACCGTGCGCTGCCTGGACATCAACGCCTGGCGGCACGCACCCGACATCGTGGTCGCCGCGATCGACGAGGTCGCCAACCTGCACAAGGCCAAGTCGGAGATCAACTACGTCCGCGGGGTGCCGCCGGTCGTCAACGAACCCGGGGCGACCGAACTGCTGCGCGAGGCCATGGTGGCGCGGCGCGGCGAGGACTCCGTCGAGAGCACCGAGCAGAGCCTGGGCGGCGAGGACTTCTCCTGGTACCTGGAGCACGTCCCCGGCGCCATGGCCCGGCTCGGCGTGCGCACCCCCGGCGAGCGGACCCTGCGCGACCTGCACCAGGGCGACTTCGACGCCGACGAGTCCGCGATCCGGGTGGGCGTGGAGCTGTTCACGGCCGCCGCCCTGCTCCACGCGGTGGGCCGGTGAGCGGCGGCCCGGTGAGCGGATCGGCGGACCGTTGAGTGGCGGCCCCCGACGGGGCCGTCGCACCGCCTGGCACACGGCGGTAACAAGCCACTCGCACACGGCCCGAAATCCGCGCCGTACAACCGCCAGACCCTGAGTTCAGATGCCGTTTGCCTCGAATCGATAACGGCTTCGCGAGAGGTCTTTTTCTGACATCTACGCGCGTTACGATGCCGAAGCCGGCGCCGTCGGGGCGTCTCGGTTCGAGCACTGGAGTGGTGCTCACATCAAGCGCCGACATGGCGCTCAGGTCAGGTGAAGGAGCCTTCCCGTGCGCCGGGTAGCCAAGCTTTCCGCTGCGTGTGCCGCCACCGCAGCCCTCGCACTGTCTGCCACTGCCTGTGGCAGCACCTCCTCCGAGAACAACGACAAGTCGTCGTCCTCCTCCAGTGATGGCAAGGGCGTCAAGATCGGCCTCGCCTTCGACGTCGGCGGCCGTGGTGACCGCTCCTTCAACGACTCCGCCGCGCGTGGCGCCGACAAGGCCAAGAGCGAGTTCGGCGGCGAGATCAAGGAGCTGACCGCCAAGACCTCGGACACCGAGGCCGACCGCGAGCAGCGCCTGTCGGACCTGGCCCAGGCCGGCTACAACCCGATCATCGGCGTCGGCTACGCCTACTCCGACTCGATGAAGAAGGTCGCGGCCAAGTTCCCGAAGACCAGCTTCGGCATCGTCGACTCGGTGGTGGACGTCAACAACGTCGACAGCATCACCTTCACCGAGGAGCAGGGCTCCTACCTGGCCGGTGTCGCCGCCGCGCTGAAGACCAAGAAGAACCACGTCGGCTTCATCGGCGGCGTCGACGTCCCGCTGATCAAGAAGTTCGAGGCGGGCTACGTCCAGGGCGTCCACGACACCAACCCGAAGATCAAGGTCGAGACGCAGTACCTGAGTCACGGCTCGGACACCTCCGGCTTCGCCAGCCCCGACAAGGGCAAGGCGGCCGCGCAGGGCATGCTCGACAAGGGTGCCGACGTCATCTACTCGGCGGCCGGCTCCTCCGGCAACGGCGCGATCGAGGCGGTCAGCGGCGCCAAGGGCACCTGGGCCATCGGCGTGGACTCCGACCAGTACAACATCCCGGGCCTGGCCAAGTACAAGAACTCGATCCTGACGTCGATGGTCAAGAACGTCGACGTCGGTGTCTACGACTTCATCAAGTCCGTCCACGACGGCAAGCCGCTGACGGGCGTCAACTCCTACTCGCTCGCCAAGGACGGTGTCTCGCTGGCCACCAGCGGGGGCTTCATCGACGACATCCAGGCCAAGCTGGACGCGGCGAAGAAGAAGATCGTCGACGGCGGCATCAAGGTCAAGACCACCCCGTGACCTGATGGGTCCCGTCGGACCCGGCTCGACGAGGGGCCGCAGCGCAGCCCCTCGTCGAGCCATAACAATGTGCCAACTCTACGCGCGTAGCAAGGAGTTGCCGCGCTAGCGTCGCCGACGCCTGCCCTCCCCCCGCAGCCCCTTTCCCCGAGGAGAGTGCGCCATCAACGCGTCCAGCCCTCCCGCTGCCGTCGAACTGCGCGGCATCACCAAGCGCTTCCCCGGCGTCGTCGCCAACCGCGATATCGACATCACGGTCCGCACGGGCACCGTTCACGCCCTGTGCGGTGAGAACGGCGCCGGCAAGTCCACCCTGATGAAGATCCTCTACGGCATGCAGCAGCCGGACGAGGGCACCATCACCGTGGGTGGCGAGCAGGTCACCTTCCACAACCCCGCCGACGCCATCGCACGCGGCATCGGCATGGTGCACCAGCACTTCATGCTCGCCGACAACCTCACCGTCCTCGAGAACGTCGTCCTCGGCGCGGAGAAGCTGTACGGCATCGGCGCCAAGGCGCGCGCCAAGATCAAGGAGATATCCGACGCGTACGGCCTGAACGTGCGCCCGGACGTCCTGCTGGAGGAACTCGGCGTCGCCGACCGTCAGCGCGTGGAGATCCTCAAGGTCCTCTACCGCGGCGCCAAGATCCTCATCCTCGACGAGCCCACCGCCGTCCTCGTGCCGCAGGAGGTCGACGCCCTCTTCGACAACCTGCGCGGGCTGAAGGCCGAGGGGCTCACCGTCATCTTCATCTCCCACAAGCTGGGCGAGGTGCTCTCCGTCGCCGACGAGATCACCGTCATCCGGCGCGGCACCACGGTCGGCACGGTCGACCCCGGGACGACCACCACCAAGCAGCTCGCCGAACTGATGGTCGGCAGCGAACTGCCCACGCCGGAGACCGAGGAGTCCACCGTCACGGACGTCCCGCTGCTGAAGGTGGAGAACCTGCGCCTGGCGCAGACCGACCTCGACGGCGTCGAACGGATCATCCTCGACGACATCTCCTTCACCATCCACAAGGGCGAGGTCCTCGGCATCGCCGGTGTGGAGGGCAACGGGCAGTCCGAACTGGTCGAGGCCATCATGGGCATCCGCAACCCGGACGCCGGCGTCATCACGCTCGACGGCACCGACATCTCCCACAGCCCCACCCGCCGCCGCCGCGAGGCCGGCGTCGGCTACATCCCCGAGGACCGCCACCGCCACGGCCTGCTCCTCGAGGCGCCGCTGTGGGAGAACCGCATCCTCGGCCACGTCACCGAGCGGCCCAACTCGCGCGGCGGACTGCTCGACCTCAAGGCCGCCCGCGCCGACACCGAGCGCATCGTCGAGGCCTACGACGTGCGCACCCCGGGCATCGAGGTGACCGCCGCCTCGCTGTCCGGCGGCAACCAGCAGAAGCTGATCGTCGGCCGCGAGATGAGCCACGACCCGAAGCTCCTCATCGCCGCCCACCCCACGCGGGGTGTGGACGTCGGCGCGCAGGCCGCGATCTGGGACCACATCCGCGAGGCCCGCCGCAAGGGCCTGGCCGTGCTGCTGATCTCCGCCGACCTGGACGAGCTCATCGGGCTCTCCGACACCCTGCGGGTGATGTACCGCGGCCGCCTGGTCGCCGACGCCGACCCCGCCACCATCACCCCCGAGCAGCTGGGCTCCGCCATGACGGGTGCGGCCACCGGCCACCTGGAGCACACAGAGGACGCCGACCGATGAACAAGCTGACCCAACGGATCGACAAGGAGCGGCTGCTCCTCGGGATCGCGGCGCCGCTGCTGGCCGTGGTCGCCGCGCTCGTCGTCACGACCCTGGTCATCCTCGCCACCGGCAAGAACCCGGGCGACGCCTTCAGCGACATGGTGACCTACGGCTCCGCCAGTGACAGCCAGGTCTACATCCTGAACAAGGCGACGACGTACTACCTGGCGGGCGTCGCGGTGGCCCTCGGCTTCCGCATGAACCTGTTCAACATCGGCGTCGACGGCCAGTACCGGCTCGCCGCGTTCATGGCCGCGGTCCTCGGCGGGGCGCTCACCGTCCCCGGCTGGATCGCCATTCCGCTGATCATGCTGTGCGCCGTGGCGACCGGCGCCCTGTGGGCGGCCATCGCCGGCGTTCTGAAGGTGACCCGCGGGGTGAGCGAGGTCATCTCGACGATCATGCTCAACTCGATCGCCACCGCGATCATCGCCTACCTGCTCCAGCCCGGAAAGCTCGGCCAGCTCGACCAGGCGGGCACCCTCGTCTCCACCAAGCCGCTGCCGGGGGCCTCGCACCTGTTCAACATGGACACGGGCCCCGCGGGCGTCCTCGACGGCTTCATCTTCTTCGCCGTGATCGTCGGCATCGCGTTCTGGTTCGTCCTCGGCCGCACCCGCTTCGGCTTCGACCTGCGCACCGTCGGCCAGTCCGAGTCGGCGGCCTCCGCCAGCGGTGTCAGCGTCAAGAAGATGGTCGTCACCAGCATGGTCGTCTCCGGCGCCGTGGCCGGCCTGATCGGCATGCCCACGCTGCTGAACGAGAGCTACCAGTTCGACAACAGCTTCCCGGCGGGCATCGGCTTCACCGGCATCGCCATCGCGCTGCTCGGCCGCAACCACCCGGTCGGCATCGCACTCGGCGCCCTCCTGTGGGGCTTCCTGGAGCGCACCACCAACCATCTGGAGTTCGAGGGCTACGACAAGGAGATCCTCGGCGTCATCCAGGGCGTCATCGTCCTGTGCGTCGTGATCGCCTACGAGGTCGTCCGCCGCTACGGCCTCAAGCGCCAGCAGCAGCGGGTCGGTGCCGAGCTCGCCGCCCAGGCCGTCGCCCCGATGAAGAAGCAGGAGGTGGCGTGATGACTGCCACGATGACCGACACGCCGCCGCCCGTGGCGCCCAAGGCGGACGCCGCGGCCAAGCGCCAGGGCCGGTCGCTCGGCCAGATCCTCATGATCGTCGCGGGCGCCCTGCTGCTCGTCGCCGCGGTCCGCGTGATCACCGGCGCCAACCAGCTCGACTCCGCCGGCCAGATCAGCGCCGCGCTGGGCCTCGCCGTGCCGATCGGACTCGCCGGACTCGCCGGTCTGTGGTCCGAGCGGGCCGGTGTCGTCAACATCGGTCTCGAGGGCATGATGATCCTCGGCACCTTCGGCGCCGGCTGGATCGGCTGGCAGACCAGCCCCTGGCTCGGCCTGCTGTGCGGCATCGGCTTCGGTGTCCTCGGCGGCCTGGTGCACGCCGTCGCCACCGTCACCTTCGGCGTCGACCACATCGTCTCCGGTGTCGCGATCAACCTGCTCGCGCTCGGCGCCACCCAGTACCTCGCCAAGCTCTTCTTCGTGGACGGCAAGGCCGCGGACGCCGGCGGCAACCCCAAGCAGTCCCCGCCCTCGGACTCGCTGCCCAACTTCGACGTGCCCGGCCTCTCGGACGCTCTTCAATCGGTCGAGAAGCACCACTGGTTCCTCGTCTCCGACCTCGCCGGCATCCTCGGCGGCCTGGTCACCAACCTCTCCGTGGTGACCATCCTGGCCGCGGTGCTGTTCGTCGGAACCTGGTGGCTGCTGTGGCGCACCCCGTTCGGCCTGCGGCTGCGCTCCTGCGGTGAGAACCCGACCGCCGCCGAGTCCCTCGGCGTCAACGTCTACACCTACAAGTACGCGGCCGTGGCCGTCTCCGGCGGTCTCGCCGGTCTCGGCGGCGCCTTCCTCTCGCTGGTGACCTCCCACATCTACCTCGAGGGCCAGACCGGCGGACGCGGCTACATCGGCCTCGCCGCCATGATCTTCGGCAACTGGCGGCCGGGCGGTCTGGCGATGGGTGCGGGCCTGTTCGGCTTCTCCGACGCGCTCCAGCTGCGCAACGGCGGCGTGACCGTGCACGCGCTGCTGCTCCTCCTGGTGGTTCTTCTCGCGGTTCTCGCCGGCTGGAAGCTCTACCGCAAGGCCCTGTGGCAGGGTGTCATCAGCGCCGTCATGGCCGCGCTCGTCCTGGTCTGGTACCTGGTCACGGACGAGGTGCCGGGCGACTTCGTGGGTGCCACCCCGTACGTCGTCACCCTGCTGGTGCTGTCGCTGTCCGCGCAGCGCCTGCGGATGCCCAAGGCGGACGGCATGCGGTACCGGAAGGGACAGGGCAAGTGATCTCGGACGCGACGACGGTCGACTGGGAGAGGCTGCGCGAGGAGGCGCGCGCGGCGATGTGCCGCGCCTACGCCCCCTACTCGGGCTACCCGGTCGGCGTCGCCGCGCTGGTCGACGACGGCCGCGTCGTCACCGGCTGCAACGTGGAGAACGCCTCCTACGGCCTCGGCCTGTGCGCCGAGTGCGGACTCGTCTCGCAGCTCCAGAACAGCGGCGGCGGCCGGCTCACCCACTTCACCTGCGTGGACGGCCGGGGCGAGATCCTCGTGCCGTGCGGGCGCTGTCGTCAGCTGCTGTACGAGTTCGGCGGGCCGGACCTGCTCCTGGAGACCCCGGCGGGGATCCTGCCGCTGTCCCAGATGCTGCCGCAGGCCTTCGGGCCCGACCACCTCAGCAAGTAACAACCGTCCGGCCCCGTGCGAGCCGTCCCTCGTGGCCGGCCCGCACGGGGCCGTCTCCCTTCGCACCCGGAAGGACCCGATCCCATGGCCATGGACGCCATCTCCGTCATCCGCACCAAGCGGGACCGCGGCGAGCTCAGCGACGCGCAGATCGACTGGGTCATCGACGCGTACACCCGCGGGGAGGTCGCCGACGAGCAGATGTCCGCGCTCGCGATGGCCATTCTGCTCAACGGCATGGACCGCCGGGAGATCGCCCGCTGGACCGCCGCGATGATCGCCTCCGGCGAGCGCATGGACTTCTCCTCCCTGTCCCGCCCCACGGCCGACAAGCACTCCACGGGGGGCGTCGGCGACAAGATCACCCTGCCGCTGGCCCCGCTGGTCGCCGCCTGCGGTGCCGCCGTCCCCCAGCTGTCCGGCCGGGGCCTCGGCCACACCGGCGGCACGCTGGACAAGCTGGAGTCGATCCCCGGCTGGCGGGCGCTGCTGTCCAACGAGGAGATGCTGCGCGTCCTGGACGAGGTCGGCGCGGTGATCTGCGCGGCGGGCGACGGCCTGGCCCCCGCCGACAAGAAGCTCTACGCCCTGCGTGACGTGACCGGCACGGTCGAGGCGATCCCGCTGATCGCCTCCTCCATCATGTCCAAGAAGATCGCGGAGGGCACGGGCAGCCTGGTCCTGGACGTGAAGGTGGGCTCCGGCGCCTTCATGAAGACCATCGAGGACGCCCGTGAGCTGGCGTCCACGATGGTCGGCCTCGGCACGGACCACGGCGTGAAGACGGTCGCCCTGCTCACCGACATGTCGACGCCGCTCGGCCTGACGGCGGGCAACGCCCTGGAGGTCCGCGAGTCCGTGGAGGTCCTGTCGGGCGGCGGCCCGGCGGACGTGGTGGAGCTGACCCTGGCCCTCGCCCGGGAGATGCTGGACGCGGCCGGCCTGAAGGACGTCGACCCCGCCAAGGCCCTGGCCGACGGCTCGGCGATGGACGTCTGGCGCCGCATGATCGCCGCCCAGGGCGGCGACCCGGACGCGCCCCTGCCCACGTCCCGCGAACAGCACGTGGTCAAGGCCGCCGCCTCCGGCGTCCTGACCCGCCTCGACGCCTACGACATCGGCGTCGCCGCCTGGCGCCTCGGCGCGGGCCGCGCCCGCAAGGAGGACCCGGTACAGGCGGCGGCGGGCGTCGAACTCCACGCCAAGCCGGGCGACACGGTGACGGAGGGCCAGCCCCTCCTGACCCTCCACACGGACACCCCGGAGCGCTTCGAATACGCCCTCGAGGCGGTGCGGGGCTCCTACGACATCGCGGCACCCGACACGGCCTTCACGGCGTCCCCCGTGGTGCTGGAACGTATCGCCTGATCAGGCGTTTCTCCTTTCGGGTGAACGGGATCGGTGGACCACCGCCGGTCCCGTTCGGCATGCTGGGATCGGTGACGCACCGATGGGAGAACCGCCATGAGCGCACTCACCGTGAGCCAGGACCCCGACCAGAGCTGGGACGACCTCGTCCGGTTCTGGGAGGAGATGGAATGGCCCGAGGGCAGCAAGGTGGAGATCATCGAGGGGATCATCACCGTGTCGCCTGCTCCCGCACCCCGCCACAACGTCATCGCGGAGCTGATCCAGCGTCGCCTCTACTCCGCGATCCCCGACGACTGGGGCATCTACCAGACACTGGCGATCGCCGTGCCGTCGCGTCTGGGCATGCTCATTCCGGACCTTGTGGTGGCTCCGCGACCGGAGTGCGCGGAATCGGACACACACGTCCCGGCCGCTCTCGCCGAACTCGTCGTCGAGGTGACGTCCAAGTCCAACGCCCGCCACGACCGCATCAGCAAGCCCGCCGCCTACGCCACCGCCGGCATCCCGCTGTACCTCCTCGTCGACCGATGGGCCCCGGACGGTCCCACCGTGACGCTCTACGGAGAGCCGAAGGGCGATGTCTACCGCCCCTTGGTCACGGCCAAGTTCGGCGAACCCGTCAAACTGCCCGCCCCCTTCGACGTCGTGATCGACACCGGCGAGTTCCCGGTGGACTGAAACTTCGTCACCCCAACAACGCCGCCACAGCCACCAGCACCGGCACCGACAGGATCGTCGACAGCAGGATCGACTCCTGGGCCAGTGACTCGCCCACCCGGTAGCGGCTGGCGTAGGTGAAGAGGTTCTGGGCGGCGGGCAGGGCCGAGGTCACCACCACGTCCAGCAGTTGCGGGCCCCGCAGCCCGAAGACGCTCGTCGCCAGTGCCCAGGCGGCGACCGGCTGGCCCACCGACTTCAGCGCGACCGACAGCAGCACCGGTTGACGGTCCCGGCCCCGGCCGGGGGCCGGGCTGCCGCGCAGGGCGATCCCGAAGGCCAGAAGGACGGCCGGGACGGACATGTTGGCGATCAGGGTGATCGGCTCCATCACCGGGCCGGGCACGTGCACACCGGTCGCCGAGATCAGTACGCCGCTCAGGGCGCCCACCGCGACCGGGTTGCGCAGCGGCGTCAGCAGACGCTGCCACAGGGGGCCCTTCTCACCCGCGCCGGACAGGTCCAGGACCGTCAGGGCGATGGGCGTGACCAGGATCTGCTGGAACAGCAGCACCGGCGCCACCAGCGAGGCGTCACCGAGGACATACGCGGCGATCGGGATGCCCAGATTGCCGGAATTGACGTAACTGGAACACAGGGCGCCGATCGTGGTGCGGCCCACGCCCCAGTGCCGTACCGCGCCGAACGCCACGAAGACGCCCGCCGCTGCCGCCGTGCTCGCCGCCGTCACCAGCAGCCGGCCGGAGAAGACCACCGACAGGTCGGCCCGCGCCAGCGTGGTGAACAGCAGAGCCGGGGTCGCCACATGGAAGGCCAGCTTGGTCAGCACCTCCCGACCCTGGTCGCCGAGGTAGCCGCGCCGCCCGATCAGATAGCCGACGCCGATCACGGCCGCGATGACCGCGAACCCGGTCAGCACCCCTTGCACACGGCCTCCTCGGCACAGCTCAGGAGGCCGTCGGGTATCCAGGGCGGTGCTGATGCATGGGGCATGCACTCACCCTCAGGTGAGGGAGGGCTGCGGGTCAATGTGATCTCCGGCGGGTCGCCCCACCGCGATGAGTTGTGCCCCGGCCGGGGGTCTACCGATCGTGGACGCCATGACACCCGCCGTGCTCGTGCTCGCCGGCCCCGTCACCCGGGAGGAGGTGAGGGGGCTGTGCGACGACGTGCGCGGTCTGCTGGAGAGGACCGGGGCCGGTGTCGTGGTGTGCGACGTGGGCGGGCTGGGACCGCCCGGCCTCGGCACCGTCGACCTGCTGGCGCGGCTTCGGCTGGCCGCCCGGCGGGCCGGGGGCCGCATCCGGCTGCGCGACCCCGACCCCGCGCTACACGCCCTGCTCGCCCTGGTCGGCCTCACCTTCGAGATGGAGGGGCAGCCCGAACAGCGGGAACCAGCGCTGGGTGTCGAGGAAGCAGTGGAAGCCGAGGATCCGGCCGTCTGAGATCTCCAGCACCTGCACGGCCCACGGCGTGAAGCCGCCCTTCTCCGGGTCCGGCTTGTACTGGGCGAAGCCCGGCAGCCCGTTCGCCCGGACCGGCAGCAGACGCGAGCCCGCACAGGCCGCGCCGAGCGTCGTCATGAAGCCCGTGATGTCCGCCGAGCCGGTCAGCCACAGGTCGAACGGCGGCATCGTCATCACCGCGTCCTCGTGCAGCAGCGCGGTCAGCGCCGTCATGTCGTACCCCTCGAACGCCTTCACATAGCGCTCCAGGAGCTTCTGCTGCTCCTCGTCCAGCGGATCGGACACCTCGGCTCGGGCGCCTGTGTCCTCCCGCTCGGCCAGTGTGGCCCGTGCCCGCTGCAGGGCGCTGTTGACCGAGGCGACCGTCGTGCCGAGCAGCTCGGCGACCTCGCTCGCCTTCCAGGCCAGCACCTCGCGCAGGATCAGCACGGCCCGCTGCTTGGCCGGGAGCTGCTGGAGCGCCGCCATGAACGCCAGCCGTACGGACTCCTTGGCGATCGCCGCCTCCGCCGGGTCCTCGACCGCCGGCAGGATCCGGCCGTCCGGCATCGGCTCCAGCCAGGTGTTGTCCGGGCGGGGCGCCAGAGCCGCCCGGGCCAGTGGTGTCGACTCCGTCAGATCCATCGGCCGGGCCCGCTTGTTGCCCGCCGACAGCATGTCCAGGCACACGTTCGTCGCGATGCGGTACAGCCACGAGCGAAGGCTGGAGCGGCCCTCGAACCGGTCGTGGCTGCGCCAGGCGCGTACCAGGGTGTCCTGCACCGCGTCCTCGGCCTCGAAGGACGAGCCGAGCATGCGGTAGCAGTAACCGGTCAGCTCGACCCGGTACTTCTCCAGCTCTGCGTCGAGGTCCGCCGTCGCCGTACCGTTGCTCATCGTCGTCCACCCACCCCTGCGGCCGTTCCGTCCGTGCGCGTCGTCGCGCCCAGCACTTCGGAAGCTACAGCAGCCCACTGACAACGGCCCCCGAAGCGGAGAAAGCAGCAGGTCACAGGCGTGTGAGGGGCCCGTGTCCCAGTTCGCCCGGGCTACGCCGCCACCGGCTCGCGCCGCGCCGCCACCCGTGCCGCCCGGGATCCGAGCACCGTGATCGCCACGACGCCCAGCACCGCCAGCAGGCCGACCCCGACCGTCCCCGGCCAGCCCTGGGCGTGAAAGGCCATGGCGCCGACGGTGCTGCCGGCGCTGGAGCCGATGTAGTACGCGGACTGGTACAGGGCGGAGGCCTGGGCGCGGCCGTGGGCGGCGGTCCTGCTGACCGCCGAGGAGGCCACCGCGTGCCCGGCGAAGAAGCCCGCCGTGATCAGGACCAGGCCGAGGAGCACCGGCACGACCGAGTCCAGCAGCGACAGCAGCAGTCCCGCCGCCGTCGTGGCACCCGCCAGGTACAGGGCGCCCCTGCGGCCCAGCCGGCCCACCAGCCGTCCCGCCGTCGACGCCGACACCGTGCCCACGAGATACACCAGGAAGATCGAACCGACGATGCCCTGGGGGAGGGAGAACGGCGCCTCGGTCAGGCGGTAGCCGATCACCGTGTAGACCCCGCCGAACACCGTCATGAACAGCGCGCCGATCGCGTACAGACGGCGCAGCAGCGGGTCGGCCAGGTGGTCGCGGACCGTGCCGGCCAGCACGCGCGGGCGCAGTGAGCCCGGCCTGAAGTGCCTCGGCGCCGGCAGCAGCAGACGGAACGCCGCCGCGCACAGCACCGCGATCACGCCGACGACGCCCACGGCGATCCGCCAGCCCCACGCCTGGGCGACCCAGCCGGTGATGACCCGGCCGCTCATCCCGCCCACGCTGTTGCCCGCCACGAACAGGCCGATCGCCGTGACCAGCGCCCTCGGGCGGACCTCCTCCGCCAGATAGGCCTGCGCGGAGGCCGGCAGCCCCGCCAGCGCGGCACCCTGCAACGCCCGCAGCGCCACCAGCGCGCCCAGCGACGGCGCGAACGGCACCAGCAGGCCGACGGCCACCGCGACCGTCAGCGAGACCGTCATCACCGTACGGCGGCCGAAACGTTCCGACAGCGCGCTCATCGGGAGGACGAACAGGGCCAGCCCACCGGTCGCCGCGGCGACCGTCCAGCTCGCCTCGCTCGCCGCCACCCCGAACTCCCCGGAGATCAGCGGCAGCAGCGCCTGCGTGGAGTACAGCAGCGCGAAGGTCGCGACACCGGCGAGGAAGAGGGCGAGGCTCATCCGGCGGTAGCCGGGACCGCCCGGGGTCATACGGGAATCGGTGGCGTCGACGGCAGGGACGGTGCGTGCGGCGCCCACGACGGTGGACGCCCCGGTACTGGCGGGAGACATGCTTCGACCGTAGGAACCCCGACCCTCATCCGTCCAATGCATGGAATGGCCATAATCGTTCCCATGGCGCATCAGCAGAGGTCACAAGGTCGGCTGTCACCGTCCGGTGACACAGAAGACATCGAAAGGAACACCGAGGAGATCGCGCGCCTGCTCGCGCCCCGCCTCGCCCACTTCGCCGGCGTCGCCCGCATCGAGCACGTCACGCGCGCCGCGCAGGAGATGCGGGTCCCGCAGTCGACCCTCTCCCGTGCCATGGTCCGCCTGGAGCAGGACCTCGGCGTCGACCTGTTCGCCCGGCACGGCCGTACGGTGTCCCTGACGCCCGCCGGCCGCACCTTCCTCACCTCCGTCGAACGGGCCCTCGCCGAGATCGAACGCGCCGCCGAGGAGGTACGCGCCGACGCCGACCCGGCCACCGGCAAGGTCGCCTTCGGCTTCCTGCACACCATGGGCGCCGAGACCGTGCCCGGACTGATCCACGCCTTCCGCGCCGACCACCCCCGCGTCCGCTTCAGCCTCGTCCAGAACTACGGCGAGGCCATGCTGGAACGGCTGCGCGCGGGCGAGCTGGACCTCTGCCTGACCTCACCCGTGCCGGACGCCCCGGACCTCGTCGCCCGCCGCCTCGACGAGCAGAAGCTGCGCCTGGTCGTCCCCGCCGACCACCGGCTCGCCGCCCGCCGCCGCGTCCGCCTCGCCGAGGCCGCCGAGGAGGTGTTCGTGACCCTGGAGCCCGGCTACGGACTGCGCCGGATCACCGACGCCCTGTGCCGTGAGGCCGGCTTCAAACCGAGGGTGGCCTTCGAGGGCGAGGAGACGGAGACCCTGCGGGGCCTGGTCGCCGCCGGGCTCGGAGTGGCCCTGCTGCCCCCGCCGCCCGTCCCCCGGCCCGGGGTGGCCGAGCTGTCGGTCACGGCCCCGCGCGCGGTACGGGAGATCGGCGTCGCCTGGCTGGAGGGCCACCCGGACACGCCCCCGGTGGCAGCGTTCAAGAAGTTCCTGCTGTCCCGGCGCGGCAGGCTGCTGCCGTGACGCCGCTAGGGCCTTTCGTTTGGATCAGGCCGGATCAGGGAGCGGGGTCTGGTGATGGGGGTACCTCCCACGCCGTTCAGGCAGTGGGGGAGGATCGCAAGGCGGAGGAGGGCGTCAGGGCGGAGCCATGGCAACCGACGACAACGCGGCGAGGCGCGGTGCCAGGGCCCGCGAGCCCGGCATGATCCAAACGAGAGGCCCTGGGGCGATCAGTGCCGCAGCGTCCTGCCGAACCCCGCCGCCAGCGGCATCCGCAGCCCCAGCGGCGGGGGTGCGGCCAGGGCGTCCTGCACGGGCCGTGAGAACGGCCGCCCGAACAGGGTGCCCATGATGAAGTCGGTGGCCAGCGCGGTGACCTCGTCGCGGTACTGGCGCAGCCCGTGCCCGTCGGCGTGCACCTCGAACCGGCACACGTCCCGGTTTGCCTTCTTGGCCCGCGCCGCGAACCGGAAGGACAGCTCGGGATCGCTCCGCTCGTCGTTGGTGCCGTGCACGATCAGCACCCGGCGCCCGACGAGCTGCTTGACCGGTTCGGGTGAGGCGGCCACGTCCTCCTCGGGCAGCCAGGGGGCGATCGCCACCACCGCCTCGACGGCCTCGTGCCCGCCCGCGTGCAGCGCCGCCCGGCCGCCCATGTCGAGTCCGGCCAGGCACACCGGGACGTCGCCGTAGCGCCGTACGACCTCCTCGACCGCCCATGTGGCGTCGCGGGCGAGGTGTGCCTCGCTGCCGTTCCAGCCGCGGTAGCGGTAGTGCACCACGTGCGTGGCCAGGCCCTCGTCGCGGGCGGCGCGGGCCAGCCTGCGCCCGAGGGCGCGCATGGAGGCGCTCGCCAGCACCGGGGAGGGCCTGCGCCCGGAGACCTCCCGGCCGCCCGGGAGCAGCAGCACCGCTCCGCTCACCGCCGTCGGCTCCGGGCCGAGCGTCCTCCCCAGCCGGGCCGCGCGGACCGGCGTCGCTTGCTGTGCCATGACAGAACAGTGGCAGAAGCACCGGTCCACGCCACCCGTCCGTGCGGTCACCGTTACGTATCGACGGATCTGTACAGGGCGGGAACCGGACATCTGCCGCACGCTCCCGGAACGGCGGATTTCTACGCGCGTAGGCGTTAGGGTGCGGAAATGACGAGCCAGACTGCCCACCTGGGGAACACCCCGAGCACGGACCAGATCCGCCGGGCGCCCAAGGTCCTGCTGCACGACCACCTCGACGGCGGACTCCGCCCCGGCACCGTCGTCGACCTCGCCCGCGCCTCGGGCTACTCCCCACTCCCCGACACCGACCCGGAAAAGCTCGGCCTGTGGTTCCGCGAGGCCGCCGACTCCGGCTCGCTGGAGCGGTACCTGGAGACCTTCTCCCACACCGTCGGCGTGATGCAGACCCGGGACGCGCTCGTCCGCGTCGCCCGCGAGTGCGCCCAGGACCTCGCCGAGGACGGCGTCGTCTACGCCGAGGTGCGCTACGCCCCCGAGCAGCACCTGGAGGGCGGACTGAGCCTGGAGGAGGTCGTCGAGGCCGTCAACGAAGGGTTCCGGGAGGGCGAGCGGCTCGCCCTCGCCGAGGGACGGCGCATCCGGATCGGCGCCCTGCTCACCGCCATGCGGCACGCCGCACGCGCCCTGGAGATCGCCGAACTCGCCAACCGCTACCGCGACTTCGGCGTCGTCGGCTTCGACATCGCGGGCGCCGAGGCCGGTTACCCGCCCACCCGGCACCTGGACGCCTTCGAGTATCTGAAGCGGGAGAACAACCACTTCACCATCCACGCCGGCGAGGCCTTCGGCCTGCCCTCCATCTGGCAGGCGCTCCAGTGGTGCGGCGCCGACCGGCTCGGGCACGGGGTGCGCATCATCGACGACATCCACGTCCACGAGGACGGCACCGTCACCCTCGGGCGGCTCGCCTCCTACGTCCGCGACAAGCGCATCCCCCTGGAGCTGTGCCCGAGCTCCAACCTCCAGACCGGCGCCGCCGCCTCCTATGCCGAGCACCCCATCGGGCTGCTGCGCCGCCTGCACTTCCGTGCCACGGTCAACACGGACAACCGGCTCATGTCCCACACCAGCATGAGCCGGGAGTTCGAGCACCTGGTCGAGGCATTCGGTTACACGCTCGACGACATGCAGTGGTTCTCCGTCAATGCGATGAAATCAGCGTTCATTCCTTTCGATGAACGGCTGGCCATGATCAACGACGTGATCAAGCCCGGATATGCGGCGCTGAAATCCGAATGGCTGTTTAGTCAAACCGCCTCCACCAGGGCTTCTGTGCCCTCGGAGGACTGAAAGCGGCACGGCGGACGACGGGCGGGTGTGGACGGCTTTCACAAGCCGTCCGCATTTCACTGTTTGCGGCGGACGGCCCGGCGTGTTTACGGTCGT
Source organism: Streptomyces sp. MK7 (assembly GCF_032658145.1). Classification (NCBI taxonomy): domain Bacteria; kingdom Bacillati; phylum Actinomycetota; class Actinomycetes; order Kitasatosporales; family Streptomycetaceae; genus Streptomyces; species Streptomyces sp. MK7. The sequence goes on from NZ_JAVACL010000004.1 coordinate 188,123, forward strand.
GGACCGCTCGGTTCCCCGTCTTCCAGTCAAGGACGCATTTTCATGAAGCAGTCTGCCGCCAAGACCCTCGGTGTCGCCGCCCTCGGCGCCGCATTCGCCGCCGCAGGGGCGGGCGCCGCGAACGCCGCACCGGCCGTGCCGGACGCCGGCCAGGCGCTGGGCACCGTCAGCCAGGCGCTCCCGACGGAGAACGTCACCAACATGCTGCCGGGGGCCGGTCCGGCGCTGAAGCAGGCCAAGCCCACGCTGGCGACGGGGCTCGCCGCCGCGCAGCCGGTCGCCCAGAGCGTGCTCGAGCACGGCCCCACCAAGCCGGTCGCCGGACTGCTCGGCGGACTGCCGGTCCAGGGCCTGCCCACGCACGGCCTGCCGGTCAACGGCCTCCCCGTCGGCTGAGCACCGCCCACCACCGCATCGCAGCGCACCGCAGCACACAGCACCGACGCCGACATGCCGCCGGGGCGCACCCCTTGCTTCAGGGTGCGCCCCGGCGGCGTCTGTTCCGGCGATGTCCGGCGGATCCGGCGATGTCCGGCCGGTGCGGCTACCAGGCCGTGCGGGCGGCCTTGTCCTCCGAGGGCAGCAGGACCCACAGCGCGAGGTAGACCAGGAACTGCGGGCCCGGCAGCAGACAGGACAGCAGGAAGATCACCCGCATCGTCGTCGCGGAGGTGCCGAAGCGCCGAGCCAGCGCGGCGCACACTCCGCCGATCATGCGGCCGTTCGTGGGGCGGGCAAGGGCGGCGTTCATCTGTCTGCCTCCGTGAGCTGTCGGTGGTGCGGGGGCTCCCCTTCGGCGCCCCGTCTGACATCCACGCTACGGAGACGAAGGGGGCAAAGCGTCGCTCCACGGAGCGATCCCGACCCTGGGAATCGTCGGGGTACGACCCTGAGGCGGCTCCTCCTGCCGTACCTCCGAAACCTCCAGGCGCTCGGCCCTGCGGCGCAGGCGCGAGCGGAGAGCCGGGACGACGGCGAGATGGGCGAGGGCCACGCCCAGGGTGTTCAGCAGCAGCGTGTCGACGTCCACGACACGTCCGGGCACGCCCGTCTGCAACAGCGCGATGCCCACGGATATCAGGGCGCCCGCCGCCACCGTACGGGCCAGGGACGCGAGCGGGGAGGGGCGCGGCCTGCCGCCCGCCAGCGGCAGCAGCACCCCCAGCGGGGCCAGCAGCCCCAGGTCCTCACCGATGCGCCGGGCCGCTTCGGGCCAGCCCAGCGCCAGATCGGCGCGGACGCCGGCGAGGGGCCGCAGATTGGCCGGCATCACCCACGGGACGTTCAGCGGACGCAGCATCAGCCAGGCGACGAGCGCGAGATGGGCGACGAGGAGGACACCTGCCGTCACGCGGACGCGGATCGCGGCGCTGCCGCCGATGGAGCCTTGACGCTGCACGCCCCCCAAGACGCGCCTATCGCCCCGATCGGTTCCGCGCGCCCTTTTTTGTGGCTCGGTTCGCCTCCGGGGCGCAGAAGCCTGTGCCGAGTGGGTGATCGTGCTCGACCCTTCGGGCCTCCGCGTGTTCACCCACTCGGCACAGGCGCGCCCCTTCGGCTCACTCGCCGCGCCGGGCGCCCGCGTTCCGGGGGAGCCGGGATGCCGTGATGCCGCGAGATCCGGAGTGTCGTGAGGTCCGTGAGGTGCCCTGCCTCAGCCGTCCGTGGCATCCGTCGACGACGGCTTCGTCGTGCCCGGGTGGGAACGGAGGCCGTCGGTGCACGCGTAACGGCGCAGCCGGGTGTCGTCGGGGCCGCCGAGCACCACCGAGCCGTCCCCCTCGGCGGCGGCCGAGTCGGACAGTGTGCAGACGATCTGCGCGAGGGCGTACGGATTCAGGCCGGCCGGGGCCTTGCTCACCCGGAGCGTGTCCTCCGGGTCCTTGGGGTGCGGCCCGGTCACGGTCAGGCCGCGCGGGACGTGCGTGGCGTACCCGGCCGCCTTCTCGCCGGCCGACGGCGAGGCGGCGAGCTGTTCCAGCAGACCCTGCGCGACGATCACACGCCGCCGCGCGTCCGCCGTGCCCTCCGGCACCCGCACCACGCGGTCCACGGCCACCAGCGACGAGCCGCACAGCAGGAACACCTGCACGGGCACCCCGCGCGAGGTCTGCGTGGTCAGGTCGGGCCCGGGCAGCGAGCACGGCACCCGCGAGGGCGCGGCGCCGAAGTCGGTGGGCACCTGGGTGGGACGGATCCCGCACCCGGCGAGAAGCAGCAAGGCCAGCGCCGGAAGCGCCGGCAGGCACCGGCGTGCGGACACCCGTCGTCCCCGGCGTCCCTGTCGTCTGTCGTGTGCCGTCATCGGGCACCCCCCTTCGCCGTGCCGCCGCTTCCGCCGCCCCGGCTCTCGCCGCCGCCCTTGCCCTGGCCCTCGCCGTTCCCGTCGCCCTCCGTCGTCTGCGCGGCGAGCGCGGAGGCGTCCCGGGGCAGCCGCAGCGTGAACACGGCGCCGCCGTCGGGCGAGTTGGCGGCGGTGATGTCGCCGCCGTGGATGTGGGCGTTGTTCAGGGCGATGGACAGGCCCAGGCCGCTGCCCTCGGAGCGCGGCCGGGAGGCGCTCGCCTTGTAGAAGCGGTCGAAGACGTGGGGAAGGACGTCCTCCGGGATGCCGGGACCGTGGTCGCGCACCTGGATCACCACCTCGTCGTCCGCCTCCCGCACCGACACCCGCACCGGCGAACCACCGTGCTTGAGGGCGTTGCCGATGAGGTTGGCGAGGATGACGTCCAGGCGGCGCGGGTCCAGGCGGGCGTGGATGCCGCGCTCGGCGTCCAGCTCCACCGCGTCCAGCCAGGCACGGGCGTCGATACAGGCCGTGATCTGGTCGGCGATGTCGACGTCGTCCAGGACCAGCCGGGCCGTGCCCGCGTCGAAGCGGGTGACCTCCATCAGGTTCTCGACCAGGTCGTTCAGCCGCCGGGTCTCGCTGACCACGAGCCGTACGGCGGGCTCGATCATCGGGTCGATGCCGCCGCCCTCGGAGTCCAGTTCCTCCTCGAGCACCTCCGTCACGGCGGTGATCGCGGTCAGTGGCGTACGCAGCTCATGGCTCATGTCCGCCACGAAACGGCGGGAGGACTCGTCGCGCGCGGCCATGTCGGCCACCCGCTTCTCCAGTGCCTCGGCGGCGTTGTTGAACGTCCGGGAGAGATCGGCGAGTTCGTCCGTGCCGGACACCCTGAGCCGGGTGTCCAGCTTGCCCTCGCCGAGGCGGCGCGCGGCCACTCCCAGGCGGTGCACCGGCTTCAGCACCGTCGTGGCGGCGGCCTGCGCCAGCAGCGCGGCCCCGACCAGCGCCAGCGCGGTGGCGATGCCCAGCGACCACGCCAGCGAGTTCAGATCCTTCGCCTCCGGCTCCAGCGACTTGAGCATGTAGCCGGTCGGGCCGCCGCCGATCACCTTCGTCCCCGCCACCAGACAGGGCGTGCCGTGATCGGTGATCCGCTGCCAGTACAGGTGGTACGGCGCCTTGTTGGCCGAGGAGAGCTTCTGCTGCTTGTTCACCGCCGTGCGCAGCGAGACGGGCACGTCCTCGAGGGAGAAGCCGCTCAGCCCACCGGAGTTGCCGTACACCGCCCGGCCGTCCGCGTCCTGGCCGACCAGCAGCACACTGAACCGCTGGCTGCTGCCCGCCATCTGGCCGGCCGTGCGCTGCAACTGGTCCTGCGTGGGATGCACCGGCAGCGCACCCGCACGGTTCTGCATCTCCTGCTGGAAGTCGCGCAGCACCGCGTCCTGCGTACGGGTCAGCACCGCCTCGCGGTTGAGCCAGTACGCGATCCCGGACGCGGACACGGCGGCGGTCAGCGCCACCAGCGCGAAGACGACGACCAGCCGCAGACGCAGACTGGTGAACCGCAGCCGGGACAGAGTTCCCTTACGGCCCGCGGTCCAGCCGCCAAGGCCCCCTTGCCGATCCGTCACTGAGGCGCGTCCAGGCGGTAACCGACTCCGCGCACGGTACGGATCAGCGTCGGGGACGACGGCACGTCCTCGACCTTGGCGCGCAGCCGCTGCACACAGGCGTCCACGAGCCGCGAGTCACCGAGGTAGTCGTGCTCCCACACCAGCCGCAGCAGCTGCTGCCGCGACAGTGCCTGACCGGGCCGCCGGCTCAGCTCCAGGAGCAGCCTGAGTTCGGTCGGGGTCAGCTGGAGGTCCTCGCCGTTCTTCGTCACCGTCATCGCCGCCCGGTCGATGACGAGGCTGCCGAAGGTCGCCGAGTCGTTCGCCTCCCGCTCGCCGCGCCGCAGCACGGCCCGGATCCGGGCGTCCAGGACCCGGCCCTGCACGGGTTTGACCACGTAGTCGTCGGCACCGGACTCCAGGCCCACGACCACGTCGATGTCATCGCTGCGCGCGGTCAGCAGAATGATCGGCAGCTGGTCAGTGCGCCGGATGCGCCGGCACACCTCGAATCCGTCGATGCCGGGCAGCATCACGTCCAGCACGATCAGGTCCGGCCGCTGCTCGCGCAACAGCTTCAGACCGTCCTCACCGCTGGCAGCGGTGGCCACCCGGTGTCCCTGGCGCGTCAGTGAGAGCTCCAGGGCCGTCCGGATGGCGTCGTCGTCCTCGATCAGCAACAGGGAAGGCACGGGCCTCATTCTGGCCCATACGGGGGTGGGGTTTCGACACCTGGAGCGCTCCCACACATCTCCCGCGAATGACGACCGTCACCAATGGCCCCTGTGACAGGTCTGTGACAGTCGGCGGACACGGCCATGAAGTGGCCGGGGCAAGCTTTTCGGCACAGGCAAGCAAGCGGTGAGAACCGAGCAGGGCGAACACGGGGACTCCACGACGGGGGGCGCGAGATGAACACGCTGCACAGCAACAGCACCAGCGCAGTGGTCACGCGTCTGCACGACGTGACCCGGGGTTCGGAGAAGTCCGGTGCCGTGAGCTTGCGGGGGTGCGCTCGCGGCACCGGGCGTCAGCACACCGGGTTCATGACGGTGGCTGACGCGCACACGGGGGAAACACACGGGGGAACCGCGTACGGGGAGGGCTCGGGGGAGCGCCGTACCCGGTCGGAGGCCGTGGACGCCGAAGCGGCGTTCACCGCCTACGTCCAGGAGCGCCGCGCCTCCCTGTACGCGACCGCCTACCACCTCACCGGCGACCGCTTCGAGGCCGAGGACCTGCTGCAGAGCGCACTGTTCTCGACGTACAAGGCGTGGGACCGGATCAGTGACAAGGGGGCCGTCGGCGGATACCTCCGCCGCACCATGACCAATCTGCACATCAGCGCCTGGCGGCGCCGCAAGCTCAACGAGTACCCGACCGAGGAACTGCCGGAGACGCCCGGCGACACGGACGCGATGCGCGGCACCGAACTGCGCGCGGTCCTGTGGCAGGCGCTGGCCCGGCTGCCCGAACTCCAGCGCACCATGCTGGTCCTGCGCTACTACGAGGGCCGCACGGACCCGGAGATCGCGGACATACTCGGCATCAGCGTCGGCACGGTGAAGTCCAGCATCTGGCGCTCGCTGCGCCGGCTGCGCGAGGACGAGGTCCTCAGCTTCGGCCGTGACCAGGAGGAGTCCTTCGGCGAGCTCGTCGCCTGAGCTCACCGGGGGTCTGGGGGAAACGGGGGAAGTACCGGGGGACCGGGGGGAATCACGGGGGCTCACGGGGGAGCGTGACGGGGGACCCCCGGGGGAAGTGGGGGAGCACCAAGGGGAGCGGGACTGGAGGGCCGGGGGGTCCTTCCAGTCCCGTTCTCGTCCGCGCGCGTACGTACCGACGGCGGCCGTACGGCGCTCAGGCCGCCGTGGGCGTCCGTCCCTGGCGGCCTGTCGCCGCGGCGGCCATCCGGCCGAGCGCCTCCTCCCGGCCGCAGGCGTGGGCGCCCAGGGCGATCTGACGGGCGATGATCGACCGCTCGGCGCGCATCAGCCGCCAGCCGCGGCGCAGCAGGAACCGCACCGACTTGCGGCCCTCCCGCAGATCCCGCAGGAAGCGCCGCCGGAAGGTGGTCACGGGCCCGCGGGTCAGGCACAGCGCGTCGGCCAGCACGCCCAGTTCACGGCAGCGCCCGACGATCTCGGCGGCGAAGATGCCCTCCGCGATGAACAGCGGCGTACGGCCGATGTCCAGGATGCTCTCGCCGGTGCGGGCGCTGCGGGCGAGGTCGTACACCGGCACTCCGGTGCTGCCCGTCGCGCACAGCTGGGCGATCGCCTCGACCGCGACGTCCGCGTCCCAGGACTCCGGGTGGTCCCAGTCGATGTCCGAACTCCCCGCCACCAGCGGCAGCGTGGGGTCGTCGCCCTCCTTGTAGAAGTCGTCGAGGCGCAGCACGGGCAGCCCGGAACGGGCGGCGACCAGGGACTTGCCCGAACCCGAAGGGCCGCAGAGCAGCACGACACGGGCGGCAGACGGGGGATGAAGGCTCACGGAACACCAGTTTGACGCATGGTGGCCCTCCTGCCGACCCCGCGGGTCGGCTTTGGAGCGTGGGTTGCGTCTCAACTACCCTGTGCGCTGTTCTCGTTACTCTGCGCACCAGAAGGTGGCACCAGACATGGCTCGACACGCGTCCCCCTCCCAGCTCTCCCGCCCCACCGCCCGGCGTGCCCTGATCGCCGTCGCGACCGCCGGTGCCGCCCTGGGAGCGGGCGCGGCGACGGCCTCGGCGGAGACCGTCCCGGTGGTGGGCGGGACCTACCGCACCGGCTCGCTGGGCAAGGTCGACCCGCAGGCGGGCCTTCAGGCGCTGGCCGGCACGGTCGGCTACGTCACCGGACCGGTCGCCGGCCTCAAGCCCAACCCCCTGGCGGGAACCGGCGTCGACCCGCTCGACAACGGCGTCGGCACCCAGGTCGCCGACTTCCGGCCGCTGACGTCGAGGATGCTCACCGGCCCGGTGGCGCAGGCCCCGTCGGTCGGCAGCATTCCGGTGGTGGGGCAGGCGGTCGGGTCGCTGCGCTGACCGAGGCGAACGCGCACGAAGAGAGCCGCGCCTCCCCCGGACGGAGGGGAGACGCGGCTCTCCGCGTGGGCGGGTCCGTCAGTACGACGAACCCGACGCGCCCAGCGACCCCGTCGGGTGCCAGACCGTCTTGGTCTCCAGGAAGGCGGTCATGCGGTCGATGCCGGGAGTCGCGAAGAAATCCACAGGCTGTGGACGCAGAACGCGCTTGAGGTTGTCGGCCGCCGCGATCTCCAGTTCCTTGGCCAGCGCCTCGTCGGCTCCCGCCAGGTCGATCGCGTTGACGTCCTGGTGCGCGGCGAGCGGGGAAGCGATCTCCGCCGTACGGCCGGACAGGACGTTGACGACCCCGCCGGGCAGGTCGGAGGTGGCCAGCACCTCACCCAGGGAGAGCGCCGGAAGCGGGGACCTCTCGCTCGCGATCACGACCGCGGTGTTCCCGGTGGCGATCACGGGGGCGATCACCGAGACCAGGCCCAGGAAGGACGACTCCTGGGGCGCCAGTACGGCCACGACACCGGTCGGCTCGGGCGAGGAGAGGTTGAAGAACGGCCCGGCGACCGGGTTGCCGCCCCCCACCACCTGGGCGATCTTGTCGGTCCAGCCCGCGTACCAGACCCAGCGGTCGATGGCCGCGTCCACGACCGCCGCCGCCTTCGCCTTCGACAGGCCCTCGGCGTCGGCGACCTCGCGCACGAACTGCTCGCGCCGGCCCTCCAGCATCTCCGCGATGCGGTAGAGGATCTGACCCCGGTTGTACGCGGTCGCGCCCGACCACGCACCGAACGCCTTGCGCGCGGCCACGACCGCGTCACGGGCGTCCTTGCGGGAGGACAGCGGGACGTTCGCCAGCCAGTTGCCCTTCGAGTCCGTCACCTCGTACACCCGGCCGCTCTCGGAACGCGGGAACTTCCCGCCCACGTACAGCTTGTAGGTCTTGAAGACCGAAAGCCGCGGTTCGGTCTTGTCCGTCTTGTCAGACATCGAGGTACGCCTCCAGGCCGTGGCGGCCGCCCTCGCGGCCGAAGCCCGACTCCTTGTAACCGCCGAACGGCGAGGTCGGGTCGAACTTGTTGAACGTGTTGGACCAGATCACGCCCGCGCGGAGCTTGTTCGCGACGGCGAGGATCCTCGACCCCTTCTCGGTCCAGATGCCCGCCGAGAGGCCGTACGGCGTGTTGTTCGCCTTGGCGACCGCCTCGTCCGGCGTGCGGAAGGTGAGCACCGACAGCACCGGGCCGAAGATCTCGTCGCGGGCGATGGTGTGCGCCTGGCTGACGTTCGTGAACAGCGTCGGGGCGAACCAGTAGCCCGACGACGGCAGTTCGCAGGCCGGGGACCAGCGCTCGGCGCCCTCCGCCTCGCCCCGCTCGGCGAGCGCGGTGATCCGGGCCAGCTGCTCGGCGGAGTTGATCGCGCCGATGTCGGTGTTCTTGTCCATCGGGTCGCCGAGGCGCAGCGTGGACAGGCGGCGCTTGAGGGACTCCAGCAGCTCGTCGTGGATCGACTCCTGGACGAGGAGGCGGCTGCCCGCGCAGCAGACCTGGCCCTGGTTGAAGAAGATGCCGGTGACGATGCCCTCGACGGCCTGGTCCACTGGTGCGTCGTCGAAGACGATGTTGGCGCCCTTGCCGCCCAGTTCGAGGGTGAGCTTCTTGTCGGTGCCCGCGACGGTCCGGGCGATCTCCTTGCCGACCGCGGTGGAACCGGTGAAGGCCACCTTGTTCACGTCCGGGTGCGCCACGAGCGCGGCGCCCGCGTCACCGTAGCCCGGAAGGATGTTGACGACACCCTTCGGCAGGCCCGCCTGGCGGCAGACGTCGGCGAAGAAGAGCGCGGACAGGGGCGTCGTCTCGGCGGGCTTGAGGACGACCGTGTTGCCGGTCGCCAGCGCCGGGGCGATCTTCCACGCCAGCATCAGGAGGGGGAAGTTCCAGGGGATGACCTGGCCGGCCACGCCCAGCGGCTTCGGGGCCGGCCCGAAGCCCGCGTGGTCGAGCTTGTCGGCCCAGCCCGCGTAGTAGAAGAAGTGCGCCGCCACCAGGGGCAGGTCGGCGTCCCTCGTCTCCCGGATCGGCTTGCCGTTGTCCAGCGTCTCCAGGACCGCCAGCTCACGGCTGCGCTCCTGGATGATGCGGGCGATGCGGAACAGGTACTTGGCGCGCTCCGAACCGGGCAGCGCCGACCACTTCGCGAACGCCCTGCGGGCGGCCTGCACCGCGCGGTCCACGTCCGCCTGGCCGGCCTGGGCTACCTCGGACAGCACCTCCTCGGTGCTGGGCGAGACCGTCTTGAAGACCTTGCCGTCGGCCGCCTCGGCGAACTCGCCGTCGATGAACAGGCCGTAGGAAGGGGCGATGTCGACGATCGAGCGGGACTCGGGCGCCGGTGCGTACTCGAATGCGGAAGACCGCTTCTCGATGGTCATGGTGATCAGTCCACCGTCACGTAGTCGGGGCCGGAGTAGCGGCCGGTGGCCAGCTTCTGGCGCTGCATCAGCAGATCGTTGAGCAGGGAGGAGGCGCCGAAGCGGAACCAGTGGTTGTCCAGCCAGTCCTCGCCCACGGTCTCGTTGACCAGGACCAGGAACTTGATCGCGTCCTTGCTGGTGCGGATGCCGCCGGCCGGCTTCACGCCGACCTGGACACCGGTCTGGGCGCGGAAGTCCCGCACCGCCTCCAGCATGAGCAGGGTGTTGGCGGGGGTCGCGTTGACGGCGACCTTGCCGGTGGAGGTCTTGATGAAGTCGGCGCCGGCGAGCATGCCGAGCCAGGAGGCGCGGCGGATGTTGTCGTACGTGGACAGCTCACCGGTCTCGAAGATGACCTTCAGCCGGGCGGACGTCCCGCACGTCTCCTTCACGGCGGCGATCTCGTCGTACACCTTCATGTACTTGCCCGCGAGGAACGCCCCGCGGTCGATGACCATGTCGATCTCGTCGGCGCCCGCGGCGACGGCGTCCCGCACGTCGGCCAGCTTGACGTCGAGGGCGGCACGGCCGGACGGGAAGGCGGTCGCCACCGAGGCGACCTTCACGCCCGAACCGGCGACGGCCTCCTTGGCGACGGCCACCATGTCGGGGTAGACGCAGACCGCGGCCGTGGTGGGGGTCGTACGGTCGGTCGGGTCGGGGTGGACCGCCTTGGCGCCGAGCGCCCGGACCTTGCCCGGGGTGTCCGCGCCTTCCAGCGTCGTCAGGTCGACCATCGAAATGGCGAGGTCGATGGCGTACGCCTTCGCGGTGGTCTTGATGGAACGGGTCCCGAGCGAGGCGGCGCGCGCCTCCAGGCCGACCGCGTCGACGCCGGGCAGCCCGTGCAGGAAGCGGCGCAGCGTGCTGTCGGACGCGGTGACGTCGACGAGAGCCCGCGCGGGGGGTGCGGAGGGTGCAGTGGTGGGCATGGTCACCAGGCGAGCATATCTACGCGCGTAGCGGCTTGTACAGTCCCGGGTTTTGTCCGGGCGCGGGGGCGGGGCTCGGGGTTGGGGCTTGCGGGGCTGGTTCGGGGGCGGGGGTGGGACGGGTTTCGGGCCGGAGGCCGGCGGGGGGCCGTCCGGGTTCCGGGCTAGGCCCGAGGCCGGTGTCCGGGGCGCCGGGCGGTGTCCGGGACCGGAGCCCGGCGGGGGCCGGAGCCGGGCGGGGCCGAGTTCCGTCTGTGCCCTGACGAGGTCCCGAGGTCCGCCTGTGCCGGGCGGGATGCGTCTGTGCCGTGCCGTCCCGTGCTGTGCCGGGTCTGAGGCTGTCGCCCGGGCCGGGTCCTGAGCCGGCCGGGAGGTGGGTCCTGTCCATGCCGGGCCGGATGTCGCCGCATTCCGGGTTCGGTCCGGATTCCGTCCGCGCCGGGCCGGGTCCCGTCCGTCCCGGGTCCTGGGTTCGGCTGTGGCGGGCGGATCCGTCCGTGCCGTGCCGTGCAGGGTCCGTGGTTGCGGTCCGGGCCGGGTTCTGGGCCGGGGGGTGAGCCGGGTCCGGTCCCATGCCCGGCCGGGTTCCGTCCGGATTCCGGCTTCCGTCCGTGCCGGGCCGGACCGGGCTGCGTGCGTGCCGGGCCGGGGTCGCCGGGGCCGGGTGCGGGGTCCGGTCGTGGCGGGGCGGGTTCGTTCGGGCGGGGGTGAGTCGTGTCTGTGGCGAGGCCGTGCCCGGGCCGTGCTCTTCGGTGGGCGGCCGTCGGGCAGAATCGGGGCCATGACGACCGAGCACGAGTCCCCCGCGCCGCAGCCACCGGGCCCCGAGTTCCAGGACCGGGTCCACCGGTCCTCCGGAGGCATCGCGGGGGGTGTCCTCCTGCTCGCCATCATCCTCTGGCTGGGCTTCGACGCGATGTTCAGCGGAACTGGCCGCACCCCGTGGCTGGCGCTGGCCGTGATGATCCTCGCCGTGCCCCTGGTGATCGCCTTCACCCTCCGCCCGGCCGTGTACGCCAACGCCGACCGGCTGCGCATCCGCAACCCCTTCCGCGTGGTCGTGCTGCCCTGGGGCCAGGTCGCCGCCCTGCGCTCCGGCTACTCCAACGAGGCGATCGCCAAGTCCGGCGCCAAGTACCAGCTCTGGGCGGTGCCGGTGTCCCTCCGGGCGCGCAAGCGGGCCGCCCGGCAGGAGGCGCGGGCCGCCGGCGCCGGGGAGCGCGGCCTCGGAAGGGGCGGGCGCGCCGGCGGCACCGCGGGGGCCGGTGGCGGGGAGAGCGAGCCGATCCGTGCGCAGGCCGACCAGTTCATGGCCGACCTCCGCGAGCTTCAGGAGACCCGCGAGAACGCGGAGAGCGCTCAGGGCGAGGTGCGGGTGCGCTGGGCCTACGAGATCGCCGGTCCCGCCCTGGCGGGCGCGTTGGTGCTGGCGATCCTGCTGGCGGTGGGCTGAGGTCCGTCGGCGCCGGGGGGTGAACGGAGGACCGGTGCCGGTGCCATGGGTGTGTGGCACCGGCACCGGTCCTCCCGTCCCTCCCGTCGTCTGTCGCCGGACGGCCGTCGGCGTCAGATGGCCGCGGCCTTCGCCAGGTCCTGCTTGAGGGTGGCCAGGAGGGTCGTCGCCCTGGCGCGGGACGCCGGGAGGTCGGCGTGGGTGGCGACCGGGACCACCACCTCCAGGTAGCACTTCAGCTTGGGTTCCGTTCCGGACGGGCGGACGATCACCCGGGCGCCGTCGAGGGTGTAGCGCAGGCCGTCGGTCGGGGGCAGTGTCTCCGTGCCCCGCGTCAGGTCCTCGGAGCGGGTGATGGGCAGGCCCGCCAGCTCGGTCGGCGGCTGCTCGCGCAGGCGGCGCATCGCGGCTGCGATCAGTGACAGATCCTGCACACGGACCGAGAGCTGGTCCGTCGCGTGCAGGCCGTGCTCCACGGCCAGGTCGTCCAGCAGGTCCGGGAGCGTACGGCCCTTCTCCTTGAGGTGCGAGGCCAGTTCCGTGATCAGCAGGGCCGCGGTGATGCCGTCCTTGTCGCGTACGCCGTCCGGGTCGACGCAGTAGCCGAGGGCCTCCTCGTAGCCGTAGCGCAGGCCCTCCACGCGGGCGATCCACTTGAAGCCGGTGAGGGTCTGGGCGTAGGGCAGGCCAGCCTTCTCGGCGATCCGGCCGAGGAGCGAGGAGGAGACGATCGACTCCGCGAAGGTGCCCTGCGCACCGCGGGTCACCAGGTGGGCGGCGAGGAGCGCGCCGACCTCGTCGCCGCGGAGCATGCGCCAGTCCGCGCCGTCCTTCACGGCCACCGCGCAGCGGTCCGCGTCCGGGTCGGTGGCGATGATCAGGTCGGGGTTCGTCTCGCGGGCCCTGGTGAAGGCCAGGTCCATCGCCCCCGGCTCCTCCGGGTTGGGGAAGGCGACCGTGGGGAAGTCCGGGTCCGGGTCGGCCTGCTCGGCGACCAGGACGGGGGCGGGGAAGCCCGCGCGGGCGAAGGCGGCGAGGAGGGTGTCCTTGCCGACGCCGTGCATCGCCGTGTAGACGGTGCGGGCCGTGCGCGGGGCGCCCGGGGCGAGGACGGCGTCCGTACGGGCCAGGTAGGCGTCGAGGACGGAGTCGTCCAGGGTCTCCCAGCCGTTCTCCGGGCGGGGGACGGCGGTGAGGGTGGTGATCGCGTCGATCTCGGCGGCGATGTCCGCGTCCGCGGGCGGCACGATCTGCGAGCCGTCGCCCAGGTAGACCTTGTAGCCGTTGTCGCGGGGCGGGTTGTGGCTGGCGGTGACCTCCACGCCGGCGACCGCGCCGAGGTGCCGGATGGCGAAGGCGAGGACGGGGGTGGGGAGGGGGCGGGGGAGTACGGCCGCGCGCAGGCCGGCGCCCGTCATGACGGCGGCGGTGTCGCGGGCGAAGTCCGCCGACTTGTGGCGGGCGTCGTAGCCGATGACGACGAGGCCGGCCGTGCCGTCCCCGTGGGAGGTCCCCTGCTTCTTCAGGTACGCGGCGAGGCCGGCGGCCGCGCGGATGACCACGGAGCGGTTCATGCGCATGGGGCCCGCGCCGAGTTCGCCGCGGAGACCGGCGGTGCCGAACTGGAGGGTGCCGGCGAAGCGCGCGGCGAGCTCCTCCACGTTCCCCGCGTCGATGAGCTCGGCGAGTTCCGCGCGGGTCTCCGCGTCGGGGTCCTCGGCCAGCCACGCCTTGGCCCGTGCGATGAGGTCGTCGTGCACGTTTCCGTCAGCCTCTCGTGCTCTTGTGTTGTGTCGGTGGGGGTGGTGTGGGTGCTGTTCCGGGTGCGTTCTGCCTGCTGGTCCCGGTGTCGGTGCCGGTCGTCCGTGGTGCGCCTGCGGTGCGTTGTGCGTCGCGGGCCGCGGGGGTGCGGCCGGCCCGCCGCACACGGACATACTGCCCGGAATTCGGTTCGGCCGGACCGGGCCGTCAGGACCGCAGTACGCGGCGGGCTGTGGACGCACCCCCACGGCCCGCTTCCGTCCGTCTGCGGCTCTCCCGCCGTGGGGTGCCTGCGCGTGTCCGCCGGCCGGCGTGCCGGACTACAGGCGGTCCAGGACCTGGGCCAGCAGGGAGCCCATGCGGGTGGCGGAGTCGCGGCCCGCCTGGAGGACCTCCTCGTGGTTGAGGGGCTCGCCGGTCATGCCGGCCGCGAGGTTGGTCACCAGGGAGATGCCGAGGACCTCGGCGCCGGCCTCGCGGGCGGCGATCGCTTCCAGGACCGTGGACATGCCCACCAGGTCCGCGCCGATCACGCGGGCCATGCGGATCTCGGCCGGCGTCTCGTAGTGCGGGCCGGGGAACTGGGCGTAGACGCCCTCCTCCAGGGTGGAGTCGACCTCCTTGCACAGGGCGCGCAGGCGGGGGGAGTAGAGGTCGGTCAGGTCGACGAAGTTGGCGCCGACGATGGGGGAGGTGGCGGTCAGGTTGATGTGGTCGCTGATCAGGACCGGCTGGCCGGGACGCATGCCTTCGCGCAGGCCGCCGCAGCCGTTGGTCAGCACGATCGTCTTGCAGCCGGCGGCGACGGCCGTGCGGACGCCGTGGGCGACGGCGGCCACACCGCGGCCCTCGTAGTAGTGGGTGCGGCCGAGGAAGACCAGGGCGCGCTTGTCGCCGATCGTGTACGAGCGGATCTTGCCGCCGTGGCCCTCGACGGCCGGCGGCGGGAATCCGGGCAGCTCGGTGACCTGGAACTCGGCCTCGGGGGCGCCCAGGGCGTCGACGGCCGGTGCCCAGCCGGAGCCCATCACGAGGGCGACGTCGTGGGTCTCCGCGCCCGTGAGTTCCCGCAGGCGGGTGGCGGCGGCGTCGGCGGCGGCGTAGGGGTCGCCCTGGATGTCGTCCGGAAGAAGAGAAGCGTTCACGCGACGAGGGTAGCCCGAATTGGCCTACGCGCGTAGATGAGGGAGCTCACGGGAATGGGATCGTTGTCTTGTCGTTTCCCACGAAGGCAAGCCGGCAGGGGCTTCAGACGTCTGTGATGAGGACGTCCTTGTCGTCGAACACCTCGACGATGAAGACCAGGAGACGTCCGCGGCTGACCGTGTACTCCACGAGGACGTTCTGGGTGAGCCGGATCGTGCGGTCGTCCCCGGTGGAGCTTATGGGCCGGGACACTTCCGCGAACGGGTCGCGGGCCAGCAGGGCGATGCCCTTGTCGAACAGGATGCGCTGCCGGTCGTCGAGGCGGTCGCGGGCGGCGGCGGCCTGCACGGTGTAGTAGACCTCGTACGTGGTCGTGGGGGCCATGCGCTCTCCCGGTGGTGCGTCGATGCACTCAGCTTATGGGGCGAGACCGGCTCAGCAGGGGCGTTTGCGCAGCTCCATCACGTAGTCGTGGGGTGCGCCCGCCGACTCCGCGGCGTCCGCGATCTCGCCCAGGTAGCGGGCGGAGGGCAGGCCGCCCTCGTAGGCGTTGAGGACGTAGACCCAGGCGGGCTCCTCGCCGTCGAGCGTGTGGACGCGTACGCGCATACGGCGGTAGACGTCCAGGCCGACGCCCTCCCAGCGGTCGAGGGACTCCTCGTCCATCGGGGCGATGTCGTAGAGCGCCACGAAGACCTGGGAGATCGGGTCCTCGACGAGGGTCGCCAGCGCACCCTCCCAGCCCATGTGCTCGCCACCGAAGGTCAGCCGCCAGCCGTTGAGCCAGCCCGTGGCACGCAGCGGCGAGTGCGGGGCGCGGCGGGACATCAGCCGCGCGTCGAGATTGCCGGCGTAGGCGGCATAGAGCGACATGGGTCGAAGGGTACGGCAGGGACGCGAGGGACTCATCCGCACCGCGGGTGCGTCCCGGAGGTCGCCTCATCCGTCCCGTAGGTAACAGAACGGGCCCGGCCGGCCCCCCGGGACGTGTCACCTTGAACGGTGCGGGACAATGGAGTACGTGACTCGGATCGTGATCATCGGTGGCGGACCCGGCGGATACGAAGCGGCGCTGGTGGCCGCGCAGCTCGGCGCGGAGGTGACCGTCGTCGACTGCGACGGTCTGGGCGGGGCGTCGGTCCTGACCGACTGCGTGCCGTCGAAGACCCTTATCGCTACGGCCGAGGTGATGACCACCTTCGACTCCTCGTACGAGGAGCTGGGGATCATCGTCGCCGACGACACGCCGCCCCTGGAGCAGGCCGCCAGGGTGGTCGGTGTCGACCTGGGCAAGGTCAACCGGCGTGTGAAGCGGCTGGCGCTCGCCCAGTCGCACGACATCACCGCGTCGGTGACGCGGGCCGGCGCGCGGGTCATGCGCGGGCGGGGGCGGCTGGAGGGCATGCAGGCCCTGGACGGGTCGCGCAAGGTCGTCGTCACCGCGGCGGACGGCAGCGAGGAGACGCTCACCGCCGACGCCGTGCTCATCGCCACCGGCGGTCACCCGCGCGAGCTGCCCGACGCCCAGCCCGACGGCGAGCGCATCCTCACCTGGACCCAGGTCTACGACCTCACCGAGCTGCCCGAGGAACTCATCGTGGTCGGCTCCGGTGTCACCGGTGCCGAGTTCGCCGGGGCGTACCAGGCGCTGGGGTCCAAGGTCACGCTGGTGTCCTCCCGGGACCGGGTGCTGCCGGGTGAGGACCCGGACGCGGCGGCCGTGCTGGAGGACGTCTTCCGGCGCCGCGGCATGAACGTCATGTCCCGCTCGCGCGCCGCCGCGGCCAAGCGGGTCGGCGACCGTGTGGAGGTGACCCTGGCGGACGGCCGGGTCATCACCGGGACGCACTGTCTGATGGCCGTCGGCTCCATCCCCAACTCCGCCGGTATGGGGCTCGAGGAGGCCGGCGTCAGGCTGCGCGAGTCCGGTCACATCTGGACCGACAAGGTGTCGCGGACGACGGCTCCGGGCGTGTACGCGGCCGGTGACGTGACCGGAGTGTTCGCGCTGGCCTCCGTGGCGGCGATGCAGGGACGTATCGCCATGTACCACTTCCTCGGCGACGCGGTGGCCCCGCTGAACCTGAAGACGGTCTCCGCCAACGTCTTCACCGACCCCGAGATCGCCACCGTCGGCTACAGCCAGGCCGACGTGGACGCGGGCAAGATCGACGCCCGTTGTGTGAAGCTGCCGCTGCTGCGCAACCCGCGCGCCAAGATGCAGGGCATCCGGGACGGCTTCGTCAAGATCTTCTGCCGTCCGGGCACGGGCATCGTGGTCGGCGGTGTGGTCGTCGCGCCGCGCGCCTCGGAACTCATCCACCCCATCTCGATCGCCGTCGACAACAATATGACGGTCGAACAGATCGCGAACGCGTTCACCGTGTACCCGTCCCTTTCGGGGTCGATCGCCGAGGTGGCCCGGCAGCTGCACACGCGCAAGACGGCGGCCGAGGCCTGACGTCCGGATCCGACTCCCCGCTGGTCACGGGGAGTTGCGGCTCTATACCACTTCCTGCCCTGGCGTGCGAACAACTTCTGTTATTCGGCGCAAACCGCTGAAAGCAGACGGTCGCTGGGGTTACTGTCAGTTTCGTGTTCGCTGCTGAACGTCGCCAACTGATCCTCGAAATGGTGCGAGCGAACGGTGCCGTGTCGCTCCGTGAACTCGCCCGCGTCGTCCAGACCTCCGAAGTGACCGTACGGCGGGACGTGCGCGCACTGGAGGCAGAAGGACTCCTCGACCGCCGGCACGGCGGTGCGGTACTGCCGGGCGGGTTCACCCGCGAGTCCGGCTTCCCGCAGAAGTCGCATCTCGCGACGGCCGAGAAGACGGCCATCGCCGACCTCGCCGCGGGCCTCGTCGAAGAGGGCGAGGCCATCGTGGTCGGAGCGGGTACGACCACGCAGGAGCTGGCGCGCCGTCTGGCCCGGGTACCCGGCCTGACCGTCGTGACCAACTCCCTGCTGGTGGCCCAGGCGCTGGCCCATGCCAACCGCGTCGAGGTCGTGATGACCGGCGGCACCCTCCGCGGCTCCAACTACGCCCTCGTCGGGTCAGGCGCCGAGCAGTCGCTCCAGGGCCTGCGTGTGTCGAGGGCCTTCCTCTCCGGGAGCGGCCTGACGGCCGAGCGGGGCCTGTCCACGTCCAACATGCTGTCGGCCTCCGTCGACCGCGCCCTCGTCCAGGCCGCCGCGGAGGTCGTGGTCCTCGCCGACCACACCAAGCTCGGCGCGGACACCATGTTCCAGACGGTTCCGACCGACCTCATCACCCGCCTGGTGACGGACGAGCCTCCGGTCCACGACGACCGCGCGGCCACCGAACTCCAGGCCCTGGCGGACCAGGGCGTCCAGATCGCCGTGGCCGGCGCGATGGGAAACCCGGTGGGCGACCAGCCCCCGTCCCGCACCGACCGCCGCCGCGACGTCCCGGTCCCCGGCCCTCGTCGCAGCCAGCTCGGCGCCCCGACCGCCACCCTCCGCTCAACCCCTCTGACGGGCGAACAACCGGGCGCGGACCGAGCGGAGCGAGCAGCCCGGGTGGCGGACCTGCGGAGGCGGTGAGGGCGGGGGCACGGGCCGGAGGCCCGGCGACCGCGGCCGCGAGGGTCGCGGGAGGTGGTGAAGGGCCGGGAAGGAAGCGGGCCGACGGCGGGGGCTGGGGGCTGGGGGGAGCAGCCGGATGGCCGTCGGCGCGGACGGCGGGCCCTTTGGGGCAGTCGTGGGTCGGCCGGTGGGCGGGCGAGGTAGGGCTGGCAGGGCTGCTGGGGGCTGTTGGGGGTGGCCGGCGGGGCGTCGGTAGCGGTGGACGGCGGGTGGCTGGGGAGCGGCCGCTGTGACGGGGTCGGGGGTCCGAGAGTGGCCGTTGCGACGGGGGTCATGGGGCTGGGAACGGCCGGTGCGGGCGTGGATCGGGAGCGGCCGGTGTGATGCGGGGCGTGGGGCTGAGGGCGGCCGTTGCGGTGGGCGGTACCCACCGGCCGCGCCCGACGCCCCGCCGACAACCGCACCACGACCAGCCCGAAACTGCCCCGAGGCCGATGGGCCCGGTGGAGCGGTTCCGAGGGGCATAGCTGCTGGAGGGGCGTCGGTGGCGGCTGGGGACGCCTGGGGCCTGGGCGGGCAGCGGCGCGGGGCCTGCGGTGGCGGCGTTCCTGTCAGCCCCCGAGGGCGGCCGGAGGCCGGGCTTGCGGTGTGTGCAGGGTTTGTGCCGCGTAGGGGCGGACAGAGCGGGTGTTTCGGTGCCGTGGGTGGGACGAATCCTGCGGACATGCAGCAGTGAGGCGCCCGGCGGGGTGGCCGGGCGCCTCACGAGGCTGGTGTGGGTCAGTCCTTGATGTCGCAGATGGAGGCGCCGGAGGTGATGGAGGCGCCCACCTCGGCGGACAGGCCCTTGACGGTGCCGGCCTTGTGGGCGTTGAGGGGCTGTTCCATCTTCATGGCCTCCAGGACGACGACCAGGTCGCCTTCCTTGACCTCCTGGCCTTCCTCGACGGCGACCTTGACGATGGTGCCCTGCATGGGGGAGGCGAGGGTGTCGCCGGAGGCGACGGGGCCCGACTTCTTCGCGGCGCGGCGCTTGGGCTTGGCGCCGGCGGCCAGGCCGGTGCGGGCCAGGGACATGCCCAGGGAGGTGGGCAGGGAGACCTCCAGGCGCTTGCCGCCGACCTCCACGACGACCGTCTCGCGGCCCGTCTCCTCCTCCGCCTCGGCGTCGGCGGGGGCGGTGAAGGGCTTGATCTCGTTGACGAACTCGGTCTCGATCCAGCGGGTGTGGACCGTGAAGGGGTCGGTTGAGCCGGTGAGTTCGGGGGCGAAGGCGGGGTCCCGTACGACCACACGGTGGAACGGGATGGCGGTGGCCATGCCCTCGACCTGGAACTCGTCCAGGGCGCGGGCGGCGCGCTCGAGGGCCTCCTTGCGGGTGCGGCCCGTCACGATCAGCTTGGCGAGCAGGGAGTCCCAGGCGGGGCCGATCACGCTGCCGCTCTCCACGCCGGCGTCCAGGCGCACGCCCGGGCCGGAGGGCGCGGCGAACTTCGTCACCGTGCCGGGGGCCGGGAGGAAGCCTCGGCCGGGGTCCTCGCCGTTGATGCGGAACTCGAAGGAGTGGCCGCGCAGCACCGGGTCGTCGTAGCCGAGCTCCTCGCCGTCGGCGATGCGGAACATCTCGCGGACGAGGTCGATGCCGGCGACCTCCTCGGTCACCGGGTGCTCGACCTGGAGGCGGGTGTTGACCTCCAGGAAGGAGATCGTGCCGTCCTGGCCGACGAGGAACTCGCAGGTGCCGGCGCCCTCGTAGCCGGCCTCCTTCAGGATGGCCTTGGAGGCGCGGTAGAGCTCGGCGACCTGCGCCTCGGACAGGAACGGCGCCGGGGCCTCCTCGACCAGCTTCTGGTGACGGCGCTGGAGCGAGCAGTCGCGGGTGGAGACGACGACCACGTTGCCGTGCTTGTCCGCCAGGCACTGGGTCTCCACGTGACGGGGGCGGTCGAGGTAGCGCTCGACGAAGCACTCGCCGCGCCCGAAGGCCGCCACGGCCTCGCGGACGGCGGAGTCGTAAAGCTCGGGGACTTCTTCCAGGGTGCGGGCGACCTTCAGGCCGCGGCCGCCACCGCCGAAGGCGGCCTTGATGGCGATCGGCAGGCCGTGCTCGCGGGCGAAGTCGACGACTTCGTCGGCGCCGGAGACGGGGTCGGGGGTGCCGGCGACCAGGGGGGCGCCGGCGCGCTGGGCGATGTGGCGGGCGGCGACCTTGTCGCCGAGGTCGCGGATGGCCTGCGGCGGGGGGCCGATCCAGTTCAGGCCGGCGTCCAGGACGGCCTGGGCGAAGTCGGCGTTCTCGGAGAGGAAGCCGTAGCCGGGGTGGATGGCGTCGGCGCCGGACTCCTTGGCGGCCTTCAGCACCTTGTCGATGTCCAGGTAGCTGGTGGCGGGGGTGTCACCGCCCAGGGCGAACGCCTCATCCGCGGCGCGGACGTGCAGAGCGTCCCGGTCGGGGTCGGCGTAGACGGCCACGCTCGCGATCCCGGCGTCCCGGCAGGCCCGGGCAACGCGGACAGCGATTTCGCCACGGTTGGCGATGAGCACCTTGCGCACGATTGAGGCTCCCTCCTTGAAACAAGCCGAGTTTAGGGACTGCCGACACGGCACTTCGACCCGTCCCCAATGGTGAGCTTGCCCACACGGAGCGTGATTCGAGGCGCGCTCGACCCGCGAAACCCCTTGTCGCACCTTGGTACGCAGGGTTCCTCCCGGAAACCCTAGCCCTCTGATGTGGTCAAGGTCTCTGTGAGAGCGTGCTGCGGCCCACTTGGTTTCTTTGTGGAGTCCCTACGAATGGCCCAATGATTCTTTGCCGCCCGTACGGCCCTTGCGCGACCCCTGCACGACCCTTGTCCTCGTGTTTACCCGTTAGTAGCGTTCGCGATGTCGAAGAGAGTGCGCGGCCCGAAGGGCCTCCTTGAGGGGTGGTGGTCGGGCGACGGGTGGGCAGTACTCGCGGTAACAGCGCTTCCTGGGTGGAGCGGCAGGCGAAGGTGGGTGGGACCGGTGGTACGCAGACCGGTGGCGTGGATCGTGGCGGTCGTGCTCTTCGTCGAGGCGCTCGGCTTCGCGGCGGTGAACTGGTTCCTCGGGGTGGTCGTCGACCGGCAGAAGATGTCCCTGGCCGGCCTGGACCCGGACGTGATGTCGACCTCGTCGAAGATCGCCGGGGTGGTCTTCGGCCTCTACTTCGCCCTGTGCGGCCTCGCCGCGCTGCTCGTCGCGGTGCGGGACCGCCGTCCGGCCGGCCTCGGCCGGATCCTGCTGATCAGCGCGGCCGTGGTGCACGGGCTGCTGGGCGCCTTCGCCTGGGGGCCGATGGGCTGGACGGCGTTCCTGTTCATGGTCGTCGTGCTCGCGCTCATCGTGCTGCTGCTGATGACGTACGACCGCGAGGAGGGTGTGCCCGCCGACGGGCCCGACGGCGCCGAGGGCGCCCCGAAGAGCGGCGCGCCCGCTCCCGTCCCGCCGGTCGCCCCTCCGGGGGAGCCCAGCGCCTCCTGAGCGGCGTCAGTCGCCGTCGGCAGGCGACCACAACTCGGTGATCGGGACGCCCAGATCGGCCAGCAGCCGGCGCACCAGGGGCAGGCTGATGCCGATGACGTTGCCGTGGTCGCCGTCGATGCGGTCGATGAAAGGGGCCGACCGGCCGTCCAGGGTGAAGGCGCCGGCGACGTAGAGCGGCTCACCCGAGGCGACGTACGCGGCGATCTCCTCGTCCGTCGGCTCCCCGAAGTGCACCACCGTGGACGCGACCGCCGAGGCGTGCCGCCCGCCGGCCGTGTCCCAGATGCTGTGCCCGGTCTGGAGGGTCCCGGCCCGTCCGCGCATCGTCTTCCAGCGGGCCGTCGCCTCCTCGGCGTCGGCGGGCTTGCCGAGCGCCTGGCCGTCCAGGTCGAGCACCGAGTCGCAGCCGATCACCAGGGCGCCCCGGATCTCCGGCTTCGCCGCCACCACGGAGGCCTTCGCCTCGGCCAGCGCCAGCGCCAGCTCGGCGGGGGTGGGCGCGGTGATCGCGTCCTCGTCGACCCCGCTGACGACGACCTCGGGGTCCATCCCGGCCTGCCGGAGCAGCCCGAGCCGGGCGGGGGACTTCGAGGCGAGAACGAGGCGGCGGCGCGGCTGGTCAGTCATGCGGTCAGAGTATCCATGCGGGCCTCGGGGCTCACCTCACTCCGATCACGAACATCGCCAGCACCATGGCCAACGCCACGAGAACGCCCAGCCGACGCAGCATCGCCTGCATGTCGCGCAGTTCCTTCGGCGGCTCGTTCTCGGGGTCGGACCACAGCATTCCCCGATGGTGCGGCGGCGGGCGGGTCCGGCGCCTGAGTACGCGTACTCAAGTCGGCCGGACCCCGCCGCGTGGTGCGGACGGCTCAGGCGGGCCAGTAGGTGCGCGCCCAGGAGGCCGGGCCCGGCCGCGGGACACGGTGGGCGGCGATGCGGGACGGGTCGGCCCAGGAGTCCCTCGGGCCGGGCGCGCCGGACGGCGCGGTGGCCGCCGCCGCGGCGCGTGCCCTGACCACCGCCAGGGCGGCGGCGAGCTCCTCGGGGGTGGGGTTGCCTCGTACGACCTTGATCACAGCGACTCCTTACAGGGGGATGTTGCCGTGCTTCTTCGGGGGCAGGGACTCGCGTTTGGTGCGCAGCTGGCGCAGGCCGCGGACGATGTGGGAGCGGGTGTGGGAGGGCATGATCACCGTGTCGATGTAGCCGTGCTCGGCGGCGATGTAGGGGTTGAGGAGGGTGTCCTCGTACTCCTGGATGAGGCGGGCGCGGGTGGCGTCGGCGTCGTCGCCGGCCTCGGCGATGGTGCGGCGGTGCAGGATGTTGACGGCGCCCTGGGCGCCCATGACGGCGATCTGGGCGGTGGGCCAGGCCAGGTTGAGGTCGGCGCCCAGGTGCTTGGAGCCCATGACGTCGTAGGCGCCGCCGAAGGCCTTGCGGGTGATGACGGTGATCAGGGGGACGGTGGCCTCGGCGTAGGCGAAGATCAGTTTGGCGCCGCGGCGGATGATGCCGTCGTGTTCCTGGTCCACGCCGGGCAGGAAGCCGGGCACGTCGACGAAGGTGAGCACGGGGACGTTGAAGGCGTCGCAGGTGCGCACGAACCGGGCGGCCTTCTCGGATGCGTCGATGTCCAGGCAGCCGGCGAACTGCATGGGCTGGTTGGCGACGATCCCGACCGGGTGGCCCTCGACCCGGCCGAAGCCGGTGAGGATGTTCGGGGCGAACAGTGGCTGGGTCTCGAAGAACTCGGCGTCGTCGAGGATGTGCTCGATCACCGAGTGCATGTCGTAGGGCTGGTTCGCCGAGTCCGGCACCAGGCTGTCCAGCTCCAGGTCCTCGTCCGTGATGGTCAGGTCCGCCTCCTCGGGGAAGACGGGGGGCTCGGAGAGGTTGTTGGAGGGCAGGTAGGACAGCAGCTGCTTGACGTAGTCGATGGCGTCCTTCTCGTCGCCGGCCATGTGGTGGGCCACGCCGGAGGCGGAGTTGTGGGTGCGGGCGCCGCCGAGTTCCTCGAAGCCGACGTCCTCGCCGGTGACGGTCTTGATGACGTCGGGGCCGGTGATGAACATGTGGCTGGTCTGGTCGACCATGACGGTGAAGTCGGTGATGGCGGGGGAGTAGACCGCGCCGCCCGCGCAGGGGCCGACGACCAGGGAGATCTGGGGGATGACGCCGGAGGCGTGGGTGTTGCGGCGGAAGATCTCGCCGTAGGCGCCCAGCGAGGCGACGCCTTCCTGGATGCGGGCGCCGCCGGAGTCGTTGATGCCGACGACGGGGCAGCCGGTCTTCAGGGCGAAGTCCATCACCTTGGCGATCTTCTGGCCGTAGATCTCGCCGAGCGCGCCGCCGAAGACGGTGAAGTCCTGGGAGAAGACGGCGACGGGGCGGCCGTCGACCGTGCCGTAGCCGGTGACGACGCCGTCGCCGTAGGGGCGGGTCTTCTCCAGGCCGAAGTTGGTGGAGCGGTGCCGGGTGAACTCGTCGAGCTCGACGAAGGAGTCCTCGTCCAGCAGGAGCGCGATGCGCTCTCGGGCGGTCAGCTTGCCCTTGGCGTGCTGCTTCTCCACGGCGCGTTCCGAGCCGGCGTGCGTCGCTTCCTCGATGCGGCGCTGAAGATCCGCGAGCTTGCCCGCGGTCGTGTGGATGTCGATCCCTTGGATCTCGTGACGCTCTTCCGGCTCGGACATCGGGATGCGGCTCCCTGCCTGCTCAAAAGGGGGGACGGTTACTCATCCGTAGCGTAGTGTCACCCCCACGGTTCGGCAGTGCGGTGTTTGCCACACCTAGGGTGGCTTGCATGACGCCGCGAGATGCAGCAGACAACAGCCCCGGGAACTCCGGGAACTCCGAGAACTCCGGGAACTCCGAGAATCCCGAGAGCTCCGGCGAGTCCTCGGGAGGCGGCCGCTGGTCGGACCTGGACCGCCCGCCCCTGAACGCCACCGCGCTGCGGCGCGGACTGGTCCGCGAGGGCGGCCTGTGGTCCGAGGTGGATGTGGTGCAGCGCACCGGTTCCACCAACGCCGACCTGGTGGCCCGCGCCGAGGCGGGCAAGGCGGGCGAGGGCGCCGTGCTGGTCGCCGAGGAGCAGACCGCCGGCCGGGGCCGCCTGGATCGCAGGTGGACCGCGCCCGCCCGTTCCGGTCTCTTCTTCTCCGTGCTGCTCAGGCCCACCGACGTGCCGGTCGCCCGCTGGGGCTGGCTGCCGCTGCTCACCGGTGTCGCGGTGGCCACCGGGCTGGCCCGGGCCGCCGGGGTGGACATGGCGCTGAAGTGGCCGAACGACCTGCTCGTGACGGTCGGCGACGAGGAGCGCAAGGCCGGCGGCATCCTGGCGGAACGGGCCGGGGACGGCGGTGTGGTCATCGGCGTCGGCGTCAACGTCACGCTCCGGGCGGACGAGCTGCCCGTACCGCAGGCCGGTTCGCTGGCCCTGGCCGGGGCGGTGAGCACGGACCGCGATCCGCTGCTGCGCGGTGTCCTGCGCTCGCTGGAGGACTGGTACGGGCGGTGGCGGGCCGCCGGCGGCGACCCGGTCGACAGCGGCCTTCAGGAGGCGTACGCGGCGGGCTGCGCGACCCTGGGGCGCCGGGTGCGTGCCGAACTGCCGGGCGAGCGGTCGCTGGTGGGCGAGGCGGTCGCGCTGGACGGCGACGGCCGTCTGGTCCTGGCGACCGAGGACGGGGTGCAGGAGCCGGTCGGGGCGGGGGACATCGTCCACTTGCGGCCCGCGTGAACCTGGGATCGGGTGGCTGTGCGGGGAGCGGATGCCCTCACCGCGTACGGGCGCGCAGGGGTACGTACGGCCGTGCACGGGTACACGGGCGTGCGCTCGCCGCGTAATCGCCGGTCAGGTCACCTCACGGCCCGACCTGACCGAGTGAGCTGGCGCACACCTGCCGTAGAGTTGAGGCCGGTCGAACCTGACCGCGGCAGATCGGAAGGGCAGCAGGCGTGACCGTCGACGACTCGGGCTCCGGCACGGACGCGGACGGCCGGGTGGACCCCCACGCCGCCGACCCCGGCGAGGACCCGCTCGCGCTGCGTCTCGAACATCTCATCCTGGGCGCGGAGCGGCGCTACACCCCCTTCCAGGCGGCCCGCAGCGCCGGCGTCTCGATGGAACTCGCCTCCCGCTTCTGGCGGGCCATGGGCTTCGCCGACATCGGCCAGGCCAAGGCGCTGACGGAGGCCGACGTGCTGGCCCTGCGCCGACTCGCCGGTCTGGTGGAGGCGGGGCTGCTCAGCGAGGCCATGGCCGTGCAGGTGGCGCGGTCCACCGGGCAGACCACCGCCCGGTTGGCCGAATGGCAGATGGACTCCTTCCTGGAGGGGCTGACCGAGCCGCCCGAGCCGGGCATGACGCGCACCGAGGTGACGTACCCGATCGTGGAGCTGCTCCTGCCCGAGCTGGAGGAGTTCCTGGTCTACGTCTGGCGCCGCCAGCTCGCCGCCTCGGCGGGGCGGGTGGTGCAGGCCGCCGACGACGAGGAGATGGTCGACCGCCGGCTGGCCGTGGCCTTCGCCGACCTGGTCGGTTTCACCCGGCTGACCCGCCGGATGGAGGAGGAGGAGCTCGGCGAGCTGGTCGAGGCCTTCGAGACCACGGCCGCCGACCTGGTGGCGGCGCGCGGCGGGCGGCTGATCAAGACGCTCGGCGACGAGGTGCTGTACGTGGCCGACGACGCCGGCACGGCCGCGGACATCGCCCTGCGTCTGGTCGAGACGATGGAGAACGACGAGACGATGCCCGAGCTGCGGGTGGGCATGGCGTTCGGCACGGTGACCACCCGCATGGGCGATGTCTTCGGCACGACCGTCAACCTCGCCTCCCGCCTGACCTCGATAGCCCCGCGCGACGCCGTGCTCGTCGACAGCGCCTTCGCCGAGGACCTGACCCGTTCGCGTGACGCCCCGGCGTCCGAGGCGGAGGCGGCCGAGGCCGCGGCCGCCGCGGAGAAGGAGGGCGAGGAGCCGCCGACGTACCGCTTCGCCCTCCAGCCGATGTGGCAGCGCCCGGTGCGCGGACTGGGCGTGGTCGAACCCTGGCTGCTCACCCGGCGGGACGAGCGGACGACCTGACCGCCGCCCCCGGCCGCCATCGGGTTCGCCGTCCGCTTCACCGCCTGGTCCACCGCTCGGTCCGCCGCTCGGTCCGCCGTCTGTCCGCCTCGTCGCCCGGTTCACCGGTGATCAGCCGATCCCGACGCACAGTCCGACGATCGGGAGACACAGGCCTGCGCCGCCGGACGAGGGCGGCGGGGTCTCCGGGGCGTGCGAGCTGCGGCTCGGGGCGGGCGTGGGCCGCGGTGCGGGGCGTGTGGTGGCGGGCGGCCGGGAGTGGCCGGTGGGGTTCCGGGCCGGCGGGTTCGCGGTCGCCGGCGGGTTCGGGTCCTCGGGGACGGTCGTGGGCACGGTGTCCGGCGCGGGCGTGGTGCCGGTCGTGGTGTCCGGGAGGGCCGAGGGCGGGACGGCGGCGGCCACGGACGGGGACGCCGACGGCGCGCGGCTCGCCTCCGGGCCCGCCGTGTCGCTCGTGCCGCCCATGGGCACGGTCGCCGAGGGCAGCGCCGCCGGGCCGGCGCCGACGGTGGCCGAGACACCGGCCGACCGGCCGGTGCCGTCGCCCGCGCGGGCGTCCGCGTGGGGCTCGGCCGCGCCCGGACCGCCGCCCGCGTACTCGGGTGCCAGCCGTACGAGGCTCAGCGCACCGGCGGCCAGCGCGAGCCCGCCGGCGACGAGCAGCACCTTGCGGGGCCGGGGCCGACGGTGCCGCCCGCGCAGGCGCGGGCCGGGCGACGGCGCCGGCGAGCTGGTGCCTCGCGGGCCGGTGGTGCCTCGCGGGCCGGTGGTGTCCTGTGGGCCGGTGGTGCCCTGTGGGCGAGCACCCGTGCCCGGCGCGCCGTCTCCGCCCTGCCGAGCCGGGTTCGCACGTATGCCGGTGTCGTCCTGCTGAACCGAGGTCGTGTCCTTCGTCATCGCCGTCCTCCCGGTGCGCGCCCCCTGTGCGCCGTGGCGCACGCACGTTATGCGGTGGCGCGCGGAGTTCGCGGGAGTTGGGCGGGATGTCACTCGAACGGGGGGTCGGTGCTCGACAAGCGGCCCCTTTCCCTCCAGGGGCGCGGCTGCCATGATCGGGGCGTACGTCGTTAACCCGCGTTAACCCGGAGGGTGTCATGAGCGAGGAGCGGTTCGGGGAGTTCGTGCTGGTGCGGCGGCACGAGTACGTCGCGGAGCTCGTCCTCGACCGGCCCAAGGCCATGAACGCCGTGTCGACGGACATGGCCCGCTCGATCGCCGGAGCGTGCGCCGCGCTCGCCGCCGACCGTGACGCGCGCGTCGTCGTCGTGTCCTCGTCGCACGAGCGGGCGTTCTGCGTCGGGGCCGACCTGAAGGAGCGGAACTCCTTCAGCGACGCGGACCTGATGAAGCAGCGGCCGGTCGCACGCGGGGCGTACACCGGCGTACTGGAGCTGCCGATGCCCACGATCGCCGCGGTGCACGGGTTCGCGCTCGGCGGCGGGTTCGAGCTGGCGTTGTCCTGCGATGTGATCGTGGCCGACCGTACGGCCGTGGTGGGGCTGCCGGAGGTGTCCGTCGGGGTGATCCCGGGCGGCGGCGGTACGCAGCTGCTGCCGCGGCGGGTGGGTGCCGCGCGGGCGGCCGAGCTGGTCTTCACGGCACGCCGCCTGGAGGCCGCCGAGGCGCACGAGCTGGGGCTCGTGGACCAGCTGGTCGACGAGGGCCGCGACCGGGCGGAGGCCCTGGAGCTGGCCTCCCGGATGGCCGCGAACTCGCCGGTCGGCCTGCGCGCGGCCAAGCGTGCCCTGCGCCTCGGGCACGGGCTGGATCTGCGGACCGGCCTGGAGGTGGAGGACGCGGCCTGGCGGTCGGTGGCGTTCTCGGCGGACCGGGCGGAGGGCGTCGCCGCCTTCAACGAGAAGCGCGCCCCGCGCTGGCCGGGCGAGTGACCGCGGCGCGTCGGTTCTCGGGCGGGCGCGGCGTGTCCGCTTCTGAGCGGGCAGGCGGTGCGGCCCACCGACAGGCGCATCAATGTCCCGGATTGTGCAAAACATCCCTAGCCTGGGGGAATGGGCGAGAACAGG
Organism: Streptomyces sp. MK7; assembly: GCF_032658145.1. Lineage (NCBI taxonomy): Bacteria > Bacillati > Actinomycetota > Actinomycetes > Kitasatosporales > Streptomycetaceae > Streptomyces > Streptomyces sp. MK7. The sequence goes on from NZ_JAVACL010000004.1 coordinate 216,993, forward strand.
CGGCTGGCCGCCGTCGTGGCGTTGGCGCAGGGGATGGCCGCGGCGCACACTCCGCGTGAGTCGTGGCGGGCGGCGGCGCTCGGCGCCTGCCGGGCGCTGGAGGGGAGTTTCGCCGCGCTGTCGGTGTGGGAGCGCGACCGCGGCCGGCTGCGGGTCCTGGTGAACGTGGGGGACCGCGCGCCCGGGGAGGAGGAGTTCCCCGAGGACGAGACCTACCCCGTGCACCAGTTCCCGGAGATCACGGAGTTCCTGCACGAGCGGTGGGCCGCGGGCGGTGAGCCGGACGCCTGGGTGGAGGCCGCCGAGGGACCCGCGGCCGGCCGCCCCGGCTACTGCCACCAGCGGGTCGCGGCCCTGCGGCGGCGCGGCCGGGGCTGCTGCGTGGTCGCGCCGATCGTGCAGCACGGACGCGCCTGGGGCGAGCTGTATGTCGCCCGCTCGTCCGGCGACCCCTTCTTCGACCGCGCCGACGCCGACTTCGCCACCGTCCTGGCCGCCGTGGTGGCCGCGGGCCTGGCGCAGACCGAGCGGCTGGAGGAGGCCCGCAGGCTGGCCTTCACCGACGCGCTCACTGGGCTCGCCAACCGCCGGGCCGTCGACGTGAGGCTGGAGGAGGCCATCGATCGGCACCGCGCGGACGGGACCGTGGTCAGTCTCGTCGTCTGCGACCTCAACGGCCTCAAGCGGGTCAACGACACCCTCGGTCACGCCGTCGGCGACCGGCTGCTCGAGCGGTTCGGGTCCGTGCTGTCGCTGTGCGGTGCGATGGTGCCCGGTGCCCTCGCGGCCCGCCTGGGCGGGGACGAGTTCTGTCTGCTCTCGGTCGGCTCGCCCGCCGACGAGGTGGTCAAGGCGGCCGACGAGCTGTGCCGGCGCGCCGCCGAGCTGGAGCTGGGGGAGGGCGTCGCCTGCGGGGTGGCCTCGACCGAGGACGCGATCGGGCCGGTGCCGTCGGCCCGGCGGCTGTTCCGGCTCGCCGACGCCGCGCAGTACCGGGCGAAGGCGCTGCGCGCCGACCGGCCGGTGGTCGCCGGCCGGGAGGGACCGGAGGATCCGGTGGTCCGCCTGGCCGACGAGCCCACTCCCGAGCCGCGGGGCGCGGGCGAGCGGCGTCGCTTCCGCGGCCGCCGGCCGTGACGCGGTGCGCGTACGTGCCCGTGGCGTGGGTCACCCGCGTGGTAAGGGGTGCACCCGGCACCCACTAGTGACATCTCCGCATTCACTGCGTACGCTCCTGAATATGGATATGCACACAGTGGTGGTGGGGACATCCGGTGTCACCGCGTCCGACGTTCTCGCCGTGGCGCGCGGCGGCGCGCGGGTCGAGCTCTCCGGGGAGGCGGTGGCGGCCCTCGCGGCGGCCCGGGAGGTCGTGGAAGCGCTGGCGGCCAAGCCCGACCCCGTCTACGGCGTCAGCACCGGCTTCGGCGCCCTCGCGACCCGGCACATCAGCCAGGAGCTGCGCACCCGGCTGCAGCGCAACATCGTCCGCTCGCACGCCGCCGGCATGGGCCCGAGGGTGGAGCGCGAGGTCGTACGGGCGCTGATGTTCCTGCGCCTGAAGACCGTCTGCTCCGGGCACACCGGTGTGCGCCCCGAGGTCGCGCAGACCATGGCCGACGTCCTCAACGCCGGGATCACCCCGGTCGTGCACGAGTACGGCTCGCTCGGCTGTTCCGGCGACCTCGCCCCGCTGTCCCACTGTGCCCTCACGCTCATGGGCGAGGGCGACGCCGAGGGCCCGGACGGGACCGTCCGCCCGGCGGCCGAACTCCTCGCCGAGCACGGCATCCAGCCCGTCGAGCTGCGCGAGAAGGAGGGCCTGGCCCTGCTCAACGGCACCGACGGCATGCTCGGCATGCTGATCATGGCCCTCGCCGACCTCGACACCCTCTACAAGTCCGCCGACATCACCGCCGCCCTGTCGCTGGAGGGGCTCCTCGGCACGGACAAGGTCCTCGCCCCCGAGCTGCACGCCATCCGCCCGCACCCCGGCCAGGGCGCCAGCGCCGCCAACATGCTGGCCGTGCTGAAGGGCTCGGGCCTCACCGGCCACCACCAGGACGACGCACCGCGCGTCCAGGACGCCTACTCGGTGCGCTGCGCCCCGCAGGTCGCCGGCGCCGGCCGGGACACCCTCGCGCACGCCCGCCTGGTCGCCGACCGCGAGCTCGCCTCCGCCGTGGACAACCCGGTGGTGCTGCCTGGGGGCACCTCCCAGGCGTTCAGCACTGGGGGAGGACGGGTGGAGTCCAACGGCAACTTCCACGGTGCCCCGGTCGCCTACGTCCTGGACTTCCTCGCCATCGCCGCCGCCGACCTCGGCTCCATCGCCGAGCGCCGCACCGACCGGCTGCTCGACAAGAACCGCAGCCACGGCCTGCCGCCGTTCCTCGCCGACGACGCCGGCGTGGACTCCGGCCTGATGATCGCCCAGTACACGCAGGCCGCGCTGGTCAGCGAGATGAAGCGGCTGGCCGTACCGGCGTCCGCGGACTCCATCCCGTCCTCCGCCATGCAGGAGGACCACGTCTCCATGGGCTGGTCGGCGGCGCGCAAGCTGCGCACGGCCGTCGACAATCTGACCCGGATCATCGCCATCGAGCTGTACGCGGCCGCACGCGCCGTCGAGCTGCGCGAGGGCCTGACCCCGGCTCCCGCGAGCCGGGCGGTGATCGACGCCGCCCGGGAGGCGGGCGTGGGCGGTCCCGGCCCGGACCGCTTCCTGGCCCCCGACCTCGCCGCCGCCGACGCCTTCGTGCGCGACGGCCGCCTGGTCGCCGCGGCGGAGACCGTCACCGGCCCGCTTCAGTAGGCCGGGCCCGCGTCGGCCCGCGTCGGCCCGCACCGGCGGGCGCGGGTCGCACCGGCGGCTGCCGGTGCCGGCGCCGGGAACGTCAGAAGCCGAGGCGTTCCCGGCGCACCGAGTACACGACGAAGCCGGCGCCGACGGCGAGGAAGAGCGTGCCGCCGGCGACGTAGGGAGTGGTGTCGACGCTTCCCGTGTCGGCGAGTTCGGTTCCGTCCGTGGACGGGGAACCCGCCTGGGTCCCGGCCCGCGAGCCAGGCCCCGTGATCGCCCGCGCCGCCACGGACGTCGAGGCGGCCCGCCCCTGCTCGGTGACGTGCGCCGTCGACTCCGCCGAGGTCACCGCTCTGGCCGACGCGTCCGTCGCGTTCGCGGAGGGGACGAACCACAGGGCGCCCAGCAGGGTGCCCGCGGCGGTGGCGGTCAGCAACGTGCGGCGAGCGGATGACACGGAATATCGATCCCCTTGTGGCGCTGGTGAATTGGCCGTGTGGGCTGAGCTGATGTTAGTGAAAGTGGTGGGTCACGGGAAAGTCACGGGAGGTTTGAACCCTCGGGGCTCCTGTGGCCGGAGGCACCGACGAGGCACCGACGAGGCACCGTTCAACGGGGATTGGCGAGAGTTGTCGGCAGCATGTGACAGACAACACAGTGGTGGCCTGGCGGAATCGGCGGGTCCGCTCGTACTGATCGGCGAAGGCGAGACGGCGGAGCCGGCGAACGCCCGGACCGGCCACGGATCGCACGACATGCCAGGTGCCACCCCGGTTCGCCGCACCCCGGGCCCGGCGAGGATGATGGCGACCGGCACGCGCACCACCCGACGCCCACTCGCCCACCCGCCCGACCGTCCCGGCGGACGTGGCGAGGCACACATCAGTGCGGCCTCGGGAACCGGACGAAACGGTCGTAGCGTTGATGAATCGCGACGGGGGACGCGTGGGGTCTTGGGGAATTCGCAACGATGGAGAAGCGTTTGATGACGAACAGTAAGCGGCGCAGGGCCCTGATGGCCCCGTCCGCACTGCTCGGCGGTGTGCTGGTGCTCTCGGCCTGTTCCGGCAGCGGCAACGCGGCCGGCAAGAACGGCGGCGACACCTCGCAGGCAAAGGCCGACAAGGCGGCTGCGCAGCAGTCGTCGGAAGCCCAGATCAAGATCACACCGGCGGACGGCTCCGACAACGCCTCCATCAACAACTCCGCCGTCGTCACGGTCGCCAAGGGCACGCTGACGAACGTCACCATGACGACGGTCGACGGCAAGGCCGTCCCGGGTGAGATATCCGCGGACAAGACGAGCTGGAAGCCGGGCGCCCAGCTCGACCGCGCCACCACCTACAAGATCGCCGCGACCGCCACGGACGCCAAGGGCCGTGCCGCCCACGAGAACGCCTCCTTCACCACGGTCGCCCCGGCGCACAGCTTCATCGGCTCCTTCACGCCGGACAACGGCACCACGGTCGGCGTGGGCATGCCGGTGTCGATCAACTTCGACAAGGCGATCACCAACAAGGCGGCCGTCCAGAAGGGCATCACCGTCACCTCCTCCAGCGGCCAGGAGGTCGCCTGCCACTGGTTCGGCACGCAGCGCATGGACTGCCGGCCCGAGCAGTACTGGCAGGAGAACTCCACCGTGACGCTGAAGCTCGCCCTCGACGGCGTCCAGGGCGCCCCGGGCGTCTACGGCGTCCAGCAGAAGACGGTCACCTTCCACATCGGCCGCAACCAGGTCTCCTACGTCGACGCGAAGACCAAGCAGATGAAGGTCACGCACGACGGCAAGGTCGTCAAGACCATCCCGATCTCCGCCGGCGCCCCCGAGCACACCACCTACGAGGGCCAGATGGTGATCTCCGAGAAGTTCCAGCAGACCCGGATGAACGGTGCGACGGTGGGCTTCACCGACGACGACGGCAAGGGCGAGTACGACATCAAGGACGTGCCGCACGCCATGCGTCTGACGACGTCCGGCACCTTCATCCACGGCAACTACTGGGGCGCGCCGTCCGTGTTCGGCAACGTCAACACCAGCCACGGCTGTGTGGGCCTGCAGGACGTCAAGGGCGCGGGCGACTCCAGCACGCCGGCCGCCTGGTTCTACGGCCACTCGCTGATCGGTGACGTCGTGGTCGTGCAGAACACCGGCGACAAGACGGTCTCCCCGGACAACGGCCTCAACGGCTGGAACATGAGCTGGGCGCAGTGGAAGGCCGGCTCCGCCGTCTGATCCGCCGTCAGTCTCCGTGCCGATGCCGCCCTCCGGGGCGGCATCGGTCATGTCGGGGCCGTGTCTCTCACAGTCCCTTCTCATGGTTCTCTGATGACGGCCTTATCCCTTCATCACGCTGCGTCCCTACCTTGCGGCGCATGTTCTTCACCTACCTGAGGCGCGAGCTGCGCCGCCGCAGAAAGGCGGCCCTCGTCGTCGCCTCCGGCCTCGCGCTGGGCATCGCGCTGGTCATCGTGGTCAACTCCGTGTCCAACGGCATGGGCAAGGCCCAGGACAAGGTCCTGCAGTCGCTGTACGGGCTGGGCACGGACATGACCGTCACCAAGGCGGCGAACCCGGACGGCGACGGCGCGCAGCGGCCGCGCTTCAAGTTCGGCGCCAAGGGCGACGGCGACGACTCGTCGCAGAGCAGCGACGTGGTCATGGCGCAGGGCTTCACCACCCTGCCCACCTCGACGGTCACCAAGGTCGCGGACCAGAAGGGCGTGTCGTCCGCCGTCGGCGGGCTGAGCCTGCGCGTGGTGAAGGTCGACGGCCAGTTCACCCGCGGCAAGTTCCAGCAGGACCAGAGCACCGGCGGCAAGCGGTTCGAGGGCGGCCAGCCCCCCCAGGGCAAGGTCGTCGGCGGCGGCGCCGACTTCGACGTCAACCAGTACACGGTCTACGGCACCGACGTCACCCAGCCGGCGCTCGGCCCGCTGACCTCCTCGAAGATCACCAGCGGCCGTACCTTCAGGACCACCGAGACGGACGCGAAGGTCGTCGTCGCCGACTCCGCGTACGCAAAGGAGAAGAAGCTCAAGGTCGGCGGCACGGTCACCGTCAAGGGCGTGAAGTACGAGGTGATCGGCATCGCGACCGCCGACAGCGGTGACGCGGCGGCCAACCTGTACATGCCGCTGAAGCAGGCGCAGACGCTCAGCGACAACAAGGACAAGGTCACGACGATCTACGTCAAGGCGACCGACTCCCAGGAGATCGGTTCCGTCAAGAGCGCCATCCAGAAGAACGTCTCGGGGACCACGGTCACCACCTCCGCCGACCTGGCGAAGACCGTCTCCGGCTCGCTGTCCACCGCCTCCGACCTGGCCACCACCGTCGGCAAGTGGCTGTCGATCACGGTGCTGGTGGCCGCGTTCCTGGTCGCCGGGCTGCTGACCTCCTCGGCGGTCTCCCGCCGGGTCCGCGAGTTCGGCACGCTCAAGGCGCTGGGCTGGAGGTCCGGCCGGGTGACCCGGCAGGTGGTCGGCGAGGCCGTCGTCAACGGACTGGTCGGCGGCGCCCTCGGCATCGCGCTCGGCCTGGCGGGCGCGTACGCGGTGACCGCCGTCAGCCCGACCCTGCAGGCGCAGCTCGGCGGCTCCGGCGGGGGCGGCGAGGGTCTCGGCGCCAGGTTCGGCGGCGGGGGCGGCCTCGGAGGCCCCGGCCGGCAGGCCGCGAAGTCCCTGGAGGTGGCGCTCACCGCACCGGTCAGCCTCACCACCATCGCCGTGGCGGTCGCCCTCGCCGTGGCCGGCGGGCTGATCGCGGGAGCGTTCGGCGGCTGGCGGGCCTCCAGGCTGCGGCCGGCCGACGCGCTGCGACGCGTCGAATAGCACCCGCGCCGCCCCACCCCGTCACGCACCCCAGGAGTTGCCACACCATGTACGAACTCACCGGCGTCACCAAGCGCTACACCCGCGGCAAGGAGATCGTCCTCGCCCTCGACGGCGTCGACCTGACCATCCCCGACGGCGACCGGCTGGTCATCCAGGGCCCCACCGGCGGCGGCAAGTCCACCCTGCTGCAGATGCTCGGCGGCCTGGACCGGCCCACCTCCGGCCAGGTCGTGCTCGACGGCACCGACATGGCCCGGCTGCCCGAGGCCCGGCTCACCAAGGTGCGCAGCGAGAACATCGGCTTCGTCTTCCAGTCCTTCAACCTCATCCCGACGCTGACCGCGCAGGAGAACGTGGAGACCGCCCTCGTACCCCTCGGGATCAAGGCCAGGGACCGGCGCGAACGTGCCGCCGAGGCACTGAGGTCGGTGGGGCTCGGCGAACGGCTCGGCCATCTGCCCGGCGAGATGTCCGGCGGCCAGCAGCAGCGCGTCGCGATTGCCCGCGCCCTGGTCAAGCAGCCCAAGGTGCTGCTCGCCGACGAACCCACCGGCAACCTGGACGAGTCGACCCGCGACGAGATCATGGACGTACTCGAACGCATGTGGAAGGAGCACGGGCTGACGTTCGTCATGGTCACCCACGACTCCGCGCTCGCGAGGAAGGCCCCGCGCGTGGCGACCATCCGCAAGGGCCGCATCACCGTCAAGGACAACGCACGGGCGTGACCCACACCGACCCGGCCGGTACCCCGGCAGGCGGACACCGCCTGCCGGGGCCGGTCGGGGCGGTCGGGACAGGTCGGGGCCGCTAGCTCCCGGTCCCCGCCCTGGTGGCGTCCGCGCCCCAGCTGGCCAGCAGTCGCAGCGCCTCCGCCGACGGGGAGCCCGGCTCGGCGTGGTAGAGGACCATGGACTGGTCGGCGTCGTCCGCGAGCTTGAACGACTCGTAGCGCAGATCCATTTCGCCGGCCAAGGGGTGGCGCAGGCGCTTGACGCCGTGGCTCTTCTCCTTGACGTCGTGGGCGGCCCACAGCCGCCGGAAGTCCTCGCTCTTCACCGACAGCTCACCCACCAGCGCGGACAGCCGGGGATCCTCCGGATAGCAGCCGGCCTCCATGCGCAGCCCGCACACGACGTCGATCGCCTTCTGCTCCCAGTCGAGGTACAGGTCCCGGTACTCGGGCTTCAGAAAGACCATCCGCGCCCAGTTGCGCTCCTGCGCCGGCATCTGGGACCAGTCGCCGAAGACCGCCGCCGCCATCCGGTTCCACGCCAGCAGCTCGGCGCGCCGCCCCACGACGTACGCCGGGACCGCGTCCAGCGTGTCCAGCAGCTGCCGCAGCGAGGACCGCACCTGCTGGGTCGGTGCGGCCTGCTTCTTCTTGTGCTTGGGCTTGGCCAGATGGGTCAGGTGGGCGTGCTCGGCGTCGGTGAGGCGCAGCGCGCGGGCGATGGAGTCGAGAACCTCCGCGGACACGCCCTGCCCGTTGCCCTGCTCCAGACGCGTGTAGTACGCCACCGACACCCCGGCCAGCTGGGCCAGCTCCTCGCGGCGCAGCCCCGGCACCCGGCGGTGACGGCCGTAGTGCGGCAGCCCGACGTCCTCCGGCTGCAGCCGGGCGCGCCGGGTGCGCAGGAACTCGCTGAGCTCGGCCCGCCGGTCCAGCCCGGCACGGGCGTCCGCACCGGCACCCGCGGCGGAGGCGGTCGTGCTGTCCGGCTGTTCGTCCATGTCTCCAGTATCCGTGGTCGTACGTACCGCAGCCTGACCCCGCCAGTAGTAGGAACGCCGAACGTAGGCAGAGCTGTGACCTGGGCGAACACTCTCCGGCCCGGCACCCTGGAGAACGTGTCCGGCCGGAAGGCGGCCGGACACGCACAACCCCGAGGAGAACCCCGGCATGACCACCCCTGTTGCCGCGTACGCCGCGCCCGCCCCCAAGGCTCCGCTGGAGCGGACCAGCATCGAGCGCCGGGCGGTCGGTGCGTACGACGTCCTGATCGACATCAAGTTCGCCGGCATCTGCCACTCGGACATCCACCAGGCCCGCGAGGGCTGGGGCGAGGCCATCTTCCCGATGGTCCCCGGCCACGAGATCGCCGGCGTCGTCGCCGAGGTCGGCTCCGGCGTCACGAAGTACAAGGTCGGCGACCACGTGGGCGTCGGCTGCATGGTCGACTCCTGCCGCGAGTGCGACAACTGCAGGGCCGGCCAGGAGCAGTACTGCACCGGCGGCGGCATGGTCGGCACGTACAACGCCGTCGGCAAGGACGGCGAGCCCACCTACGGCGGCTACTCGCAGAAGATCGTCGTCGACGAGAACTTCGTCGTCCGCATCCCCGACGGCCTCTCGCTGGACGTCGCCGCGCCGCTGCTGTGCGCCGGCATCACCCTGTATTCCCCGCTCAAGCGCTGGGGCGCCGCCCCCGGCAAGAAGGTCGCGATCCTCGGCATGGGCGGCCTCGGCCACATGGGCGTGAAGATCGCGCACGCGCTGGGCGCCGAGGTGACCGTGCTGTCGCAGTCCCTGCGCAAGAAGGAGGACGGGCTGCGGCTGGGCGCCGACCACTACTACGCCACCAGCGACCCGAAGACCTTCGAGGAGCTGGCCGGCACCTTCGACCTGATCGTCTCGACGGTGTCGGCGCCGCTGGACTTCAACGCCTACCTGTCCCTGCTGAAGAGCCAGGGCGCCCTGGTGAACGTGGGTGCGCCGGAGGAGCCGATCTCCCTGAACCTCTTCTCGGTCATCGGCGGCGGCAAGACCCTCGCCGGTTCCATGATCGGCGGCATCGCGGAGACCCAGGAGATGCTGGACTTCTGCGCCCGGCACGGCATCGGCTCGGAGATCGAACTGATCAGCGCCGACCAGATCAACGAGGCGTACGAGCGGGTGATCGCCAGCGATGTCCGCTACCGGTTCGTCATCGACACGGCGACGATCTGAATCGACCGGTGACGATCTGAACGGGCGCGGCGACGACACCACGCCGCCCTCGGCCGTCGCGGGCCGGCCGTGGCCCACCGGTTCCCCCCGGGGCCATGGCCGCCGGTCCCGTCAGCCGCTACCGGGGCCGCGGGCTCGGAGAAGTGGGGTCCGGCGTTCACGGCGGCCGGAATCCGTCGGATCCGGATCTGCCGGGGGAGCCATGGAACCGCTGACGGCGGTGACCGCGGGCAGGGCCGCGGCGGGCAGACGGTTCGCGTTCTACGTCTCCGTGCAGCTGACCTCGGTCATGGTCCCGGACTCGTCACCGTGACCTCCCCGGCCGCGCTCATGCCGCACGCCCGGCACCCGGAGGACCTCGGCGCGGCCCTCGGCGACGCCGCGCGGACCGTCCGGGGACCGGCCGTGGTCCTCGTCGACACCACGGCCGGTCCGGACCGTCAGGGCAGCTTGACGAAGGGGGACAGGAAGGCGCGGGCTGCCGGGGTGTCGAGACGGTAGGTCACGTTGGTGGCGTAGCACGGTGTGTCACCGGTGATCGTGGTCGCGGCGAGGATGTTCCTGCCGCCGACGACCGCGAAGTTGGGCCCGCCCGAATCGCCGTAGCAGGCACCGCCGTTGCCCTGAGGTGCGGTCATGGCCAGCCGTATCCAGGCGTTGTTGAGGGCGTCGAAGGTGACGGGTGCCTTCATGCGCACGCCTCCGCCGGGATGGGTCTGCCCGCCCGGACCGTTGACGGCTTCCTGGGTGCCGTACCCGGCGACGAACCAGTCGAGGGCCCCCAGCCCCTGCGGGCCGAGCGCGCCGAACTGGCCGGCGGTCGGGAGGGTGGCGGGCGTGAAGCTCCAGCGCGCCTTCATCTTCTGCGCGGGCAGCTCGATCACCGCGATGTCGTGCGGGTCGGAGGAGGGGCCGGGGTAGGCGGGGTCGGTGTGGGCGGCGCCCTCGACGCCGACGGCGCCCGCCTGCGCGGCCGGATCGCCCGGGTACTTCGTGGCGGCGGCGTCGAGCCCGGCCTGGACGTTCTGGTCCAGCGAGACGTAGAACCGCACGTCGGCCGGCCAGTCCGTGGTGCAGTGGGCCGCGGTCAGGAAGGTGTTCCCGTCGATCATGGTGCCGGAGCAGACCCAGTCGACGCGGTCCGGGGTCGCCGGGTCGCCGTCGTCGTCCCAGGTGGCGACGAGGGCGCCGACCTCGGTGCGCTCCGGCGCGGGGCTCGCGTTGTAGGAGTTGATCGCGGACGAGGGCAGCGCGGTCGCGAGCACGGCGGCACAGGCGGCCGCGGCGACGGCGGTGATGCGGGCCATGGTGGTGGCACGTCGCTTGATCAAGAGAAGACCCTTCGGATGGGTGGGACGGGCGTTCTCCTGTGGGGGGTGTGAGCCGCGATCAGTGAACCGCCTGCGACCGGCCGCGACAAGAGCGCGGCGGCGCCTTGCGGGGCTCTTCGTGACCACACCGCATGCCGAGGCGTGTATGACGGCTATATCGTGACCAGAGTGACAAATATGAGCAGACGGGACACGGACGACCGTCCCGCGGTCATCGAACGGGTCGTGACACTGACGGTGAACGGCCGCCCGCACACCCTGCGCCTGGACACCCGGGTCACGCTGCTGGACGCGCTGCGCGACCGGCTGGGCCTGACGGGCACGAAGAAGGGCTGCGACCAGGGCGCCTGCGGCGCGTGCACGGTCCACCTGGACGGTCGCAGAGTGCTGGCCTGCCTCACTCTGGCGGCCCAGGCCGAGGGCCGGGACGTCACCACCATCGAGGGCGTCTTCGGCACCGACGGCCGCCCCCACCCGGTGCAGCAGGCGTTCATGGAGCACGACGGCTTCCAGTGCGGCTTCTGCACGCCCGGGCAGATCATGTCCGCGATGGCACTCATGGCCGAGGGCCGGACCGGCTCGGACGAGGAGATCCGGGAGTTCATGAGCGGAAACCTGTGCCGGTGCGGTGCCTACCCCAACATCGTGGCGGCGATCCGCGAGGCGGCCGCCCGGGGAGGACACGATGCGCGCCTTTGACTACGTCCGGGCCACCGACACCCGCGAGGCGGTGCGCCTGCTGGCGGACGACCCGGAGGCGTCCTGCCTCGCGGGCGGCACGACACAGCTCGACCTGATGAAGGACGGGGTCCTTCAGCCGCCGCGGCTGATCGACATCACCCGGCTCCCCCTGCACGGCATCGAACACCGTGACGAGTCCCTGCACGTGGGTGCGCTGGTGACCATGGAGGAACTGGCCGCCGACGCCACGGTGGCCGAGCGGCTGCCCATGGTGCGCGAGTCCCTGCTGCTGGGGGCGTCGGTACAGCTGCGGAACATGGCCACCATCGGCGGCAACCTGCTCCAGCGCACCCGATGCCGCTACTTCCGCGACCCCACGGTCCCCGAGTGCAACAAGCGCGCGCCGGGCTCCGGCTGCGCCGCGGTCCAGGGAGCGGCGCGCATGCACGCCGTGCTCGGCGCGAGCGAGCGGTGCATCGCGCTCCACGCCTCCGACCTCGCCGTCGCCCTGGTGGCGCTCGACGCGATCGTGCACATCCAGGGGCCCAGCGGGTCCCGCACCGTGCCGCTGACCGAGTTCTACCTGACGGCGGACGTCAGCCCCGAGCGCGAGACCGTCCTGGAGCACGCCGAGCTGATCACCGGCGTCGAGATCCCGTTGCCGCCGCCGGCCGCCCGGTCGGGCTACCTCAAGGTCCGCGACCGGACGTCGTACGAGTTCGCCCTGACCTCGGCCGCGGTGCAGCTCGTCCTGGACGGCGGCACGATCCTCGAGGCCCGCATCGCCCTGGGCGGCGTAGGGACGAAACCGTGGCGGGCCCACGCGGCCGAACACCTGCTGACCGGCGCGCCCGCCACGACGGCGACGTTCACGGAGGCGGCCGAAGCGACCATGCGCGACGCCTGGACCGTCCCCGGAACGGCGTTCAAGGTGCCGCTCGCCCGGCGCACCCTGGTGCGCGAGCTGCAGACCGTCTCAGGAGTGACCGCATGAGCACCGTGGAGAGCAGGACGCGGATCGGCGCGGGCGTCAACCGCGTCGACGGCCCGCGCAAGGTCACCGGCACCGCCCCGTACCCGATGGACTTCAGCGTCCCCGGCCAGGCCTACGGCGCCCTGGTGCAGTCCACCGTCGCCGCGGGCCGGATCGTCCGCATGCACACCGAGGCCGCCGAGGCCGCCCCCGGCGTGATCACCGTCCTCACCCACGAGAACGCCCCGAAGGTCGGCACGGGGCCGGCCACGGTGCTCGGAGCGTCGCCGCCGTCACCCCTGCGCGACGACCGGATCCTCCACCACGGGCAGCACATCGCCTTCGTGGTGGCCGACACCCCCGAGCAGGCCACCGCCGCGGCGCGCCTGGTGCGGGCCGACTACGAGGCCACGGAGCCGCTGCTGGACCTCCAGGACCCGCGGGCCGAACAACTCGTCGACCCGTGGGGGACGGACACCTCGCGCGGCGACGCCGCCGCGGCACTGAAGTCCGCCGAGGTGACCCTCCAGGCCACCTACACCACCGCCGACAACACCAACAACCCGCTCGGCCTGTTCGCCACCCTGGCCGCCTGGGAGGGCGACGCCCTCACCGTGCACGACACCAGCCAGTGGCCGTCGATGGTGCGCACCACGCTCGCCATGGCCTTCGGCATTCCCGAGAGCTCCGTACGGGTCCTGGTGCCCTACGTCGGCGGCGGCTTCGGCGCCGGGCTGCGCGTGTGGCCGCATGTGATCCTCACCGCCATGGCCGCCCGGATGGTCAATCGGCCGGTCAAGCTGGTGCTGACCCGCCCGCAGATGTTCACCTCCATCGGGCACCGGCCCAGCGGGGTGCAGTGGCTGAGCGTCGGCGCCACCCGCGACGGCGAGCTGGTCGCCCTGGACCACCGCAGCCTCAGCTCCCTGAGCATGGAGGACAACGACTACGAGCCCTTCACCTGGGCGACCTCCTTCGCCTACCGCTGCCCCGACGTGACCACCCAGGACCGGCAGGCCCGGCTCAACATCGCCGTTCCGACATCCATGCGCGCCCCGGCCGAGGCACAGGGCAACTTCGCGCTGGAGTCGGCGCTCGACGAACTGGCCTGCAACCTGCGCATGGACCCCCTGGAGCTGCGGCGGCGCAACCACGCCGACGTCGATCCGCGCAACGGGCTGCCCTGGTCGGGCAAGGCACTCCTGGAGTGCTACGAGGTCGGCGCGCGGCGCTTCGGCTGGTCCGAACGGAACCCAGAGCCGCGCTCCATGCGCGACGGCAACTGGCTCGTCGGCTACGGCATGGCGGGCGCGCTCTTCCCCTACTTCGCGCAGCCCTGCGCGGCGCAGGCCACCGTCCGCAGGGACGGCAGCGCAGTGGTACGCAGCGCGGCCACCGACATCGGCACCGGCACGTACACCGTGATGGCCCAACTGGCCGCCGAGGAACTCGGGCTGTCCCTGGACCAGGTCCGCTTCGACCTGGGCGACTCCGACATGCCCCACTCGATGATGGCGGGCGGCTCAGGCCTCACCGGCGCGCTGGGCAACGCCGTGCACGACGCCTGCCGCCGACTGCTGCGCCAGTTCGCGGAACTCGCACGCGACGACGCCGACTCGCCCCTGCGAGGCTTCTCCCCGGACGACATGGAGTGCACCGACGGGCGGATCCACCCCACGGGCCGCCCCGACCTGGGCGAGCCCTACGCCGACATCCTGGCCCGGCACGAACTGACGGAACTCACCGCGAACGGCAACAGCACACCGCCGGTCCCCACCGAGCTGGGCATGTCCCTGGCCGGCGCGTACGGCGCGAAGTTCGTCGAGGTCAGGGTCGACGCCGACCTCGGACTCATCCGGGTCACGCGGGTGGTCTCCGTGATCGACGGCGGCCGCATCCTCAACGAGAAGACGGCGAGAAGCCAGATCATCGGCGGCACGGTCGGCGGCATCGGCATGGCCCTGCTCGAGGACACGGCCACCGACCCGCGCACCGGGCGCATCGCCAACGGCACGTTCGCCGACTACCTGGTCGCGGTCAACTCCGACATCCCCGACCTGGACGTGGTCTTCGTCGGCGAACCCGACCGCGCCACCGCCACCGGCACCAAGGGCGTAGGCGAGGTCGGCCTGGTCGGCATCGCGGCCGCCATCGCCAACGCCGTCCACCACGCCACCGGAAAGCGCATCCGCGACCTGCCGATCACTCTGGACGCCCTGCTCTGAGCCTGCCGGCGCGACGCCGATGGGACACGGCACCCAGGTCCCGACGAGGCCTTCGGCCCAGGCAGCTCCTGGCGTGCGGAAACGACGACGGGCAATTGCCACAGCGCGTCGAACGGGGGCACGATGCGGACGATGATGATCAGTGGGTCCCGCGGTGCCACGAGGAAGTAGAACCAGCCTCCGGCGGCGTCCATGCGGCGCAGGCCGCCCGGACGGGGGCCGTTGCCGAGGTCGCTGACGTCGATGCCGGTACTGGCAAGGTCGACGAGTTGGCCGGCCAGACGCTCTACTTCCGCCACCACCTGAGCGGGGATGCCGCCCGCCACGTGGGCGTGGTCGGGGTCGTACTCCCAGCGCCACTCCGTGCTCACCGGGCCGACAGGCCGATGGCCGCGTGGGCTTCGTCCAGGATCCGCCCGATCTCGGAGGCGGCTTGCCGTGCCTGGAGGGCGTCGCCCGACTCGGCGGTGTCTTCCCAGCGGCGGAGGTCCGCTGCCAGGTGGGGCTGGCGTTGGATGTGGACGTAGACGGCCCATTGGGCGATGAACCGCTGGAGCGGTGCCAAATCCGAGCTCTGCCGGGACTGATCGGCGGCCTGGTCCAGTTCCCGGGTGAAGGCCGGTAGCGCGGCAGGCGCGATCTGACGGATGGCCTGCCGCAGTGCGGTGACCGTGGCGGGGGGCTGGGGGATGAGCGGTTGCCCAGCGGCGGAGGTGGTCATGGCTGCTCCCATGGGCACGATTCTGATCCCGCGCCTCAGCGTATCGGGCATGGGCGCTTTTCCACCGCTCGAACGAGTGAGGGAGAAGCGATACAGCGACCGAGGTCGTCCCCTCGGACCACATGAGGGTACGACCTCGGTTGCTGTTGACGCGGGGGTGACGCGTGCTGTTCCGGGCGGTCGCGCGTGCGGTGGGCGACGCCACGGCCGCCCGGTCCGTAGGACGGTCCACCGATCTGTGGCTTCCGGTGCCGGCACGACCCCCGTCGGGCAGGATGCCGGATGCCTCCCAGTTCGTTTCGAACGCGTCACTCAGCTTGACCCCCATCCCACCCGGACCGCAGTAACCCGCTGGGTTCTTGTCGCGGTATTGGTGGTGCCAACACTCAACGGTCAAGGCGCGTCTCTGCCGCGTACGTGAGGAGGGCGGCGAAACGCGGCCACACCAGCAGGTAGGTGTTCAAAGGGGTGCAGCCGGGGTTGATGAGGCGGTGGATTCCGCTCACGGTGTCGGTCAGGGCTCGTTGAGTCGGGCGGTCCATCTGTCCGAGGTCCGTGAGACAGGACCCGGCGCAGGCGTCGAGGCGGGCGTGCAGTTCGGCGAGTTGTTGTGCCCGGCTGTGGTCGCAGAGCGTCTCGTCGGGGAACGGGTAGCGTTTGAACGACTCGTGGCGGTCGGCCGCAGCGGCGATGAGTCCCAGATGCGAGGGTGCTGTGTCACTGGGCCAGGAGAGTCCGCGCGGGAATGCCGTGTCGACAGGCCGAGGGGTTCGTCGGCCGGCCGCCTTTTCCACAGAGCGGCGCTCGGCGAGGGCCCGCACCTCCGTGAGCCGGACCGCGCGGCCGGCTTCCAGAGTGTCCAGCCCGCGGAGCATGGCCGCCGGATCCGTGCGCAGATCAGGGGAGGGGCAGGCGGTCGCGGCAAGGTAAGCCCAGGTCGCGTCGAAACCGAGCGGGCAGTAGTGCCCGACGGCACATCTGAGGGCGGTGTGCCGTCGAACGAGGGGCAGCTGCTCGTCGCGCACCCTGCGCGCGTAGGTTCTGAATCCCCCCCGGAGCTGTCAGCCCTCGGCCGGCGCCACACGGATCGGGCAGGACACACCCGTCCCGCCCAGACCGCAGTAACCCGACGGGGGGCACGTTTCGGCGGGCCGCAGAGCGAGACGCTGGGCCGCGGCATCACTCTGGTGGACCAGCGCGGGGCGTCCCATCGGGGCTTCCGTCGCCCGCGGGCTCGTTCGCCCAGTGGCCGACAAGGCCGTAACCGCGCGGCACCTGCGCGTTCCGCGGCGGCCAGTGGACGTCATGCGTATCCACCGGGGTGCTGCGACGATCGTCGGTAACCGGTAGCCGGCCGCGTACGAGGCTGGGCCCGCCGAGGTCCCAGCCCCCAGGCCGCAGGTGCCGTGTCCCACTGACCTGAGCCGAGGTGAGAAGCCCAGTGATCAGCAGACGGATCGTTCTTCATGCGGCTTTGGCGGGCGGAGCGTCACTCTTCTCCGTCCCCGGCACGGCGAGACCGCGGGTTTCGCCGACGGAAGCAGGCCCCCTTGATGCAGCGGCGATACCGAAGTACGCGGCCGAACTTGTGATACCCCCCGTCATGCCGTTGGACAGCGGGGCCGACCGGGACATCTACACGATCGGGGTCCGCCAGTTCCGTCAGCAGGTGCTCCCCCCGGGAATGCCGGCCACAACGGTGTTCGGATACGGCTCGACCGGGCGTCCCGAAACGTTCCACTATCCTGCCTTCACCATTGAAGCCAGGTACGGGCGGACAGTCCAGGTCACATGGGTCAACCAACTGGTCGACACAGACGGCCGCTATCTGCCGCATCTGCTGCCCGTCGATCCCACACTGCACTGGGCGAACCCACCGGGCGGGGCCAGGTGGCGGGACTCCCGGCCCACCTTCCCCTCGACACCCGGGCCGTACCACGGGCCGGTGCCCATCGTCACCCACCTGCACGGCGGGGCGAACACGGAGGAGAGCGACGGCTACGCCGAGGCCTGGTACCTGCCCGATGCGCGGAACACCCCCCGTGGTTACGCCCGAGTCGGATCCTTCTACGAAGAGTTCGCGACGAAGTCCGAAGCGAAGTTCGGCCAGTCCTGGGCCCCCGGCGAGGCCGTCTTCCACTACGCCAACCTGAACCGGGCCGCCACTTTGTGGTTCCACGACCACGCCCTGGGCATCACCCGCCTGAACGTGTACGCCGGAATGTCGGGCTTCTACCTGCTGCGCGGCGGACCGTCGGACCTGGGGGAGGGCATTCTGCCAGGGCCCGCGCCGAGGCTCGGTGATCCGCCGGGCACGCGCTACTACGAGATCCCCATCGTCATCCAGGACCGCTCGTTCCGCACCGACGGGACCCTTTTCTACCCGGCGAGCCGGGCGTCCTTCGACGGCTTCAAGGGCCCTTACTCGCCCGGCAGCGACATCCCGCCGATCTGGAACCCGGAGTATCTCGGCAACGTGATGGTCACCAACGGCAGGACCTGGCCGGTGCTGACGGTGGAGCCGCGCCGCTATCGATTCAGGTTCCTCAACGGCTGCAACGCACGCAGCCTGATCCTCAAGATTGTCGCTGATCCGTTGGGCCACAGGCCTGTGCCGGCAAAACTTGCCCTCTGGCAGATCGGAAGCGACGGAGGCTTTCTGCCCGCACCCGTGCAGCGCGACCAACTGCTGCTCGCGCCCGCTGAACGTGCCGACGTCATCGTCGACTTCTCCTCGGCCCTGGTCGGCACGGAGCTGTACCTGATCAACGAGGGGCCGGACGTCGTGTTCGCAGGGGGAACGGTCGGCGCCGGCTTTCCCGCGGCGAACACGAAGACCACCGGGCAGGTCATGAAGTTCGTGGTCAGACCGCTCGTCGCGGCGGACACCACGACGCCCCCGGCGCGGCTCACACTGCCGCCTTTCGAACCCCTCGGCGCCGCGGACCGTACCCGGCGGGTCAGTCTCGGCGAGGTGGCCTCGGCGCGTGTGCCGGGCGTGAGCCCCCGCGAAGCGCTCCTCGGCGTCATCGGTCCGAACGACAAACCGAAGCTGCTGGGATGGGCGGATCCCATCACGGAGAACCCTGCCGTGGGATCAACGGAGATCTGGGAGATCCACAACCTGACCAAGGACGCCCACCCCATTCACATCCACGAAGTGCAGTTCCAGGTCGTCGACCGGCAAATGCTCCCCGCCGGAGGTCGTCGTCCCCCGGAGGCGTGGGAGCGCGGTTTCAAGGACACGGTGCTCGCCTATCCTCAGGAGGTAACCCGGGTCAAGGTGCGCTTCGGTCAGGCCGGCCGGTACATGTGGCACTGCCACATCCTGGAACACGAGGACAACGAAATGATGCGCCCCCTGCGCGTCGGCCGGCCTTGAACCCGACCAGAGGACCGTCGGGGCCGCTCCGGGGAGACCTCACGGGACGTCCGGCGCCGGGGCGATGCCCGTCGGACAGGGCGCTCCCTCAGTTCGCTCCGGACGGGGCACTTGGCTTGACCCCCGTCCCCGCGAGCCCGTGATGCTACGTGACCTGTCGCTCACCCGGCGCGGCGGGCAGCCTGGCGGACGACACCACGCTGTCGGATGCTCGGCGCTCGACGGAGCGAGTCGGCCACGCGGTGATCGGCTCGCTGGACGCCGCCGTGGGACCGCTGGCCTTCCCCGCCAGGTCGAACGTCACTGGTCGTCGGAGCGGCGTGGTGTTGTCATGGGTAGGGAGACGGGCGTGGACGAGCGGTCGCGAAGGCCGGGCGCCGCGCCGTCGTGAAGCGGAGGAGGCCGATGCCATGCTGCACCGCCGTACGGTCGGTGACGTGATGACCGAAGAAGTCATCACCCTCAGCCCCGACACACCGTTCCACGAGATCGCCTCCCTCCTGGACGCGAACGACATCGCTGCGGCCCCGGTCATCGATGACGAGGGCACCCCCATCGGTGTCGTGTCCGCGTCCGACGTACTGCGGCACGAGACCGGCATGCCCGATCCGCAGGGGCAGGAAGGGAACGACGAGCGCGCGTGGGGCAAGGCTCGGGCCCGGACCGCGGGCGCGCTCATGAGCAGCCCTGTCTTCACCGCCCGTGCCGATTGGACGATCCCCCGGGCCGCGCGGGAACTTCGCAGGCGGCACGTCAAGCAACTGCCGGTTGTCGGCGACCACGGGCTCCTGACCGGCATCGTCAGCCGTAGCGACCTGCTGAACGCCTTCATCCGCTCCGACGTCGACATCCGCGGTGAGGTCGAGCGGGACGTCCTGGGGCGCATCCTCGGTCTGGAAGAGGGCAGCGTTGTGGCCGAGGTCCGGGACGGTGCCGTTACCCTGCGGGGCCACGTCCCGGAACCGCGTCTTGTCCCGGTGGTCGTGGGCCTGTGCCAGGGCGTCGACGGCGTCGTCGCCGTGGACGCCCACCTCGCGGCGGCCCGGGCGGGCTGAATGGTCGCTGCTCCGCGAGCCCGAGCGGTGCACGTCAGGGCGTCGCCCGCGCCTGATCGCTCGATGTCCGGGACTCACGGAACTGTCCAACGAGCTTTAAGAGCCCGGTCCTTGTGGCAGCGTCTTCGTCCGTGGTCAGCGGTCATGTCTCGTGGGCGCGTGGTACAGCGTGGAGTCAGCCGTTTCAGGCGGCCACTGATTTTCGACTGCCGTTCGCTGCGACGGAGAGCACCGGCCGCGGCATCGTGCATGCGCATTGCCGGTGCCACGGCGCCCGCTTCAGTATCTGCCGCACCACCCCCTACTTGTCCGTGACCTCCGGCGCCGGAGCGATGCCCGTCGGGCAGGACGCTCCCCAGTTCGTTTCGAAGGGGGTACTCAGTTTGACCCCCGTCCCGCCCAGCCCGCAGTAACCCGGTGGGTTCTTGTCGAGGTACTGCTGGTGGTAGGCCTCCGCCGGGTAGAAGGGGCGGTCGGTGGAGGGGAGGATCTCTGTGCTGATCGTGCCGTGGCCGGCGGCGGTGAGGACCTGCGGGTAGGCGGCTCGGGAGGCCTCGGCGGTGGCGGCCCGGGCGGGGGCCGAGCAGCGGGTTGCCGAGGACCGTGTGGCGGTCAGGCCGTGAACGCCGGCTCCGGGCGGCCGCGCAGAGCCTGCTCGGGGCTCGGCAGTTGCGGCGTACGGCTGTGCAGGAACATGCGGTCTCCAACCGGGGGTCCGATCTTCAACATGTGGGGGCGCCGGTGAATTCCGGCCGGCGGCCCGTCACGCGTTCCGCGCCGGCGCCTCAGTGCGGCAGCGTCGCCGGGCTGCCGCCGTTCGCCTCGTAGCCCGCCACCGCCAGGGCACGGTAGACCGCGAACTCCGCCGCCGGGTCCTCGGACAGGGTCCAGGGCAGCGCGCCCACGTGGCCGTCGACGCCTATGAGCTGGTTCATGGCCTCCGCCCAGCGCTCGGAGCGCACCAGGAAGAAGATCAGCAGATGGCGGACATGTGCCACGACCGGGTCGCCGGAGGGGGCCGAGTGGACCGCGTGCAGCGCGCCGTGCACCGCCTTGGTCACGACCTCGCTCTGGTAGAAGGTGCTGACCAGGTTCACCTCGGGCAGGTGCTCGAAGACCGCGAACAGGGGCAGCGCCGCCAGCAGCGAGCCCTGCGGCGCGCGGGCCGCCGCCGCCTCGGCGAAGGCCATCGCCAGCTTCCGCGAGCCGTGCCACTTCTCGCACCAGTAGTGCAGCGCCGCCAGGTGCGCGCCCATGTGGACCGGCGCGCGGTCCAGGATCTTCAGCCACAGCTTCTCGAACTCCGGCTGGGAGTAGGCCAGTCCGCGCGCCACCGACAGCTCGACGATGTACGGGACCGGGTCGCCCGGCGCGAGCAGGGCGGCCTGCCCGCACATCTCCCGGGCCTCCTCCATGATGATCCGGAACTCGTCCGTCCCCGGCGTCGCCGTCCGCCATGCCTGCTGCACCAGGAACTCGGCGTGCACCGCCGCACCACCGGGGTCCTTGGGCTGCTCGGCCCGCCACACCCGCAGCCACTGCCCGCCGGGCACCTCGTGGACCCCGCCCGGCCGGTGCCGCAGCTCGAGCGCCGCGGCACCGGCGAAGGCCTGCACCCGCTGCCAGCGCAGCTCGCCCTCCGTCTCCGTACCCGCGAGGAGTTGGGCGGCCGCGCGGTAGTCCTGCGTGCGCTGCACCAGGTCCAGCACGTCCAGCAGGTCCTGGTCGGGGCCCGGCATGCGCACGTCGAGCTCCTCCTGCGGCACGAACCCGTAGTTCGCCGGGTCCGCGGCGTCCGGATGCCCGGGCGGCACCTGCTCGATGACGCCACGCCTGCGCCTGAGGAACGGAAGCAGCACGAAGCCCAGCATGACCAGCGCCACCAGGACCCAGAGAATCTCCATGTCTCAAGCGAACCAGACCGCGCCGACAATTGGCCAACCCGTGCCCCGGGCCTGTGGAAATGGTCTGTGGAAAACTCCCGCGTTCCCGGCTCCTCTCCGCCCGCCCGGGCCCCGCCGCCGCGTGCCGCCACGCTCCGCTGCCCGGCTGTCCGCCACCAGCCCCGCGGGCGCACTACCCTCGGCCCCATGAGCGACAGGCACATCAGTCAGCACTTCGAGACCCTCGCGATCCATGCGGGCAACACCGCCGATCCCCTCACCGGCGCGGTCGTCCCGCCGATCTACCAGGTCTCGACCTACAAGCAGGACGGCGTCGGCGGTCTGCGCGGTGGCTACGAGTACAGCCGCAGCGCCAATCCGACCAGGACCGCCCTGGAAGAGAACCTCGCCGCCCTGGAGGGCGGTCGCCGCGGGCTCGCGTTCGCGTCCGGACTGGCGGCCGAGGACTGCCTGTTGCGTACGCTGCTCAGCCCGGGCGATCACGTGGTCATCCCGAACGACGCGTACGGCGGCACGTTCCGCCTGTTCGCCAAGGTCGTCTCCCGCTGGGGTGTGGAGTGGTCGGTGGCCGACACCAGCGACCCGGCCGCCGTACGGGCCGCGATCACCCCGAAGACGAAGGTGGTGTGGGTGGAGACCCCCTCCAACCCGCTGCTCGGCATCACCGACATCGCCGCCGTCGCCCAGGTCGCCCGGGACGCCGGCGCCAGGCTCGTCGTCGACAACACGTTCGCCACGCCGTATCTGCAGCAGCCGCTCGCGCTCGGCGCGGACGTCGTCGTGCACTCGCTGACCAAGTACATGGGCGGCCACTCGGACGTCGTCGGCGGTGCGCTGATCGTCAGTGACGCCGGGCTCGGCGACGAGCTGGCGTACCACCAGAACGCCATGGGCGGCGTCGCCGGACCCTTCGACTCCTGGCTGGTGCTGCGCGGCACCAAGACGCTCGCGGTGCGCATGGACCGGCACAGCGAGAACGCCGCGAAGATCGCCGACATGCTGTCCCGGCACGCGCGCGTGACGCGGGTGCTGTACCCGGGTCTGCCCGACCACCCCGGTCACGAGGTCGCCGCCAAGCAGATGAAGGCGTTCGGCGGCATGGTCTCCTTCCAGGTCGAGGGCGGCGAGGAGGCTGCCGTCGAGGTCTGCAACCGCGCCAAGGTCTTCACTCTCGGCGAGTCCCTGGGCGGCGTCGAGTCCCTGATCGAGCACCCCGGTCGCATGACGCACGCCTCGGCGGCGGGCTCCGCCCTGGAGGTCCCGGCCGACCTGGTCCGCCTGTCCGTCGGCATCGAGAACGTCGACGACCTGCTGGAGGACCTGCAGCAGTCCCTCGGCCGCTGAGGCCCTGCCGCCAGGTCTCCACCGCCAGGCCGCCACGGCCAGGTCTCCACCGCCAGGCCGCCACGGCCAGGCCCTCCCCAGCGGTCCGCCGGGCCGGCGGCAGCTCCTTCAGGGGCGGCCGCCGTGGCCCTCACCAGTCGCTCACCGGTGGAGTCGTCTGCGACGGCGGCTCCACCCAGGGCCGTACCGTCAGCGCCCACACGGTGAACGCGACCACCGCGGCGAACAGCAGCAGCCACATCGCGCGCCGGGCGAGCGTCCGGCGGCGCAGCAGGCGGCCGCCGCGGCGGACCACGTCGGCGTACAGCTCCGCCGGAACCTGCGGCGGGGTCTGCTCCAGGAGCCGCCGCACGGCCGCCTCACGTTCCACCCGGTTCACGTCCGCCTCCCCTGACTGGCCGCCGCCCGTCCGTTTTCTGGGTCTTCGTGTGCCGCCCCGACTCTGCGCGCCGCTACGACCGGGCCACCTCCGGGTCGCGCACCGCCGGGACGGGGCGCGCGGGCGGGCGGGTGAGCAGGGTGATCGCGCGGTCGCAGATGACGCGCACGCGTTCCGGGGGCAGGCCGAGCAGTGCCGCCGCCTGCTCCTCGGCGACCCCCTCGTACAACCTGAGGACGAGGACGAGGCGTTCCTGAGGGGTGAGGGCGGCCAGGGTGCCGGGGGGCCGGGGCCGGCCGCGGCCCAGGCCGTGCTGGTGCCACGCCTCACGGGCGAAGCGGGCGGCCATGTGCTGGCGGGCGCACGCGTAGGGGTCCTCTCCGCCCAGCCGGTCCCAGCACGCGTACGTCTGCGCGAGGGACAGGGTCAGCAGGCGACACGCGCGCGGGTTGTCGTCCGGGGCCTCCGCGGTGAGCAGTGTCGCGGCATGCAGCAGCCGCCCGGCCGCGCCCGCGACGAACGCCTCGAACTCCCGGGCCCGGCGAACGCCTTGGGACGCCTGCCGTTCCTGCACCGCGCCTCCCGCCAGGGGCGATCCTGAAGAAGCGGGACCCGTCCGCCGTACGGGATGCGGAACCGTGTGCGACAAGGACCCGGTCTCATACCAGGCCAGCAGCGGCCCGTGAGTCAAGAGCCGCGCGCCCATGCCGACGGGACGATCGGCGGAACGCGGCCCGCCGACGGGGCTCAGGACGCCGTCACGGCCCGGGACATCCGGGAGCGCATGGCCTCGTCACGCTCGGGACATCCGGGAGTTCGTGGGGCGTCGTCACGCTCGGGACATCCGGGAGTCCGTGGGGCGTCGTCACGCTCGGGACAGCGGGGAGCTCAGGACTCAGGACGCCGGCGCCGTCTCCGCTCCGGTCCCCGTGCCCGACACCGCCCCTGCCCCCGCCTCCGGCGCCGGCCCGCCGCCCTGGGTGGCCTGGCGGGCCGAGAGGGCGTGGTTGAAGCGGGTCAGGAGCGCGCAGAAGGTCTCCCGCTCCTCCGGCGCCCAGTCGTGGGTGAGCTCCGCCATCAGCTGGCGCCTGGAGGAGCGCACCTCCTCCAGCCGCGACACTCCGCGCGGGGACAACTGCAGCACCACGGCCCGCCCGTCCTCGGGATGCGAGGTGCGCTTGACGAGCCCGGTGTCGACGAGCGGCGCCACCTGCCGGGTGACGGTCGAGGAGTCGATGCCCATGCTCGCGGCGAGTGCCTTGACGCCCATCGGGCCCTCCCGGTCGAGCCGGTTGAGCAGCAGATACGCTGCACGGTCCATGGAGTTGCGCACCTGCCCGACCCCGCCGAGCCGGGTCTGTTCCGCACGGCGGGCGAACAGGGCCACCTCGTGCTGGAGGGTGTCGAGAAGACCGGTGTCACCGACGGTCGTCATGTCCATCGACATTTCAGGTGTTGTGGGCATGGCCGGAGGCTCACTTCTGAAGGGCTGCTGGGTTGGGGGACAGGGTACGCGGCCGGGCCGCAGGTCGTACCGGCGCTGAGCAAACCGGTCCCAGACGTTGGTCACACCGGCCCGTCGTGCTCGTGAACTGCGAGACTTGGCTCATGAGCTATGGCACGGCTGTCTCCTTCCCTCCCGTCACCCTCGACGACGTGCGGGGCGCCCAGAAGATGCTCTCGGGGGTGGCGCGGGTGACCGCGATGGAGACCAGCAGGCACCTGTCCCAGCTGGTGGGCGCGCCGGTCCACCTCAAGTGCGAGAACCTCCAGCGGACGGGCTCGTTCAAGCTGCGCGGTGCCTACATCAGGATCGCCGGGCTGCTGCCCGAGGAGCGCGCCGCCGGTGTGGTGGCGGCGAGCGCCGGCAACCACGCGCAGGGTGTCGCACTGGCGTCGTCGCTGCTCGGGGTGCACGCCACGGTGTTCATGCCGAAGGGCGCCCCGCTGCCGAAGATCAGCGCGACCCGGGACTACGGCGCCGACGTGCGCATGCACGGTCAGGTGGTCGACGAGACGCTGGCCGCGGCACAGGAGTACGCGGCCCAGACCGGCGCGGTGTTCATCCACCCCTTCGACCACCCGGACGTCATCGCGGGCCAGGGGACGGTGGGGCTGGAGATCCTGGAGCAGTGCCCCGAGGTGCGCACGATCGTCGTCGGCATCGGCGGTGGCGGGCTCGCGGCCGGCATCGCGGTGGCGGTGAAGTCGCTGCGCCCGGACGTGCGGATCGTCGGGGTGCAGGCGGTGGGCTCGGCGGCGTACCCGCCGTCGCTGGCGGCGGGGCACCCGGTGGCGATCGAGAACCCGGCGACGATGGCCGACGGCATCAGGGTGGGGCGGCCGGGCGACGTGCCGTTCGGGATCATCGACGAGCTGGTCGACGAGGTGCGCACGGTCAGCGAGGACGAGCTGTCCGCGGCGCTGCTGCTGTGCCTGGAGCGGGCCAAGCTGGTCGTCGAGCCGGCCGGGGCGAGCCCGGTGGCCGCGCTGCTGGGCGATGGCGGCGGTATCGCGGGCCCGGTGGTGGCGGTGCTGTCCGGCGGCAACGTGGATCCGGTTCTGCTGCAGCGCGTGCTGCGGCACGGCATGGCCGCGCAGGGCCGCTACCTGGCCGTTCGCCTGCGTCTGACCGACCGGCCGGGGGCGCTCGCCACGCTGCTCGGGGTGTTGTCAGTGGTCGACGCTAACGTCCTCGATGTGAGCCACGTACGGACCGACCCACGGCTCGGGCTCACGGAGGCGGAGGTGGAGCTGCACCTGGAGACGAAGGGCCCGGAGCACTGCGCCGAGGTCGGTCAGGCCCTGCGCGACGCGGGTTACACGGTCATCGACTGAGCGTCGGGCAGCGGAACACCGAGGTCAGCACCCTCTTCGTCACCCGTTCGGAAAAACCGTTGAGAGACGCGATACATCGCGTTATGGTGTGTCGCACACGTCGTGGCAGTCCGCGCCACCCATGCCATTCGCGCTCCACCGGCATGGACGGCGTCGGTGTCGCCGTGACACACCCGCAGGCCCGAAAATCCCAGGCGCACCAAGGTCAAGGCCTGCGAACCTAGGCTTTTCGACCCTGACCCATCCCCGATGACGTGGAGACTCACATGCCAGGCGCCATCTACGCCGAAGGTCTGGTGAAGACCTTCGGTGACGTAAGGGCTCTGGACGGCGTCGACCTCGATGTCCCCGAGGGCACGGTGCTCGGACTGCTCGGGCCGAACGGCGCGGGCAAGACCACCACCGTCCGCTGTCTGACCACCCTGCTCCGACCCGACAGCGGCAAGGCCGTCGTCGCGGGCATCGACGTGCTCAGGCATCCCAACGAGGTGCGCCGCTCGATCGGCCTGTCCGGTCAGTTCGCCGCGGTCGACGAGTACCTGACCGGCCGCGAGAACCTCCAGATGGTCGGCCGGCTGTACCAGATGCGGGCCAGGGCGGCGAAGGACCGGGCGCAGGAGCTGCTGGAGCAGTTCAACCTCGCCGACGCCGCCGACCGGCCCGCGAAGACCTACTCCGGAGGCATGCGCCGCCGGCTCGACCTGGCGGCGGCGCTCGTCGTCTCCCCGCCGGTGATGTTCATGGACGAGCCGACGACCGGCCTCGACCCCCGCAACCGCCAGCAGTTGTGGGAGGTCATCAAGCAACTGGTCTCCGGCGGTACGACCCTGCTGCTGACCACCCAGTACCTGGAGGAGGCCGACCATCTGGCGCACGAGATAGCGGTGGTCGACCACGGCCGGGTCATCGCCCGCGGCACCTCCGACCAGCTCAAGGCCCGCACCGGTGGCGAGCGCGTCGAGGTCGTGGTGCACGACCGCGAGGACGTCGCCGCCGCCTCCGAGGTGCTGCGCGGCTTCGGCAAGGGCGACACCACCGTGGAGGAGCACACCCGCAAGCTCACCGTGCCCGTCACCGGCGGCGCGAAGCTGCTGGCCGAGGTCATCCGCGAGCTGGACGGCCGCGGCATCGAGATCGACGACATCGGACTGCGCCGGCCCACCCTCGACGACGTGTTCCTGTCCCTGACCGGCCATGCGGCCGAGGAGAAGCCCGAGGAGGCCACCAAGTGAGCGCCGTCGCCGACGCCCTGCGGGTCGCACCGACCGCCAACCCCGTCATCCAGTCCTTCCGGGACTCGATGGTGGTCGCGAAACGCAATCTGATCCGTATGTCGCGGATTCCCGAAATGATCATTTATGGGCTGATCCAGCCCATCATGTTCGTGGTGCTCTTCACCTACGTATTCGGCGGTTCCATGCAGATCGGCGGCAGCACCAGCGCCACCGACTACAAGAACTTCCTGATGGCCGGCATCTTCGCGCAGACCGTCACCTTCGCCACCGCCAGCTCCGGCGCGGGCATCGCCGACGACATGCACAAGGGCCTCATCGACCGCTTCCGCTCCCTGCCCATGGCGCGCGGCGCGGTGCTCACCGGGCGGACCCTCGCCGACCTGGTGCAGACGGCGCTGACCCTCGTCGTCCTCGCCGTGGTCGCCCTGCTGGTCGGCTGGCGCGTCGGGTCGAACGGCGACACCAACGTGGGCAAGGTCCTCGGCGCCTTCGGACTGCTGCTCCTGCTCGGTTACGCCTTCACCTGGATCGGCGCCCTGATCGGCATGTCCGTGCGCACCCCGGAGGCGGCCACGTCCAGCGGGCTGATCTGGCTGTTCCCGGTCACGTTCATCTCGAACGCGTTCGTGGACACCAGCCACATGACCCCGTGGCTGCGCCACATCGCCGAGTGGAACCCCTTCAGCGCCACCGCGCAGGCCTGCCGGGTGCTCTTCGCCAACCCCGGTCAGTCCCAGTCGGACGCCTGGCCCATGCAGCACCCGGTGTGGGCCTCACTGATCTACTCGGTCCTGATCCTCCTGATCTTCCGTACGCTCGCGGTCCGCAAGTACCGCCGGGCGGCCGAGTGATGGTCCCGCGCATCCTGTCCGGGTGAAAGCCCGGACAGGGGCGTGCGGCCGTCGGACGCCGCCGATTGCGGGGCGGCAGCCGCTGTGGGCAAATAGGAACATGTCTGCCGCTCTGGTCCCGGAGGTGCGGATCATGACAGAGACCGGCCTCCGGTGACACCCTCCTCATGACTGCACGGCCGCGCGACGCCCGGCTCGTCCTCCATCCCGGCGGCTGCCGGCACCTTGCCCGGCTTGAACCGGTGGCCGGTCATCCTGGAAGCGATCATGTGCACCATCATCTCGGGCGCGAAGATCTCCTCGTAGCGCCCCGCGATCTCCAGATGGCGGTGACGGTGGTAGGCCTGGAGCATGAACCGGTGCCGGGGGTTGTCCGTGATCTCCAGCAGCCGCTCCACCGCGCCGTTCGTCCTGGTGATGTCCAGCTCGGCATGACGATCCGGCCTCTCCCGTCCCGGCCCCTCCGGCCCGTCGTGCTCGGCGGCGGAACGCCCTCCCAGCATGTGGTCGGTGTCCGTGACCAGCAACTCGAGGGCAGCGGTCGCCCGGCCGCGGTGTGCGCGCTGTCCCGTGCCGGTCACGCCGGTCACGCCGGTCACGACAAAGCCCCCGGTGCGCTCAGCGGGGCGCCGGGGGCTTCGTCGAAGGGGTGTACGCGCGGGTGCTCAGCCCGTGTACGGCTCGGCCTTGAGGATCGTCACCGAGGCCTTCCTGCCGTTCGGCAGCTCGTACTCCGCGTCCTCACCCACCTTGTGGCCGATCACGCCGGAGCCCAGCGGGGACTGCGGCGAGTAGGTCTCGATGTCGGCGCTGGCGTACTCGCGCGAGGCCAGCAGAAAGGTCAGCGTGTCGTCCTCGTCACCGTCGAAGGCGATCGTGACGACCATGCCCGGCGCGACCGCGCCGTCCGCGGACGCCGGAGCCTCGCCGACCTGGGCGTTCTCGAGGAGCTGGGTCAGCTGGCGCACGCGGAGCTCCTGCTTGCCCTGCTCCTCCTTGGCCGCGTGGTACCCGCCGTTCTCGCGCAGGTCGCCCTCCTCGCGCGCGGCCGCGATCTTGGCGGCGATCTCCGTGCGCGCAGGACCAGTAAGGTACTCAAGCTCGTCCTTGAGCTTGTTGTACGCCTCCTGGGTCAGCCAGGTGACGTTCTCGCTGGTCTGGGTCACAGGTGCTCCTCGTCGGTACTGGGAATACAAAGCATCGCCCTACCCAGAAGAATGTTCCCTCATGGATGGGCGAAACCACGAGCCTAACAATTCACCGGGGAAAGGGGGAGGACATAAGCCTCAGAATCACGTCAACGCAGGTCAGTGCCTACGTATTCCGGAGGGCACCGGAGCGTTCAGCCGGCGTGGCAGCCCAGCAGCTCGCCGGTCGTCCCCCGGGACGTCGTACGCAGCGTGAGGACCTTGTCGATCCGCTTGGCGTGCTCGTCGAACCGGAAGTCGGCGCGGCCCACCTCGTCGCCGTCGGCCGCCTGCGAGCGCAGCGTGCAGTAGCCGCGGGTGCCGGCGTCCTTGTGGACCTCCAGATGGACCCGCACCGCGTTGTCCGAGGTCTCGAACGAGACGACCTGTGCGCTGATCTCGTTCTGTGTGACGTAGTGGTAGCCGAACCAGCCGAGCAGTGCGAGCAGGACCGCGCCCAGGACGGCGCCCGTGATCTTGAGCTTGTGATCGGCGCGCTCGTCCGAGGAGCGGCCGTAGCGGCCCTCGGGCAGCCGGGTGCTCGCCGTACGCATGATCGTCCTCTCGGCCGGTGCGGGACACACGTCCCGCGAAGGGCTCGCGGAGCCGTACTCCGGAATTATTCCGCCCCCGATTCGGTCACTATAGAAGCCCCGGCGCGCCCCTCGGCCGCCGCCCCGCAACGACGGACACCCACCGGGGCGGCGCCGGCTCATGCCCGCCGGCACCGGGCACCGACCTGACCTTGAGGAATGAGCCTTGACTGACCAGCTGCGACTGATGGCCGTGCACGCGCACCCCGACGACGAGTCGAGCAAAGGCGCGGCCACCATGGCGAAGTACGTGTCCGAGGGGGTGGACGTGCTGGTGGTGACCTGCACGGGCGGAGAACGCGGCTCCATCCTCAACCCCAAGCTCCAGGGCGACAAGTACATCGAGGAGCACATCCACGAGGTGCGCAAGCGGGAGATGGACGAGGCCCGGGAGATCCTCGGCGTCACTCAGGAGTGGCTCGGCTTCGTCGACTCCGGCCTGCCCGAGGGCGACCCGCTGCCCCCGCTGCCGGAGGGGTGCTTCGCCATGGAGGACGTCGACAAGGCCGCCGGCGAGCTGGTGCGGAAGATCCGCGCCTTCCGCCCGCAGGTGATCACCACCTACGACGAGAACGGCGGCTACCCGCACCCCGACCACATCATGACCCACAAGATCTCGATGGTGGCGTTCGAGGGCGCGGCGGACACCGAGAAGTACCCGGAGGCGGAGTACGGCCCGGCGTACCAGCCGCTGAAGCTGTACTACAACCAGGGCTTCAACCGCCCCCGCACCGAGGCGCTGCACAAGGCCCTGCTGGACCGCGGCCTGGAGTCCCCCTACGGCGAGTGGCTGGAGCGCTGGGAGAAGTCCGGCCACAAGGACCGCACGCTCACCACGCATGTCCCCTGCGCCGACTTCTTCGAGATCCGCGACAAGGCGCTGATCGCCCACGCCACGCAGATCGACCCCGACGGCGGCTGGTTCCGGGTGCCGATGGAGATCCAGAAGGAGGTCTGGCCCACGGAGGAGTACGAGCTCGCGAAGTCCCTCGTGGACACCTCGCTCCCCGAGGACGACCTCTTTGCGGGCGTCCGCCGGCCCTGAGGGACAATGCCTGACATGAGCGCAAGCGCGAGCCTGGCAACGACGCACCTGGTCACTCTGGCCGAGTTCGACAAGGACAAGGTCACCCCCGGCGTCCTCGGCTTCATCGTCTTCGCGGTGATGGCCCTGGCCGTGTGGGGCCTGATGAAGTCCATGAACCGCCACATGGGCAAGGTGGACTTCAAGGAGACCCCGGAGACCGAGACGAACCCGCCCCGCAAGGGCGCCCCGGGAGGCGGCAAGGCCCAGCCCTCCAAGGGCTGACACAGCGGCTCACGCCCGCCTGCTCACCTAGTGCCGCAACAGGGCAACGTTCGCCCCGTCGCGACGCCCGGCATTCCCCCACTGCCTTGACGGCGTGGGAGGTGCCCCCACTCGCCGCACCGGGCACAAGCCCAGGGACGTCCAGTACGAGGGCTTGCACCCGGCACGGCGAGAGCACGCACCGGACGCCGCTCCTTGACGGGCAAACGTCGCCTGCCGCGGCACTGGAGTGCGGTGCCCGTGTCACCCCGCAGGGTGACGTGACGCCACGCCACCCTGCGGCGTGACACGGGTCACGCCGTGCTGCCGTGCCGCGCCCGCGGTCTCACCCCCGCACCCGTGCGACCTCCACCCCCATCACTTCGCGGGCGTGCCGGTCCGGCGCCATGCCCAGACGCCAGGCCTGCCAGCCCGCCTCCAGGTCGACACCGCGTTCCAGCAGCAGCTGGTAGGCGTCGATGTACTGCTCCAGCTTGCCGTCCCGCAGCGCATGACCGGCGCGGGCCAGAGCGGACAGCTCCTCCTGGGCGACCGCCGTGCCGACCTCCACCCCGCCGGGCGCCGCGTACGGCAGCAGCGTGCAGCGCAGGAAACGCGCCCAGTCCTCGCCGCGGCGGTCGCCGTAGGAGGCGAACAGGGCCAGCGCCTCGTCGCACAGGCCCAGCGCCTGCTGGGTGCGGGCGTTGCCCGCGTCCACCACGGCCAGCTCCAGACACGTCCAGGCCTCGCCGTGGGCGACACCGATCCGCTGGAAGTCGGCGCGCGCGTCGGCCAGCAGTTGGCGGGCGAAACCGGAGTTGCGCAGGGAACCCGTCTGCGCCGCCCGCTGATCGCGGGTCACCCGCGCCGAGTGGTGGCGGGCGCACGCCAGCCCGTAGACGTCCCGCATCCGGGAGAACATCGTGCGGGCCCGCTCCAGCTCGCGCACCGCCCGGTCCAGATCGCCGGTCTCCTCCAGGGCCTGGCCCAGGTGGTACAGCGTCCACGCCTCGCCGCGCGCGTCCTCGTTGTCACGGTGCCGGGCCGCCGCCCGGCGCAGCCCGTCCACCGCCTCGGAGCCGTCACCGGCCACCAGCCGGGCCCGCGCCAGCTGCGTCAGCGCCCACGCCTCGCCGCGGGCGTCACGCGTACGGCCGTAACGGTCCAGGGCCTGCGCCAGATCGGCCTCCGCGCGCTCCACCTCACCCAGTCGCAGCGCCAGCTGGCCCAGCTGGAAGTGGGCCCACGCCTCACCGTGCACCGAGTCGCCCTCGCGGTGCAGCACCAGCGAACGCGTCAGCAGGTCCAGCGCCTGGGTCAGGTTCCCCCGGTCCCGTTCCACCGCCGCGAGCGCGTGCATCGTCCACGCCCGGTCCGTCGCCAGCTCCTCGGCCGCCTGGAGCTCCAGGGCCTCGCGCAGCCTGGCCGCCGCCTCCGTGAGATGGCCCTGATGGTGCAGGGTGATCCCCAGGGAGTTCAGCGCGCGGGCCGCGCCCGCGTCGTGATGGGCCTGCATGTACAGATCCACCACCGACGTCAGCGTGGTGCGCGCCTTGTCCAGCTCGCCCAGCTGACGGGCCGCGATACCGGTGCGCCACTGCACCGAGCGGACCAGCAGCCCCTGGTCGACGGCCTGCGTCAGCTCGCTGATCTCACCCAGGCGGTACAGGTCGCCGCGCAGCAGGCAGTAGTCGCACAGCGCGCCCAGCAGATGCAGCACGGCCGCCTGGTCCACGCCCTCCGCGTGCTTCAGGGCCGCCGTGATGAAGCTCGACTCGTCGTCCAGCCAGCGCAGCGCCTCGTCCAGCGAGGTGAAGCCGTGCGGGCTGAAGCGGTCCGAGCGGGTCGAGTTGTTGCCGTCGACCAGGCGCAGTACCGAGTCGGCCAGCTCGGCGTAGTTCCCGATCAGCCGCTCCTGCGCCGCCGTACGCTCGTCGGGGTCCTCCTCGTCCAGCAGCCGGGCGTGGGCGAAGTCCCGCACCAGGTCGTGCAGCCGGTAGCGGCTGCCCCGCACATGGTCGATCAGGCCCGCCCGGGCGAGTTCCGCCAGCCGGCGGGACGCCTCCTCCTCGTCCGTGGCCAGCAGCGCGGCGGCCGCCGCCGCGCCCAGCGAGGTACGGCCCGCCAGCGCGAGGCGGCGCAGCAGCCGCCGGGCCGGCTCCGGCTGGTCGGTGTAGCGCAGCCACAGCACCCGCTCGACGGGCTCCACCGGCCCGTACGCCCCGAGATCCGTGGCCAGTTGGCGGGGCGAGCGCGGGCCGAGCGAGGAGCCCGCGATCCGCAGCGCCAGCGGCAGCCCACCGCACAGCCGGCGGATCCGCTCGGCGGACTCCGCGTCGTACGGCCCCGAGACATCCTGTGCCGCGGCGCCCAGCAGCTCCTCCGCGCCCGCCTCGTCCAGGGCCTGGACAGGCAGCTGGTACACCCACGCCGGCAGCTCGGCCGGCAGCCGCAGCGGTCTGCGGGCCGTCACCAGGACCAGGCTGTCGGAGCGCTCGGGGATCAGGGCGCGGACCTGCTCGGCGTCCTGGGCGTCGTCGAGCACGATCGTCACCGGCAGGCCCGTCAGATGCTGGTCGTACAGCTCGCCCAGCCGCTTGACCTGCTGGTCGGCGGGGGACCGCTCACGGAACAGCAACTGCTCGCGGGGCGCGCCGAGCCGGTTCAGCAGATGCAGCAGGGCCTCGCGGGTGGTCAGCGGCGCCTCCTCCGTGTTGTCCCCGCGCAGGTCGACGACGACCGCGCCGCGGAACTGGTCCTTGAGGTCGTGGGCCGCCCGGACGGCGAGGGTGCTACGGCCCGAGCCCGGCGCGCCGTGCAGCACGACGACCGTCGGCCGGGTCTCGCTGCTGGCACGGGCCGCCTGCACCCACTGCCGGATCCGCGCCACCTCCTGCCGCCGTCCGGCGAACACGCCGTCCGGTTGCGGCAGTTGACCGAAGGACTGTTCCAGCACGTTGCGCCTGCGGGCTGCCGCGCTCTTGTCCGTGCCGCGCAACCGGGGCGCCGCCTTCTTCGGCGCCGTGGAGGCGGTGAGCACGCGTTGCTGATCGAGGAAGGGACGGATCCCGCGCACCTCCAGCGCGGTCAGCCACTGCAGCCGCAGCTGCTCGGTGCCACCGGGCTGACCGGCGGCGCCCGCCCGGTGGTGGGCCGCGGGCAGATGCGCCGCGGTCACCTTCACGACGGTGGCCGCCGCGCCGGCCACGCCGGCCACGGCGCCCGCGCCGACGGCGGTACCCGGGCCGGTGCCGAGGGCGGCATCGGCCACGGCGGCGGCGAACGCGGC
This sequence comes from Streptomyces sp. MK7, assembly GCF_032658145.1. Classification (NCBI taxonomy): domain Bacteria; kingdom Bacillati; phylum Actinomycetota; class Actinomycetes; order Kitasatosporales; family Streptomycetaceae; genus Streptomyces; species Streptomyces sp. MK7. The sequence goes on from NZ_JAVACL010000004.1 coordinate 251,856, forward strand.
GACGACCGCGACCATCAGAGTGGTCCCGGCACCCTCGCGCGCATACCGCTGCGCGAAGGTGAGCTGCCCGGCCGCCGCCTCGTCCAGTGCCCGGGTGTACGCCTCGTACTCCTCGGCCGCCGGCTCGGCGAGGGTCTCCAGGGCCGCCCGGGCCCGTGACAGCAGCACCCCGCCGTCCACCCGGCCGCCCGACCGCCGCACCTCCTCCTCCACGGCGCGAGCCAGCAACCGCTCGGCCTCCACCCGATGCCCGTCCCGCATGAACCGTCCCCCTCCGGCGACAACTCCTGTGCCTACGAGTGTCCTTCGCGCCATCCACGAACGCGAGAGGGCGACGATCACGGCGGTGGAGGCGGTCCGGTACCGCCCGGCGGCGATCACGTTCCGTGCCTGGCCGGTGCGGGTGAGGCAGGATGGGGGTATGCCGAACCGACTGGCTCATGAGACGTCTCCGTATCTGCTCCAGCACGCCGGGAACCCGGTCGACTGGTGGCCCTGGTCAGGGGAGGCGTTCGAGGAGGCGCGCAGGGGGGACAAGCCCGTGCTGCTGAGCGTCGGGTACTCCAGTTGTCACTGGTGCCATGTGATGGCACACGAGTCCTTCGAGGACCAGGGCACCGCCGACTACCTCAACGAGCACTTCGTCAACATCAAGGTGGACCGTGAGGAGCGGCCCGACGTCGACGCCGTGTACATGGAGGCGGTGCAGGCGGCCACCGGGCACGGCGGGTGGCCGATGACCGTGTTTCTGACGCCGGAGGCGGAGCCGTTCTACTTCGGTACGTACTTCCCGCCCGAGCCCCGGCACGGCATGCCGTCCTTCCTGCAGGTGCTCCAGGGCGTGCGGCAGGCCTGGGAGACCCGGCGGGAGGAGGTCGGCGATGTCGCCGGGAAGATCGTGCGGGACCTGGCCCAGCGGGAGATCGACTTCGGCGGGACCCGGACGCCGGGCCCGGAGGAACTGGGACAGGCGCTGCTCGGGCTGACCCGTGAGTACGATCCGCAGCGCGGCGGATTCGGCGGGGCCCCGAAGTTCCCGCCGTCCATGGTGCTCGAGTTCCTGCTGCGCCACCACGCCCGCACCGGCTCCGAGGGGGCCCTGCAGATGGCCCGGGACACCTGCGAGCGGATGGCCCGCGGCGGCATCTACGACCAGCTCGGCGGCGGCTTCGCCCGCTACTCCGTCGACCGCGACTGGGTGGTGCCGCACTTCGAGAAGATGCTGTACGACAACGCGCTGCTGTGCCGTGTCTACGCCCACCTGTGGCGCACCACCGGTTCCGGGCTCGCGCGCCGGGTCGCCCTGGAGACCGCGGACTTCATGGTCCGTGAACTGCGCACCGGCGAGGGCGGCTTCGCCTCGGCGCTCGACGCCGACAGTGACGACGGCACGGGCAGGAATGTGGAAGGTGCCTACTACGTCTGGAAGCCGGAGCAGTTGCGCGACGTCCTCGGTCCGGAGGACACCGAACTCGCCGCCCAGTACTTCGGGGTGACCGAGGAGGGCACCTTCGAGCACGGAGCCTCCGTGCTTCAACTGCCGCAGCAGGAAGGCGTGTTCGATGCCGAGCGGATCGCCTCCGTGCGTCGCCGGCTGCTCGCCGCGCGTGCCGAGCGGCCCGCCCCGGGCCGGGACGACAAGGTCGTCGCCGCCTGGAACGGGCTGGCGATCGCCGCCCTCGCCGAGACCGGCGCGTACTTCGACCGGCCCGACCTGGTCGAGGCCGCGGTCGGCGCGGCCGACCTCCTCGTGCGGCTGCACATGGACGAGCACGCCGGGCTGTGGCGCACCAGCAGGGACGGGCACGTCGGCGCGAACGCCGGGGTACTGGAGGACTACGCCGACGTCGCCGAGGGCTTCCTGGCGCTGGCGTCGGTCACCGGCGAGGGCGTCTGGCTGGACTTCGCGGGCCTGCTCCTCGACCACGTCCTGGCCCGGTTCACCGACCCGGAGTCGGGTTCCCTGTACGACACCGCCGCCGACGCCGAGAAGCTGATCCGCCGGCCCCAGGACCCCACCGACAACGCCGCCCCCTCCGGCTGGACGGCGGCCGCCGGCGCCCTGCTCGCCTACGCCGCCCACACCGGCTCGGAAGCCCACCGCACCGCCGCGGAGCGGGCGCTGGGCGTCGTGCGGGCGCTCGGCCCGCGCGTGCCGCGCTTCATCGGATGGGGGCTCGCCGTCGCCGAGGCGGCGCTCGACGGGCCGCGCGAGATCGCGGTCGTCGGCCCCTCGCTCGCCGACGAGGCCGCGAGGGCCCTGCATCGTACGGCACTTCTGGGCGCCGCCCCCGGTGCCGTGGTCGCCTACGGCGTCCCCGGCAGCGACGAGTTCCCTCTGCTCGCCGACCGGCCCCTCGTCAACGGCGCGCCGACGGCGTACGTCTGCCGCGACTTCACCTGCGACGCGCCGACGACCGACCCGGAGCGGCTGCGGGCCGCCCTCGGCGGCTGACGCGGTCGAAACGGCCGGCGCGGCTCACACCGGCCGGTGTCAGCCGCGGTCCGCGTCCGCGTCCGCGTACTCGGTGAGCGCGCGCCGCACGATCGCCTCCAGCTGGTCGTGGTGGGCGCCCTTCCAGTAGGCGCGTCCGCAGGAGCGGCACTGGGCGAAGACGTCGTACGTGCGCTGAGTGCCGTGTTCCAGCTGGTCGGCGACCTCTTCCTTGGTGACCTCCTTCAGCAGGCCGTTGCAGGCGGTGCAGCGGGTCCAGGGCCGCAGCTCGGGGTGGAAGCGGTCGAGGACGTCGCGGAGCTGCTCGTCGGGGCGGGTGCTGTAGACGAAGGCGCCCGCCCACGGTTCGCGGCGGCGCAGCAGGCCCCGGTCGCGGCTGAGCATGACCCGTTTCTCCGCCGCCGAGCGGGCGGCGAGCGCCGCGTCGCCGATGTCCGTCGACTCGTACGCCGTGTCCACGCCGAGCAGGCGCAGGCGGCGGGCGAGGGTGCCGAGGTGGACGTCGAGGAGGAAGCGGAGGGGAGCGCCGGGAACCTGCTGGGGGCGTTCGACCGGCCGCACCGCCACAAAGTCACCCGCGGCCGGGACGTACGACGGCGGCACCTGGCGGCCGTCCACCACCAGCGCCCCGACCTCGGTCAGCGGCACGCCCAGCGACTCCACGACGTGGCCGAGGGAGGAGACGCCGTCGGTCGGGACCTCTCCGGCTCCCCGGCGCCGGCCGTTCGGGAGGAAGAGGGCCAGCTCGGGGGCGAACTCGACATGGATCTCGGGACCGTTCACCCGGTCAGGATGTCACGGACGGGGCCGTGGGGCTCAGGCGTTCTTGGTGGGCAGGCCGTGTTCCAGGACGTCCAGGGCGCGGTCCACGAGGTCGCTCAGTTCGCCCTGGAAGCCGGTCTCGGCCCAGTGCATGTAGACCTCCATCAGGCCGCCGGTGAGGGACATGGCGTAGACGCGCACGTCGAGGCTGTCCGGGTCCAGTCCGGTGCGTTCGGCGAGGGCCCCGCGGAGCATCCGCCCGGTCTCCGACATGCTCTCGACCATCCGGGAGCGGACGGCCGGGACATGGATCCCGAGGTGCGCCCGCATCCGGACCGCCTCGGGATCCTCCGCCATCATCGCGTCGAGGGACATGCGGAGCACGTGCCGCAGGGAGTCCATCCAGGGCTCGTCGGCGGGCCGGGTGCGCAACTCCTCCAGCATCAGAGGGTCGTACTCGTCCGTGAGGACGATGTCCTCCTTGGTCGGGAAGTAGCGGAAGACGGTCGACGGCGACACCTCGGCCCGGTCGGCGATCTGCTCGATCGTCGTGGCGTCGTACCCCTGCTCCCTGATCAGCGCATACGTCGCGTCGCGGATCGCCTCGCGGGTCTTGATCTTCTTGCGCTCACGAAGTCCCAGCTGGGGGCGGTCGGCGGGGGGAGAGGTACGTGGGGGCGTCATGGAGCCATTGTCTGGCATCGGCGGTGGGCGGATCCGGGAAGGGCGCTATGGCTCGAACTGGCGCCTGGTCGAAAAGGGCAGTTTCAGCTGAATGTGATCTTTCAGGTGAGTTTGCCCTACCAGGCTCGTACGGTGTTCGACGTGCAGCTTCGTTACCAGTACCGCGTCACCCCGACACCCGGCCAGTGCCTTCGCGCGGCCAGGGTGTTCGGGTGCCGACGCGTGGTCTGGAATGATGCCCTGGCGATCCAGAAGCCGCGCAAGGCGTCGAACAAACTGCTCGGAAGCCCGAAGGGCCGCCTTGCCGAGGGCCCGTACCAGCAGATCCCGAAGAGCGCCGAGCTGGGCAAGAAGCTGATCACTCAGGCGAAGGCGACCGCAGACCGGGCGTTCCTCTCGGACTGCCCGGTCGGTGTGCTGCAGCAGGCGCTACGGGACTTGGACGCGGCGTGGAGGGCGCATGAGGACTCGAAGACCGGCAAGCGCAAGGGGTCCACGGTCGCCCCGCCGCGGTTCAAGTCGAAGAAGGACCACCGGCAGACCGCCCGGTTCACCCGCTCCGATCGTTTCTCGATCACCAGGGCATCGATCTGGGCCTTACGCGGTTTGCCGTCCTCGCGGACGGTTCGCACATCGCCTCGCCGAAGTACCTACGGCGCGCGGAGAAAAAGCTAAAGAGGCGGCAGCGCGAGCTATCGCGCAAGCGGAAGGGTTCGAAAAACCGAGACAAGGCGCGGATCAAAGTCGCTCGCGCGCACGCCGCCGTAGCTGACGCTCGCCGGAACTTCCACCACCAGTGGTCCCACGGGCTGACGCGCGACAACCAAGCCGTCTGTGCGGAGACCTTGGATGTGAATGGACTGGCGCGTACATGGCTGGCCAAGAGCGTGCACGACGCGGGCTGGGCGCAGTTCCTGGCGTTCTGCGAGTACAAAGCGGCCCGGCGTGGCCGGGACTTTGTTCGGGTCGCCCGGGACTTCCCCAGTTCCCAGACGTGTTCCGCCCGCGGCTTCCGGGACGGCCCCAAGCCGCTGCACGTGCGCACCTGGACCTGCCCGGCCTGTCAGGTCCGGCAGGACCGGGACTGGAATGCGGGTAAGAACGTTCGACATGAAGGCCGCCGCATGCTCGCGGTGACAGCACCACCCACCCCAGGACCTGGGGCCTTGGGCCGGTAACGGCGCAAGTGAACGCCTGCGGAGCGCACGTAAGACCAGGGCATGCCGTGGCAGCGCGCGCAACCCCCGCTTTCGGTGGGGAGGAACCAGGAACTCATCCGAAGCCGATGAGCACCCACTCGGGGTGACCGTCGGCAGGCGGAGAATCCTCGGCCAGCAGGTCGCAGGAGGAGGTCAAGTTGAGGATCGTCGTGTCCGACGCTGAGCCGCGGGCGGTCGACGAAAAGGCCACGGCTCGTGCGAGCCGTGGCCGGGAGGGGCGTGAGGGGCCGGAGGGTGCGGAGGGTCAGGCGTGCTGGTACGCGACCAGGGAGATCCCCACGTAGTGCACCACGAAGGCCGCCAGCGTGAAGGAGTGGAAGACCTCGTGGAAGCCGAACCAGCGCGGGGACGGGTTCGGGCGCTTGATGCCGTAGACGACGCCGCCCGCGCTGTAGAGGAGTCCGCCGACGATCACCAGGACCAGGACCGCGATGCCGCCGGAGCGCAGGAAGTCCGGCAGGAAGAACACGGCCGCCCAGCCCATCGCGATGTAGCAGGGGGTGTAGAGCCAGCGCGGGGCGCCGACCCAGAAGACGCGGAAGACTATGCCGGCCAGGGCCGCCGCCCAGATCCCCCACAGCAGCCACTGGCCCTTGGCACCGGGCAGGAGCAGCAGGGTCAGCGGCGTGTAGGTGCCCGCGATGATCAGGAAGATGTTCGCGTGGTCCAGGCGCCGCAGTACGCCGCCCAGGCGCGGGCCCCAGTTGCCCCGGTGGTAGAGCGCGCTCACCCCGAACAGCAGGCATGCGGTCAGGACGTAGACGCCGCAGGCGATCCGGCCGCGGGTGGAGTCGGCCAGCGCGGTGAGCACCAGGCCCGCTATGAGCACGGCGGGGAACATGCCCAGGTGCAGCCAGCCGCGCAGCTTGGGCTTGACCGGGTGCGGGAGGGAGAGCGCCGCCGGACCGCGGCCACCGGCCGGCTTGTCCAGGGGCGCGTCGGAGGCGGACGCAGTCATGCGGGGCATCGTACCTACGTCACCGTAAGTCGGGTGTGAGCGCGCAGCGTGAGCGGCCGATGATCGCGTAGAGGCCCCGGAACGCAAAAAGTCCTTCTGCTGAACCCAAGGTGGACGCAAAGAACCACGGAAACCGTGGCCTTCCTCACGTTGCTCACCTGTGCGGCCCTCTGGACAGATGGGCGCAGTAGTCGGATGATCAAATGAGTGCGGTCGGCACCGGATGAGCGGCTGCGAAGCATCCGGGTCGAAGCCCCCACGGGGCGAACAAGACAAAAACCCCTCATTTAGGAGCGATCGTGGCGCGCGACATCGCGGCTCCCCCCGTCATTCCGACCAACCACCAGGACCTGATCTCATGGGTCAACGAGATCGCGGAACTCACGCAGCCGGACAACGTGGTCTGGTGTGACGGATCCGAGGCCGAGTACGACCGACTGTGCGAGGAACTCGTCCAGAAGGGCACGTTCAAGAAACTCGACCCGATCAAGCGCCCCAACTCCTACTACGCGGCCTCGGACCCCTCGGACGTGGCCCGCGTGGAGGACCGGACGTTCATCTGCTCCGAGAAGGAGCAGGACGCCGGACCCACCAACCACTGGAAGGCCCCCGCCGAGATGCGGGAGATCTTCCAGGGCACGGACGGCAAGGGCGGGGTCTTCCGCGGCTCGATGAAGGGCCGGACGATGTACGTCGTCCCGTTCTGCATGGGACCGCTGGGCTCCCCGCTCTCCGCGATCGGCGTCGAGATCACCGACTCCGCCTACGTCGCCGTGTCCATGCGCACCATGACCCGCATGGGACAGCCGGTCCTCGACGAGCTCGGCGACGACGGCTTCTTCGTCAAGGCCGTGCACACGCTCGGCGCCCCGCTGGAGCCGGGCCAGGAGGACGTCCCCTGGCCGTGCAACTCCACCAAGTACATCTCGCACTTCCCCGAGAGCCGCGAGATCTGGTCCTACGGCTCCGGCTACGGCGGCAACGCGCTGCTCGGCAAGAAGTGCTACGCCCTGCGCATCGCCTCCGTCATGGCCCGCGACGAGGGCTGGCTGGCCGAGCACATGCTGATCCTCAAGCTCACCCCGCCCACCGGTGAGTCCAAGTACGTCGCCGCCGCCTTCCCGAGCGCCTGCGGCAAGACCAACCTCGCCATGCTGGAGCCGACGATCTCCGGCTGGACCGTCGAGACCATAGGCGACGACATCGCGTGGATGCGGTTCGGCGAGGACGGCCGCCTGTACGCGATCAACCCCGAGGCCGGCTTCTTCGGCGTGGCGCCCGGCACCGGCGAGCACACCAACGCCAACGCCATGAAGACCCTGTGGGGCAACTCCGTCTTCACCAACGTCGCCCTCACCGACGACGGCGACGTGTGGTGGGAGGGCATGACGCCGGAGACCCCGGCCCACCTCACGGACTGGAAGGGCCGCGACTGGACCCCGGACTCCGCCGAACCCGCCGCCCACCCCAACGCCCGCTTCACCACCCCCGCCGCCCAGTGCCCGATCATCGCGCCCGAGTGGGAGGACCCCAAGGGCGTGCCGATCTCGGCGATCCTGTTCGGCGGCCGCCGGGCCAGCGCGGTGCCGCTGGTGACGGAGTCCTTCGACTGGAACCACGGCGTCTTCCTCGGCGCCAACGTGGCCTCCGAGAAGACCGCCGCGGCCGAGGGCAAGGTCGGCGAACTGCGCCGCGACCCGTTCGCCATGCTGCCGTTCTGCGGCTACAACATGGGCGACTACATGGGCCACTGGATCGAGATGGGCAGGACGGCGGCCGCCCGCGACGGCGACGAGTCCAAGCTGCCGAAGATCTACTACGTCAACTGGTTCCGCAAGAACGACGAGGGCAAGTTCGTCTGGCCCGGCTTCGGCGAGAACAGCCGCGTGCTGAAGTGGATCGTGGAGCGCCTGGAGGGCAAGGCCGAGGGCGTCGAGACCCCGATCGGCATCCTGCCGGCCAGGGAGTCGCTGGACACCGACGGCCTGGAGCTGTCCGAGTCCGACCTGGAGTTCCTGCTCACGGTCGACAAGGACGTCTGGCGCGAGGAGGCCGCCCTGGTCCCCGAGCACCTGAACACCTTCGGCGACCACACCCCGAAGGAGCTGTGGGACCAGTACCGGGCGCTGGTCGAGCGCCTGGGCTGAGACCCCGCCATCCGCGTCGTCCCGGGCGGCCGCCCGGGTGACACGAACTCCGCGGCCGGCCGCGACGTGCCCTGACCTGCGATGTCGCTCCGGTCGGCCGCGGCGTGGCCAGGCCCGGCAGGGCCTCAGGGGCCGGATACGCACAACGGCGTGCGCGTCCGGCCCCTTCGGCGTGCGCACCCGGCTCCCACCCCACCGGCGCGTGTCACGGTCTCACGAGAGGGGGAACGGGAACGCGATGGTGCACAAGGAGAAACCGACCTGCTTCGGGACCCCGGACCGGCGTCACTCGGTTCAGCTTTGGCCGGGTAGCGCGCCCGTGTGGCAGCCTTCGATGGAGAAAATCAGAACAAGCGACATTTGTCAGGCCGCGTCCGATCGGTGGATTTGACCCATACCCTGCGCCGGATCGAAGCGCCTTCTTCCCAGCTGGATGGCATCTTGTGACCGCTCCGCAGATGTGATCCACTCCCGGACGAAAGGCGTTTGGCATGCAATCACCGACCGTGCGCGGTGTCGCGCTGCCTCAGCAGCCGGCCGCAGCGGAGAAGGTGGAGGAGACGTCACCGCCTCGCGTGCGTCTGTCATCCGCGTGGTGGGTCTGGGCGCTGGCGGGCTCACTGTTTGCCGTCTACTCAGCCGTGTCGTTGCGCCTCCATCAGCGCATGCTGTCCCATAGCTACGATCTGGGCATCTTCGAACAGGTGATTCGCTCCTACGCATCGGGGCATCTGCCGGTGTCGGAGCTCAAGGGGCCGGACTTTCCGGCCCTGGGAGACCACTTCTCCCCGATTCTCGTTCTTGTGGCGCCGTTCTACCGAGTATGGTCGTCACCCGAATGTCTGCTCGTGGTGCAGGCGGCACTGCTGGCGGTAAGCGTGGTGCCCCTCGCCTTTTGGGCCCGCAAAGCCCTCGGTGACTCCGCGGCTCGGGTCATCGCCGTCTGCTATGGCCTTTCCTGGGGAATCGCAAGTGGTGTCGGCTTCGACTTTCATGAAGTGGCCTTTGCGGTTCCGCTGATCAGCTTCTCACTGGCCGCACTGTCGCTGGGCAGGCCCAGGACCGCGGTGGCCTGGGCCCTGCCACTGCTCCTCGTGAAAGAGGACCTCGGTCTCACCGTGGCCGCGATCGGCCTGTTGATCGTGTGGCGCGGAGACCGCCGGCTCGGTCTCCTCACAGCGGCGGCCGGCCTGATCGGAACGGCGCTGTGTCTCCTGGCCATCCTGCCGGCCATCAACCCGAGCGGGACGTTCGGCTACTGGTGGTTGGCCGACAGCCCGCAGGGCACTGCCGGCTCGGGAGGCGGACTGGCCGGATTCCTGTACAAGAGCACGATCGGCCTCATCACGCCCGAGACGAAGCTGACCACGTTCGTGCTGCTGCTGGCGCCGACCTTGTTCCTGGCGCTCCGGTCCTCGCTGATGCTGATCGCGGTACCCACCCTGGCGTGGCGGTTCCTCTCGAGCAACTCGGTGCACTGGGGCACCGACTTCCACTACTCGATGGTGCTGATGCCCATCGTCTTCGCTGCCTTCATCGACGCGCTTTCCCTTCGCCGTTCGAACCGCGGAAGCATGCGGCGCTATCTGCTCGGGTCTGCTGCCGTCGCTCTCCTGATCCTGCCGAACTTTCCCTTGTGGCAGCTGGTCCAGCCGGAAACGTGGCGAACGAGCCCACGGGTTGCCCTCGCCCACAAGATCATGGAAAGCATTCCTGACAATGCGACGGTCCAGGCCTCGACCCTTCTGGTGCCGCAACTCACCAACCGCACCAGCGTGAGCGTCTACGGCTGGTACAGCAGTCGCCCCCACCCTGACTGGATCATGGTGGACACGTGGGTGCCCACGAGCATGCGGTGGCCGCAAAGCTGGGCGGCGGAACAGCAGTCGCTGGCGCAGGCCAAGGCCCATGGCTACCGCACCGTCGTCGATGAGCAGGGCTTCATCCTGCTGCGCCGCCGGACGTGACCGTCGCACATCGATGACCACATCACACGTCCTGGCACCGGGAGTTGCCGATGTGCCAGGTCGTCGACCCTACGTCCATGAAGGCGGCAGCCGGTGAGTTCACCGTTACCGCTCTCCTCTTCGCGATCCCTTCGAACTCACATGGTTGGTGAAGCAGTGAAGCCGTCCATCTGCCTGTGCATGATCGTCAAGAACGAGGCAGCCGTGATCGAACGCTGTCTGTCCTCCGTCCGCGACCTGATCGACACCTGGGTCATTTCGGACACCGGGTCGACTGACGGAACCCAGGGGCTCATTCGTGCCGCCCTGGAGGGGATCCCAGGTGAACTGCACGAGGAGCCCTGGGTCAACTTCGGCCACAACCGGTCACTGAACATCCGGCACGCCCGAGGAAAGGCGGACTACCTCCTTCTGCTGGATGCCGATCACGTCCTGCGCAGGGAAGGTCCTCTGCCGCGACTGACCGCCGACGCCTATATGATCCGCCACGAGGGTGCCACCGAATACCGCATCAAGCGCCTGGTGCGTGGAAGCCTTCCGTGGCGTTACGAAGGCGTCACTCACGAATACATCGACACCGACGGACACCACACCAGAGACAACCTCGACGCGCTCGTCATCGAAGACCACGCGGACGGCGGAAGCCGTCATGACAAATTCGAGCGCGACGCACGTCTGCTCAGCGCCGAACTGGAACGGGACCCGAGCAACACACGAACCGTGTTCTACCTCGCGCAGACCATGCGGGACATGGGCAACTCGGCCGAGGCCATTCGGCTGTACGAGCGGCGGGCCGAGATGGGCGGTTGGGGAGAAGAGGTTTACTACTCGCTGCTTCAGGCCGGCGTCCTGTACGCGGAAACGGGTAAGTGGCCCAGGGCCATGGACGCGCTCTCCGCAGCCTGGCAGTCACGGCCCCAGAGACTGGAGGCCTGCTACGAACTCGCGTCGCGACTGCGGAAACGAGGTCACCACCAGGTGGCTCACGCAGTCGTACGCACCGCGCTGGACAGGAGAATGCCCGACGACATCCTCTTCGTTTATCCGTGGGTCTACCGATGGGGGCTGCTCTTCGAATACTCCATCGCCGCCTACTGGGCGGGTGACGCAGCAGCGTCGCTGCGCGCCTGCGACCGCCTCCTGGCAATGTCCGATCTACCGGAAGCCGTTCGCAGGCAGACGCTCGACAACCGCCGCTTCCCCGCGGAACGCCTCCGCGGGATTCCCCAGCCGGTGGTCAAGAGGAAGGCCGAACGAAAGGCATCCGTCTGAAGGACGGCATCCCGCGGTAACGGCTCCCGTTCCATCCCCGGCACATTGCGCGGCGTCGGGCTGCGCGCCGGTCCGACCGGGCTCGGCCTGGTAGCCCACCTGCGTCAGCGGCGCCGTGCTCGACGTGGTCGGCGACATCCGCACCGGTTCTCCGGCGGCCGATGAGGAGGGATGCGGTCCGGCCCGGCATTGCGACGCGTCGTTGCGTCCAACTCGCGAAAGGGCTGGGGCCACGCCTTCATGGCGCTGGAGGACAACTCACCATTCTCCGTCTGCGCTCGCAGTGATAGACGTCCGGCGCCCTCGTTTGCCGAATGCCCGGGATAACGCAGAAGTCTGCACGGCTTTGACTCCGCCCGGGTGATCATCAATCGCGACACGGGCAAATGCGTAACCGTTCGCTCGCGGAAAGTTAAGAATCGTCTCATCCGGCGCCAAGGGCGACGGAACAAAAAAGGTAGGTCGGCCCGTGTGCGCTCGCATGCCATGGTTCGGCCCCTACGAGAATGTTGGTGAAGTTCTCTTGAACCAAAGAACAATTCGACGTTCGCGTCTGAAGTCCGCCACGCTGGTGTCGGCGGGGGCGCTTGCCGTCGCACTCAACGTCGTTCCGAACACCATGACCATCGCCGGCGCGGTCAGCATGTCCGGCGGCCCCATGAGGTCGGTCCAGGCAGGCGGCGGCGACTCGTGTTACGACTACGGCGAGCACGGCGACTACGGCCCCAGCGGTGACTGCCACGACGGCAAGCCCGGCAAGACGGGCCCCACCGGACCTCGGGGTGCCACGGGCCCGACGGGTCCGCGGGGTGACACGGGCCCGACGGGTCCGCGGGGTGACACGGGGCCGACGGGTGACAAGGGACCGACGGGTGACACGGGGCCGACGGGTGACAAGGGGCCGACGGGTGACACCGGCCCCGCCGGGAACCTCTCCACCTACGTTGTGCCTGGCAACGTAGTCTCCGAGGACGACGCCTTGTCGATTGCCCTCTGCGATGACAACGACCAGGTCACCGGCGGCGGATTCATCATCATGGGCCCCGGTAACAGCGGGAACGTGTCCATGAGCATCCCGATCAAGGCGACGCCCAGGGACGGGTGGGAGGCAAGCGCCAATCACCTTGCCGGTGCCAATACTGACGGGACGGATTCCACGATCCAGGCCTTCGCGGTCTGCGCCAGGGTGCCGTAGCACCCAGGTGAGCGGCGGCCTGGTGCCGTCGGTCCGCTGAACCTGGACATGCCCGATGGTGCCCCGAGGCTTCGGCCTCGCGGGCACCATCGGCGTTCACTGCCCCGGTGCCGGAAATTCGGTGGCGGAACCGCCTGACCGACCAGCGGAAGGCCGCCGCAGCGTGCGGCGGCCTTCCTCATGGCGAAGGGTGTCGCGATCGACGTCATCCGGTGGTCTCTGTGCGGTGCGGAGTCGGCGGGGGACCGACGGACCCCCGGAGTCGTTCCGGTACCTGGGGAAGCAGCGAAGGATCGGCCGCGACGGCGCGGCGAAACTGCTGCGTGGCCTCGTGGTCACTGCCCTGCTCGGCCAGGAGGAGACCGAGTTGCATACGGATCGCGGTCGCCTTCGGCTCGGCCTCCGTGGCGCGCTTCAGCAGTTTCACGGCCTGATCGGGTCGACTCGACTTCAGCAGCGTCGCCTCGCTGAACAGAGCCGAGGTGAACGACGGGTCGATCTTCAAAGCTCTTTCGTACGCTGCCTGGGCATCCCCCATGTTGCCGTTCTGCTGAGCGAGGACACCCAGTCCGTACCACGCGACCTTGCTGCGCGGGTCCAGTTCCAGTGCCCGCCGGTAGGCCCGGGAAGCACCAGGAAAATTCTGTTTCCGCTGCTGTTCGAGTGCGGTCTGCAGAAGTGTTTCCACCTGCTCGGTCCGGACCACCGGCGGGGCTTTTGACTCGGGATGCGCGGCCGAGTCCGGTTGAGTGGCCCAGATACACGCCCCGGCGGCAACCGCTGCCAGGCCTGCGGCCCCTGCCCACAAACGCTTGTGTTTCACTTTGTCACATCTCGTGGAATGGTGAGGGAGACGGAGGTGGCTGGTTTTCTTCGGTCGAAACCGAAATTGTCGGAGCTCTCTCCGGGAGCCGACAGTACTGAAGCCCGAGCCACCGTCATTGCCGCCGACGTTACGAGGGCGCCCCGGCCAAGACTCCGTTCGGCAGGGTTGAGAGGTCTGCGGACCACCCGAATGCACGCCGCCTCCCATACATGTGGAGTAGACCTCCGGTGGGGCACACCGCGCATGTACGCGGCTTCTTCGGCGTGCGCGGGTGTGCGAGCCGACCTCCTTCGTGGTGCGCGGCCGTATGGCCGGGTCAGCTCGGGGGTACCCGGGAGTCACCCCGGTGAAGGAGGGTGATCAGGGCATGGCTGGAGATGGTGACTTCTACAAGCACGACCGCCCGGAGACCCCGGACCTGGCGGAGGACCGTCCGCGCGGCGGCGGCCCGGAAGAGCCGCAGGGCCGCGGGAACTGGCCGGTCTGGATGATCGTGCTCGCGATCCTGGTGGCGTTCGTCCTCTTTGTGGTGATCTTTGGCTGACGCGTACTCGTCAGGATGCCCGCCGTAGCTCACCCGGAATCCGGAGGACCGGAGGACCGAAGGGCGGGTCAGGAGGTCCCGGCCTGCGGCCGCCGCGATCGCCGGCACGGTGTGATGGCGCCCGGTCCGCGCGTCGCTGCGGGTGCACGCGGACCGGGGCCGTTCATGAGGCGGCGCCACTCAGCTCCTGGTGCTCTCCCCGCTCGGCGGCGGCCGCGTGCGCGTCCATCCGCTCGGCCGCCAGGATGGCCGCCGCGGTGTCCGCCCGGGACGCGGCGACGACGAGGGCGCGACCGGCGAGCGCGTGCGCCCTCTGGTGCAGCGCCGCCGCCTCGGCCGGACCCTGGCCGACGGCACCGGCGGTCATCGACGCGCGGACCGGGGCACGCCCCGCGCGCAGCCGGGTCACCTGGCCGGCGAGGCGCTCGGCCGCCGTGTCCAGGTCGGCGGAGGGGGTCATGGCGCGCAGCTCGTCCGTGGTGGCGAGCAGGGCCGCGAGATGACCCGCGAGCTGGATGTCCAGCTCCTCCTCCCGGGAACGGTGGGGGAAGTCGGAGGTGGTGCCGGCCATCGTGCTGTGGACCGACTTGGTGCGGATCGGTTCGTACATGGTGGATGGCCTCCTGTGCTCTGACAGAAGGCATCCTAGCTTAGAATCCGTCTAAAGTTGAGTCGGTTCGCGCAGCTGGGTCGTAAGGGCACCGTGAGTGAATGCGAGCATTGACCGGCGCCGGCCGTGACTCAGGGCTGGCTGTACCCGTCCAGGAAGGTGCCGATCCGGCCGACCGCGTCGCGCAGGTCGCCGACCGAGGGCAGCGTGACGACCCGGAAGTGGTCCGGCTCGGGCCAGTTGAAGCCCGTGCCCTGCACGACCATGATCTTCTCCCGGCGCAGCAGGTCCAGGACCATCCGACGGTCGTCCCTGATCTTGAAGACCTTGGGGTCCAGGCGCGGGAAGAGGTACAGCGCCCCCTTGGGGCGTACACAGGTCACCCCCGGGATCTGGGTGAGCAGCTCGTAGGCGACGTCAAGCTGCTCCTTGAGCCGGCCGCCCGGCAGGACCAGGTCCTTGATGGACTGCCTGCCGCTGAGCGCCGCGACCACGCCGTGCTGTCCCGGCATGTTCGCGCACAGACGCATGTTGGCCAGGATCGTCAGGCCCTCGATGTAGGAGTCGGCGTGGGCGCGCGGGCCGGAGATCGACATCCAGCCGACCCGGTAGCCGGCCACCCGGTACGCCTTGGACATGCCGTTGAAGGTCAGCGTCAGCAGGTCGGGCGCTATCGCGGCGGTCGGGGTGTGGGTGGCGCCGTCGTAGAGGATCTTGTCGTAGATCTCGTCGGAGCACACCAGCAGGTTGTGCCGGCGGGCGATGTCCGTCAGGCCCTTGAGCACGGACGGGTCGTAGACCGCGCCCGTGGGGTTGTTCGGGTTGATGATGACGATCGCCTTGGTGCGGTCGGTGACCTTGCGCTCCACGTCGGCGAGGTCGGGCATCCAGTCGGACTGCTCGTCGCAGCGGTAGTGGACGGCGGTGCCGCCGGACAGCGAGACGGCGGCCGTCCACAGCGGGTAGTCCGGTGCCGGTACGAGCACCTCGTCGCCGTCGTCCAGCAGCCCCTGCATCGCCATCACGATCAGCTCGGAGACGCCGTTGCCGATGAACACGTGCTCGACGTCGGTCTCGATGCCGAGGGTCTGGTTGTGCATGACGACCGCGCGGCGGGCGGCCAGCAGGCCCTTGGCGTCGCCGTAGCCGTGGGCCGTGGAGACGTTGCGGAGGATGTCCTCCAGGATCTCCGGCGGGCAGTCGAAACCGAAGGCGGCCGGATTGCCGGTGTTGAGCTTGAGGATGCGGTGACCCGCCGCCTCAAGCCGCATGGCCTCCTCGAGAACCGGGCCCCGGATCTCGTAACAGACATTGGCGAGCTTGGTCGACTGGATCACCTGCATGTCTGGGAGCTTACGGCTTGGTAACGCCCCATGGGTCGTGTTATCCGCCACGCGAGACGGCCGGAAAGGGGGATTACCGGCGGTAGCTGTCCCATGAGCCCCTCGGGTACCTAGGATTTCAGGCCATGTCCATGCCTCCGCAGACTCCTGGTGTCCCCCACTCGGGTGACGGGCCCCAGGAGCCGCCGAACGTGTACCACCCGCAGGCCGCGCCGACCCCGGCGTACGAGGAGTACGCCGACCCGGCGGCCGCCCATGGATGGCAGACCGCGTACGACGAGACACGGGAGCTGCCCCCGGTGCCGGGCGAACCGTCCTCGGTCGAGAGACGGCCGGGTGCGGAGCGGCACGAGGGCGCGGAACAGTACGGCGGGGTCGGACAGTACGGCGGGGCAGTACCGTACGGCGCTGCGGAGCCGTATCCCGGTCAGGAACCGGACAGCGGTGCCGAGCCGCACGGCGGTCCGGAGCCGGGCGGCCGCGCGGAGACGGCCGGCGGTGTGGAGCCGGCCGGCGGGCGGCGGGCGCGGCGGGCGGAGCAGCGGCGCGGTGCCCGGCGGTCGCGGCGCGCGGTGGTCGCCGCCGGGGCCGTGGGGGCCGTGTCCCTCGCCGTGATCGCCGGTTTCTCGGCGCTGAACTCGTCGGGGAGCGGATCGCGGGGCGACCGGGAGCACGGGGGGTCGACGGCCGGCACGGACACGGCCGCGAGCGACACCCCGTCCGCGGGGTCCCCGCAGGACCCGGCGTCGGCCGGCGTCCCAGGGGCCTCTGCCTCGGACGAGGGTCGTAGCTCCCCGGCCGCCACGTCGAGCGCGGACGCCACCGCGTCGCAGAGCGCCCCGGGCTCCCGGACGAGCGCGGCGCCGTCCCCGTCGGGTTCCACCTCCAGCACCTCGGCCACCGCCCCGACGCCGACGCCCACCCCCACGTCCAGCGCACCGGGTTCCGTCGGCCGCGGTCACGGGGGCCACGGCGGCGGGCACTGGCACTAGGGCCCTTCGTTTGGATCACGCCGGGCTCGCGGCCGCTGGCACCGCGCCTCGCCGCGTTGTCGTCGGTTGCCATGGCTCCGCCATGACGCCTCCTCCGCCTTGCGATGCTCCCTCACTGCCTGAATGGCGTGGGAGGTGCCCCCAGCACCAGACCCCGCTCCCTGATCCGGCCTGATCCAAACGAAAGGTCCTAGGTGTCCTAGGTCGTGTCTCGACGTCCGACGGCTCGGCACCTCCTGACGGCCCGTCGCCTGAAGGCCCGTCGCCTGAAGGCCCGTCGCCTGAAGGACCGTCGCCTGACGACCTCCCGCCCGACGACCTCCCGCCTGACGACTTACAGCCTGTCGGCTTCGGCCTGACGGCTTCTTGTGGCCGTCCCCTCGCGCTATCACAATGCGCATGACAAGACAGGCGACCGGAAGATCTCCGGCCGCCCGCGTCTGAAAGAGGGGACCCCCACATGAACAAGCCTCTCCTCGCCACGCTCGCGACCCTGGTGATCACCGGGGCGGGCATGGCACCCGCGGTCGCCGCCACGCAGACCGGCGGTGCGGCGCCCGCGCCCGCGACGAAGACGGCCGGCGCGGCGCCCGCGCTCAAGGCCGTCGACTTCGCCGGCACCGTCGCGCTGAGCAACTGCTCCGGCTCTCTCATCCGCTTCCCGGCCTCCGCGGACAGCGACCCGGCGCTCGTGCTCACCAACGGCCACTGCCTGGAGACCGGCTTCCCGGAGCCCGGCGAGGTCATCGTCGGCCAGTCCTCCAGCCGCTCCTTCGGCCTGCTCAACTCGGCCGGCACCCGGGTCGCGACGCTGCGCGCCGCCAAGGTCGCCTACTCGACCATGACCGACACGGACGTCACGATCTACCAGCTCACCCGCACCTACGCGCAGATCCGCGGCTCCTACGGCATCTCCGCGCTGACCCTGAGCGACACCCACCCGGTCGCGGGCACGTCCATCAAGGTCGTCTCCGGCTACTGGAGGCGCGTCTACAGCTGCAGCATCGACGGCTTCGTCTACCGCCTGAAGGAGGGCGACTGGACCTGGAAGGACTCCGTCCGCTACACCTCCGCCTGCGACACCATCGGCGGCACGTCGGGCTCGCCCGTCGTCGACACCGCCACCGGCAAGGTCGTCGCCGTCAACAACACCGGCAACGAGGACGGCGAGCGCTGCACGGTGAACAACCCGTGCGAGGTCGACGAGAGCGGCAACGTCACCGTCCGGCAGGGCATCAACTACGCCGAGGAGACGTACCAGATACCGGCCTGCTTCACCACCGGCAACAGGCTCGACCTGAACGCGAGCGGCTGCGTCCTGCCCAAGCCGTAGCCCTGCCGAGGGCCGTACTGTGCGCCGCGGCGGGCGGTCACGCCGGAGTACCGCGGACCGCCCGCCCCGCCAGCACGTCCGTGCGCCGCCCGTCCTCGATCACGAACCGGCCGTCGATCAGGACGTACGGGATTCCCGTCGGCAGTGCGCGCGGCTGTTCGAAGGTGGCGCCCGGTGCGACCGTGGCCGGGTCGAAGAGGACCAGGTCGGCCCGGTGGCCCTCGCGGACGATCCCCCGGTCCGGCAGCCGCAGCCGGGCCGCGGGGCGGCCGGTGAGGTGCGCGACGCACTCCTCCAGCGACAGCACGCCCAACTCCCGCACGTACCGGCCCAGATACTGCGGGAAGGTGCCGTAGGCGCGCGGATGCGGCTTGGTGCCCTGGAGGATGCCGTCGGAGCCGCCGGTGTGCACGCGGTGGCGCATGATCGTACGGACGTTCTCCTCGTGGCCGACGTGCTGGAGGATCGTCGTGCCGAGCCGGTCGTCGGTCAGGAGGCGGCGGGCGACCGTCCAGGGACTCTCGCCGCGCCGGTCCGCCGAGGCCCGGACGGTGTGGCCGACGTACTCCGCGAGCGCGGGCGCGGTCACCCCGGAGACCTCGATCGTCTCCCACTCCACCGGCACACCGTGGCAGCCGTCGGAGCCGGTGACCTCCAGATGGTGGCGGATCCGCTCGGCGGTCGCCTCGTCGGTGAGCCGCTTGAGGATCTGCTCCGGGCCGCCCTCGCTCGCCCAGCTCGGCAGCAGGGCGACCAGGGTGGTGCAGCCGGGGGTGTAGGGATAGGTGTCGAGGGTGATGTCGGCGCCGGCGGCGAGCGCGTCGTCCAGGAGCGCCAGCAGCTCGGGGGCCCGGCCCTTGTTCGGGCCGAAGTTCATGGTGGCGTGCGCGAGGTGCAGCGGGCAGCCCGCCTCGCGGGTGAGGGACACCATCTCCTCGTAGGCCTCGAGCGCCCCGGCGCCGTAACTGCGGTGGTGCGGGCAGTAGTAGCCGCCGTGCGCCGCCACCACCCGGCACAGCTCGGTCAGTTCGGCGTCCTTCGCGTACATCCCGGGCGTGTAGGTGAGCCCGGAGGACATGCCGACGGCGCCCTGCCGCATACCGTCGGCGACCAGGTGCCGCATCCGGTCCAGCTCCGCGGGCGTGGCCTCGCGGTCCTCCCAGCCCACGGCGAGCGCGCGGACCGTGCCCTGCGGGATCAGATAGGCCGCGTTGACGGCGATGCCCTCACCGCCGAAGCCGTGGTCGAGCCGGTCCAGGTACTCGCCCACCGAGCGCCAGCCGAAGTCGATGTCGTCGCCGTACCCGTTCCAGCCGGTGATCGCCCGGCGCACCTCCTGAAGGGTGCGGTCGTCGACCGGCGCGTACGACAGCCCGTCCTGGCCGATCACCTCCAGGGTGACGCCCTGCGCGGCCTTGGCGCTGTGGTCGGGGTCGCGCAACAGGGCGAGGTCGCTGTGGGCGTGCATGTCGATGAAGCCGGGGGAGAGGACCAGGCCCTCCGCGTCCAGCTCCCTCCGTGCACGGGGCCGCTGGCAGCCGGCCGCCGCGGCCTCCTTGACGATCGACACGATCCGGCCGTCCTTGATCGCCACGTCGGCGCGGCAGGAGGGCGCGCCGGTGCCGTCGACGACGTCCGCGTCACGGATGACGAGATCGGTGAGGTCGGCGAGTTCGACCGGATCCATGGGGGTCTCCTCCCGGTGCTTGTGGCTTGTGGCCTGTGGAAGAACGCCTCTGGCTTCTGCCCGGGCTTCTAGAAGAACGTGCGGATGTAGTCGACGACCGTGCCGTCCGCCTGTGCGACCGGGATCAGCGGCCACTTGTCGAAGGACGTGCACGGGTGCGACAGGCCCATGCCGATCCAGTCGCCGACCTCCAGGCCGGCCTCCGGCGTGGTGCGCAGCCAGGTGTGCTGGTCGGACAGCCCGGTGACGGTGATGCCGGTGGCCAGGCGTTCGCCGCCGCCGTCGCCGCCCCTGCGTACCACCTGGGCGAAGGGCAGGTCGAGGTCGTAGGCGGCGTCCCGCTTGCCGGCGTTGGCGAAGGCCTGCTCGGCGGTGGGACGGGAGACGACCTGCGCCCACAGGCGGAAGGCGGGCTCCAGGGCACCCTCCTCGGGGACGCGGTTGAAGGGGGTGATCTTCCGGTAGTGGCCGTCGTCGTGCGAGACGTACGCGCCCGAGCGCAGCAGCTTCAGCACCGGCAAGGACAGCGCGGGGATCTCGGCGAACACGTCGGCCACCGCGTCGAACCAGGCGCTGCCGCCCGCGCTCACCACGATCTCGTCGGTCCCGGTGAACCGCCCGGCCTTGTCGAAGTCCACGGCGAGGGCGACGAGCCGGCGCAGCCACGATCGCACCCGCTCCGGGTCCGCCTGCGGGACCTCGCCCTCGTACCCGGCGACCCCCACCAGCCGCAGGGTCCCGGTGGCCGCCACCGCGTCGGCGACGGCCGCGCACTCCGCCTCCGTACGGATCCCGGTGCGCGCGCCCTCGCCCGCGCCGAGCTCCACGACCACGTCCACCGCACGCGCGGCCCCGGCCTCCCGCAGCGCGGCGTCCATCAGTTCGACGCCGCGCACGGAGTCGACGTAGCAGACGAAACGGAAGGACGGGTCGGCGGCCAGCTCGGCGGCGATCCAGCGCAGGGCGGCCGGGTCCACCAGCTCGTTGGCCAGGAAGACCCGCTCGACGCCGAACGCCCGTGCGACGCGCACCTGATGCGGTACGGCGAGCGTGATGCCCCACGCCCCGTGCTCGATCTGCCGGTGGAAGAGCCGGGGCGCCATGGAGGTCTTGCCGTGCGGTGCGAAGGCGAGGCCGTGGCGGGCCGCGTACGTCTCCATCAGCCTCAGGTTGTGCTCCAGGTGCTCGGCGGACAGCGCGAGCACGGGCGTGGCGAAGCCGTCGGCGAAGAGGTTGCGGCGCTGGGCGGCCAGCTCGCCGACGGTCAGCCCGTCCGCGTCCGGCGGGAGTCCCTTGAACCGGTGGTCGACGCGTTCCTCGGCCAGGCGGGCGAGCGCCTCACTCTTCATGGGACCTCCCTGATCAGGTGCGTTGCATATAATGCAATGCTCATTGCATGTGTCGCTTACTGCTGTCTAACATCCTGGCCACACGAGGTCAACGAACGGAAGTCCCGCGACCATCACCTCACTCACCTCCCGAGGAGCCACGAGCATCGTGACCGTCACCGGACCCTGCAACAGCCCCGGCGTCGTGGACGTCGTCGCGCTCGGCGAGTCCATGGTCACGTTCCTGCCCACCCGCCCCGGCCGCCTCGCCGACGTACCGTCGTTCGAACGCGCCATCGGCGGCGCCGAGTCCAACGTGGCCTGCACGCTCGCCGCCGCCGGGCACTCCGTGCGCTGGGTCGGCCGGGTCGGCGCGGACGGCTTCGGCGACCATCTGGTGGAGACGATCGGCTCCTACGGCGTCGACGTCTCGGCCGTACGGCGCGACCCGGCCCGCCCCACCGGCATCTACTTCCGCACCGCCGGGGACCGCGCCACCGACGCCCACGAGGTCGCCTACTACCGGGCCGGTTCGGCGGCCTCCGCGATGGCGGTCGGCAACGTCGACACGGCGGCGCTCGGCGCGTGCCGCGTGCTGCACCTGTCGGGCATCACGGCGGCGCTCTCCGACGACTGCCTCGCGCTGATGCGCGCGCTGACGGCGCCCCGCCCCGGACGCCCGCTGGTCTCCTTCGACGTCAACTTCCGGCCCGGACTGTGGCGGGACGCCGACGGGCCGGGGGTGCTGCTGGAGCTGGCGCGCCGCGCCGACCTGGTGTTCGTCGGCGACGACGAGGCCCGTGAGGCCTGGGGACTTCACGGTGGCCGGGCCGTCCGGGAGGCGCTGCCCGAGCCGGAGACCGTCGTCGTCAAGCACGGCGCGGGCGGAGCGACCGCGTTCGACAGGAACACCGACGGCCTGGAGGACGGCGACGGCCACGCGACGTTCGTCCGGGCCCCCGAGGTCGACGTCGTCGCCCACGTCGGCGCCGGGGACGCCTTCGCCGCCGGCTTCCTGTCCGCCACCCTGCGCGGGCTGCCCGTACGCGACCGGCTGCGCCACGGCCACCTCATGGCCGCCGCCGCGCTCACCGTCCCCGGAGACCTCGCCGCGCCCGCCGCCCGCGACCACGCCGACCGGCTGACCGCCCTCGACGAGGACGCGTGGGGGAGACTTCGACTCGGCCCCGGCTGGACGGGCACCGCACAGGGGGCCGAGGAGGAGGTACGTACGCCATGAGCCAGACCGTCGACCGCGCGCTGAGCATCCTGCCGCTGCTCGCCGAGGGGCCCGCCGACCTCGGACAGGTCGCCGACCGCCTCGGCGTCCACAAGTCCACCGCCCTGCGGCTGCTGCGCACCCTCCATGAGCACGGCCTGGTCTACCGCCAGTCCGACCAGCGCTACCGCCTCGGCGCCCGCCTCTTCGCCCTCGCCCAGGAGGCGATGGAGAACCTCGACATCCGCGAGATCGCCCACCCGCACCTGACCCGGCTGAACGAGAGCTGCGGACACACCGTCCACCTCGCCGTGTACGAGGAGGGCGAGGTGCTCTACATCGACAAGGTGGAGAGCCGCTACCCGGTGCGCATGTACTCGCGGATCGGCAAGCCGGTCGCCATCACCGTGGCCGCCGTGGCCAAGCTGCTGCTGGCCGACCTGCCCGAGGCCGAGCGCCGCGCCGTCGCGGAGAAGCTCGAGTACCCCCTGTACACGGCCCGTTCGACACCCAACGCCGCTGCTTTCCTCAAGGAGTTGGCGACGGTGCGCGAACAGGGCTGGGCCACCGACCTCGGTGGCCACGAGGAGTCCATCAACTGCGTCGCCGCCCCCGTCCGGGGCGCCGACGGCCGGGTGGTCGCCGCGATGTCGGTCTCCGCGCCGAACGTCGTCGTCACCGCCGAAGAACTCCTCACCCTGCTCCCGCTGGTGCGCCGTACCGCGGACGCCATCAGCGGCGAGTACTCCGGGAGAACCCCCGTGACCACCCCCGCGACCACCCCAGACAGGGACACCGCATGACCGAGAAGACCGCGCTCACCCCCAAGACCCACACCACCCCGCCCGCGAAGTTCTCCCACGGTGTGAAGAAGGGCAACATCCTCCAGGTCGCCGGACAGGTCGGCTTCCTGCCCGCCGAGGAGGGCAAGCCCCCCACGCCCGCCGGCCCCACCCTGCGCGAGCAGACCCTCCAGACCCTCGCCAACGTCAAGGCGATCCTCGAAGAGGGCGGCGCCGGCTGGGACGACGTGATGATGATCCGCGTCTACCTCACGGATGTGGACCACTTCGCCGAGATGAACAGCATTTACAACGCCTACTTCGAGGAGCAGGGCCTGACCCGGCCGCCCGCCGCGCGCACCACGGTCTACGTCGGACTGCCCGCGGGACTCCTCATCGAGATCGACGCGCTCGCCGTCCTCGGCTGACGCCGCTCTCCCCTCCCCCACCCCCCTCAGCACCGCCTGCACGGCCCGGCGCCCACCATCCCCCGGGCGCCGTGCCGCGATCCGCCCTGCCCGAAAGCCGAATGTACTTACCCAGAGGACCCCCCTATGTCCCATCCGCTCGCCGCCCCCGCTCCCGCCGCACCACCCCACACCGGAGGGCTGCTCCTCCTCGTCGACGGCACCACCGGACTCCTGCTGGTCGCCGCCCTCGGCATAGCGCTGCTGCTCTTCCTGATCATGAAGGCGAGACTCCAGCCGTTCGTGGCGCTGCTCGCCGTCTCCATAGCCGTCGGCCTGCTCGCCGGTCTGTCCGTCACCGAACTCTTCGGCACCGTCCAGCGCTCCGACGCCGTCTCCACCATCGAGTCCGGCATGGGCGGCATCTTGGGCCATGTCGCCGTCATCATCGGCCTCGGCACCATGCTCGGCGCGATCCTCGAAGTCAGCGGGGGCGCGGAAGTGCTCGCCTCCCGCCTGCTGGGGCTCTTCGGTGAGCGGCGCGCACCCCTGGCCATGGGTCTGACCGGTCTGATCTTCGGCATCCCGGTCTTCTTCGACGTGGGCATCTTCGTGCTCGCGCCCCTCGTCTACGCCGCCGCCAAGCGCAGCGGCAAGTCGATCCTGCTGTACTGCCTGCCGCTGCTCGCGGGCCTGTCCATGACGCACGCGTTCCTGCCCCCGCACCCGGGTCCGGTGGCCGCGGCCGGCCTGCTCCACGTGCAGCTCGGCTGGATCATCCTCATGGGCATCGTCTGCGGCATCCCGGCGGTGCTGGCCGCCTGGGCGTACTCCGCGTGGATCGGCAGGCGGATCTTCGTCGAGGTGCCGCAGGACATGGTCGAGGCGGCGGACGAGGCCAAGCGCGCGGTCCTGGAGGAGCAGCGACGCTCGGGCGTACGGCCCCAGGAGCAGCCGGTGGCGCTCGCGACGGTTCTCGGCATCATCGGTACGCCCCTGGTGCTGATCCTCGCGGCCACCTTCTCCTCGGTCGCCCTGGACCCGTCCACGGGCCGGTCGGTGATCGAGTTCTTCGGCCACCCGTTCGTGGCGCTGACGATCGCGCTGCTGCTGGCGTACTACCTGCTGGGCATCCGCCGGGGCTGGTCCCGCAAGTCGCTGGAGACGGTGTCCACGGCGTCCCTGAAGCCGGTCGGCAACATCCTGCTGGTGGTCGGCGCGGGCGGGGTCTTCGGCGCGGTCCTGAAGGCGAGCGGGGTCGCCCAGGCCCTGTCGGACACCTTCAACGGCGTGGGCCTGCCGGTGATCGTGCTCTCCTACCTGATCTCGCTGGTGCTGCGGGTGGCGCAGGGTTCGGCGACGGTGGCGATCGTGACCACGGCGGGCATCGTGGCCCCGCTGCTGGCCGAGGGCCACCACTCGCAGGCCTTCGTCGCCCTGGTCATCATGGCGATCTCGGCCGGCTCGATCTTCGCCTCGCACGTCAACGACGGCGGCTTCTGGATGGTGGCGAAGTACTTCGGCATCAGCGAACGGGACACGCTGAAGACATGGACGGTGCTGGAGAGCGTGCTGTCGGTCGCGGGCTTCGCGGTGGCCGCCGTGCTGAGCGTGTTCGTGTGAGCGGGTGTCAGGTGGTGCCGTTGTAGGCATCCGATAACGAAGTAGGGGCTGGCTGTGCCGGGCACAGGATCGTCGACCATACTGCCCGCTGTGGAGCAGCGCATAGGTTCGAGCAGCCAGCCCCTGAAGAACGAGCCCGTGACGGGCGCCGGATTCGACCCGGCGTTCATCCCCGGCCTCACGCCCCCGGCGACCGACGAGCCGGACGACGCGAAGCCGGAGGGCGCGACGCCGGAGGACGCCAGGCCGGACGGCACGAAGCCGGAGCCGGAGGAGGCGAGCGCGGAGGCCGGGGAGGCCGCCGCCGAAGGCCCCGAGGAGCCCGCGGCGGAAGGGGCCGAGGAGCCCGCCGCTGACGACGAGGCTCCCGACGGCCCCGTCTTCGAGGCCGCCGACCGCCGCGCCCGGATCGTCGCCGACCACCGGGGCGTACGTCTCGGCCTGGACGACCAGGAGTGCGAGTTCCGCTGGGACGAGATCGGCGCCGTGGAGACGGCGACGCCACGCTTCGGCAAGCGGTTCACGATCACCGTGCACACACCGGAGCGCCGCTGGTACCCCATCGAGATCGAGGCACCCTCCAGGTCCCGCTTCGGCGAGTGGGAGAGCCGGCTGGACGAGGTTCTGGACGCCTACTTCGACGACGGTGAGGCGGACGACCAGGACGGCGCGGCGGACGAGTCCGGCGCGGCGGAGCAGGACCAGGCCTCCGGAGAGGCGGACCAGGACCACCCCTCCGGCGCGGCGGACGAGGACACGGCGATCAGCCGATCTTGAGCCACTTCTGGTCGGTGGCGATCGCCTCCAGCTGCTTCATGGTCAGGGCCGGGGCCTGACGGGTCGCCGGGGTGTTCTGCGCACCGGAGTTGAAGGCGCTGATGACCACACGGCGGCCGTCGGGCCGGATGGTGTCCACGGTCCACATGACGATCCCGGCGATGCCCTTCTCGCCGTCCTGCTTGCGCCGGACGACCTTGGTCCCGTCGGGCAGGGTCCTGGTCCCGGGCCCGAAGAGCTGATCCTCCACGTCCCGCATGTCCGGCTGGACGTTGATCTGCACCAGGCTCTTGCCCCGGCCGTCGTCGACGACGACGTACCCGAACTCGTAGTCGTCCGACCGGCTCCGGGAGACGACCTTCACGCCGTGCGGCATCAGTCGGGCGAGCGTCGCCGGGATCGAGCCGTGGTGGGCCGTCGTCGCGCTCGGCGCGGCGGTCATCCGGGGATCGACGGGGATGGCGCCCGCGGCGGCACGCCATTCGGGCGCGGTGACCAGCGTCTTCAACTGCTCGGCGGACAGCGGCGGTTGGGCGCGGGTGACGGGCGAGTCCTTCTCGGTGGCGGCGTTCCACTCCTGCACGCTGACGTGCGCGCCCGCCGGCGTCACGAGTTCCGCGCGCCACAGCTTCGTTCCGCTGCGCTTGTTCGGGTACTCGTAGCCCTTGAGGATCATCAGGGCGGAACCGTCGGACAGCTTGGTGCTGGTGCAGCTGTCGTAGGCGATGTACACCCGGTCGGGGCACTCGGTGGTCTGGGCGGCCTCCTGGCTGCGGGGCTGTACCAGACCCAGGGACAGGGCGATGGCGGCCTTGCCCCGGCCGTCGTCGTACACGACCTGGGCGAAGGGGCTCGGGTAGGCCCCGGGTCCGTCCGTCTCATCGGTGCCGCGGCCGGTCGTGTCGGTGAACTTTCCCTTCGGCAGCAGCTTTTCGAGGGTGCGGACCAGCTCGTCGCCGGAGACGCCGGAGCCGGCGGACCCGGGCGCGGCGGCTCCGGAGGCGCCGGAGCCGGCCCGCCCCGAGGACGGGCCCCCGGCCACGGACCGCCGGCCGCCGCCGTCCCCCTGCCCGCCGGGCAGGACCAGGGCGCCGCCCACCCCGATGAGCGCGACCGCGGCCACACCGCCCGCGACGGCGGCCCGTCGCCGCGCCCGCAGCCGCCGCCCGCGCGCTTGACCGCCGGCGGCCAGCTCCTGCTGGTCGGTCGCGAACGTGGTGCCGGCGTCGCGCAGGGCGTCGGCGAACCGTTCCTCGAAGGGGTCGTGGTGTTCGTCGTGGTGTTCAGCAGGCATGGCGAACCGCCGTTTCTGGGACGTTGGTCGATGATGCGTGCGCCGGAGGAGCGGGTCAGGGGCGGGCGTACTCGCCGAGGGCGTCACCGAGGAGCAGACGCAGCCGGGCGAGCGCGCGGACGCAGCGCGTCCGCACGGCGGCCGAGCTGGTGTTCATCACGGCGGCCGTCTCCTCGATGCTGCGGTCCTCCCAGTAGCGCAGGACGACCACCGCCCGGTCCTTGGCGGACAGCCGTCCGAGCGCGTCCAGCAGGGTCAGGCGCAGCGGAGCGTCACCGCCCGCGTCCGGCTCCGGGACCTCGGGGAGCACTTCGGTGGCGCGCTCCCGACGGCTGCTGTGACGGCGCCTGTGGGCGAGGAAGGTCCGGGTGAGGACGGTCTGCGCGTACCCGGCCGGATTGCCGACCCGGGAGATCCGGCCCCAGCGGACGTACACGCGCCCGAGGGTCTCCTGGACGAGGTCCTCGGCGAGATGGGTGTCCCCACCGGTGAGCAGGCAGGCGGACCGGTAGAGCTGCCCGGCACGCGCCGCGGCGAACTCCGGATACCCGTCGTGCCCCTCTCCCCGCCTCTGCCTCATGCGTCCCCGCTTCCCGCTCGTCTCCAGCACTCTCACCTCATTGATGCGCCGGACCCCCCGGAATGTTTCATCCGTCCGAGAACGCGGGCGACGCCCGGAACCCTGCGGGTCCGGGCGTCGCATCGGATCGGTGGGGTCAGGTTACGGCAGCGCGTGGACGTGGGCGCCGACCGAGTTGGACCAGGCGTTGCCGGCCGCGGCGTCCCAGTTGGTGGACCAGGTCATGGCGCCGCGCAGGTCGGGGTAGGTCTTCGACGGCTTGAAGGTGCCGCAGCCGGTGAGCTTGGTCAGGCAGTCCAGGGCGTTGTTGACGGTGGTCGGCGAGACATAGCCGCTGCCCGCGCCGCTGGGGGAGGCGGGGAGGCCGAGGCCCACCTGGGACGGGGCGAGGCCGCCTTCCAGCTGGATGCAGGCCAGGGCGGTCAGGAAGTCCACCGAGCCCTGCGAGTACACCTTGCCGTCACAGCCCAGCATCGAGCCGCTGTTGTAGTACTGGGTGTTGACGACCGTCAGGATGTCCTTGATGTTCAGGGCCGTCTTGAAGTAGCTGCCCGAGGTCGACTGCATGTCGATCGTCTGCGGCGCCATGGTGATGACGAGGTTGGGCCCGGCCTTCGCGGACAGGGCGCGCAGCGCCTGCGTCATATAGGTGGGGTTCAGGCCGTTCTCCAGGTCGATGTCGACGCCGTCGAAGCCGTACGTCTGCATCAGGGAGTAGACCGAGTCGGCGAAGTTCGTCGCCGATGCCGGGTCGCTGACCGACACCGTGCCCTTCTCACCGCCCACCGAGACGATGACCTTCTTGCCGGCCGCCTGCTTGGCCTTGATGTCCGCCTTGAACTGGTCGACGGTGTAGCCGCCCAGGCCCGCGGAGTCGAGGTTGAAGGTCACCGCGCCGGGCGTGGTCGTGGCGTCGGCGAAGGCGACCGCGATGATGTCGTAGGCGGAGGGGACGTCGGAGATCTTCTGGACGGTCGCGCCGTTGTTGAAGTTCTGCCAGTAGCCCGTCACCGCGTGCTTGGGCAGGCCGGTGACCGGGCCGGGGTCCCCGCTGCCCGCCGTCGTGGCCGTCACCGTCGCCGATTTCGCCGACTCGCCCGCCGCGTTGGTCGCCGTGACCTGGAAGGAGTACGACGTCGAGGCCGTCAGGCCGGTCACCGTCGCCGAGGTGCCCGTCACCGAGGCGACCTTGGTGCCGTTGCGGTAGACGTTGTAGCCGGTCGCGTTCGAGACCGTGCTCCAGGACAGGGACACCGAGGACGACGTCGTCCCCGTCGCCGTCAGGCCGGTCGGGGCCGCCGGAGCGGTCGGGGCCGGGTCACCGCCGCCACCCCCGTCCGGGCCGAACACCGAGACGTCGTCGGCGTAGTAGGCGGCCGTGCCGTACCAGCCGTGCAGGTAGATCGTCACCGACGTGGTCGAGGAGCCGGTGGTGAAGGTGGTCTGCAGCTGCTTCCAGGCCGGGGTGTCGGGCGTCCAGGTCGAGACGTCCGTGGTGCCCGTGCCGGTGGCGCCCAGGTAGGCGTACCCGCCCTGCACCCACGCGCTCAGCGTGTACGTCGAGTTGGGCTTGACCGCCACCGTCTGGGTGCACTGGGCGTTGTCCAGCCCCGCCGGCGTGGCCTTGAGCGCGGCCGAGCCGCTGTGCACCGGGGAGGAGACGGTTGTACCGCTGCCGGCCGAGCACGTCCAGTTGCCCAGACCCGACTCGAATCCGGCGTTCTTGGCGTTGTTGACGTCGGCCGCCGACGCCTGGCCGGCGCCCGCGAGGGAGAGGGCGACGGCCGCGGTCACGGCTCCGGACCAGATGCGCAGCGGCCGCAGCCGTCTGCTCGTGGGCATGCCTGGTACGCGGTCCACTGAGGCCTCCGGGGAAGGGAGAGGTGGGATGAGAGGGGAAGGGAAGCAGGGAGGAGCAGGGGGGAGCAGGGGGGACGGTGGCCACCGCTGGGGCCTTTCGTTTGGATCATGCCGGGCTCGCGGCCCCTGGCACCGCGCCTCGCCGCGTTGTCGTCGGTTGCCATGACTCCGCCATGACGCCCTCCTCCGCCTTGCGATGCACGGCACCAGACCCCGCTCCCTGATCCGGCCTGATCCGAACGAAAGGCCCTAGCCGTACAAGTTGGTCCAGACCAATTGCGTTGTCAAGAGGTCCAGACCAACTTCCCCGCAGCTGTCCGCGTTTGACACTCCTTCGGCCCGTGCACTCGGCTCAGGGTCAACGGCCGGACGCCGGGCCCACGCTTTCGGGCCGTTCCCGATGCTCAAGCTGCCCCGTTTTGCCGTGACTTGTGCAAGAGCGGTTGCCACCCAGCTACGGATTCGCTGTTCTCCGCTCACAGAGGCGTGGATACAGTGCTGAGGTAGTCACGCAGTGAAGTCAACTGAGTGCACTGGAGGAGCGACGACGGTGCACCGACGGGCGTCAAACGGGGAGCTGGCGTGTCAACTGCGATCGCTGTCACCAGCGCCGACATGGCGCTGCCCGCCCAGGACGAGCGCACCGTGCCCGCCGTCGTCCTCCAGGACCTGGACCGGCAGCCGCTGGAGCAGACCCTCGACGGCATGGCGGCCCTGCTCGACCAGCACGGACACGTGATCGTCGTCTGCTCGCCCGCCGTCCCCGACGGTGTCCAGCGCCGGCTGCACACCGTCCGCTCCCTGCTGGAGAGCGACCGTATCGCCCTGTTCCGCCCCGAACTGCCCCCGCTCGGAACCGCCGTCCTCGTCCGCCAGTTGAGGCAGCTGGCCTCCTGTGACCTCGGCCCCGGCGTCCTCGCCTCGGCGGGCCGCCTGCTCACCCACTACGTCCACTGCGGCGCCGTACTCAATTCCGTCACCCGCCTGGACCGCGTCCCCGTCGGGCTCAAGGCGCATGCCAAGTCCTGGGTGCCGGGCAGCCAGTTCGGCGTGATCGCCCACCCGGAGCCGCAGCTGGTGCGGATCGGGCCGGAAACCGTCCTCGCCGGGCCGGACTTCGCCACCTGGATGCTGGTCGCCAGGGGCCGGCTCCAGACCGACTGGATCGCCACCGCTCTCGCCCCGGCCTGGCGCGTGCTCGGACTGCGCGAGGCCGCGCTCCCGGCCGAGTCCGCCACCTGGTGGGGGACGGGAAAGCTCGTCGAGTTCTGCACCTACCTGCCCGACCTGTCCGTGCTGTACCAGCTGGTCACCTCGGTGCGCCAGAGCGTGTGCCACTGGTGCGGCATCGACGTCATCGGGGACCGCTGCGTCTTCTGCTCCGCCACACCGCCCGGTCTCGACAGGCCCGTCCAGCACAGTCACGCATCCCCGGGGTGAGCCGTGAGTCCTGAGCCGAGAGCCTGAGCCGCCTGCCAGGGTGAGCCCGCACCGCGGGCGTCACCGCCCCCCACCATCCGACCCCGCTCGACCGAGATCCCCGATGAGGTTGCACGGTCCATGAACTCCCGTCAGCGCCGCGGCGTGATACTCCTGCTCCTGTCCGTCATCTGCGCCATCGGCGCGTTCGCGGGCGTGCTCTCCGTGATCAGCGACGTCAAGTCCAAGGTCGGCCCCGAGGTCACCGCGTACCAGCTCAAGAGCGATGTGAAGCCGTACACGCCGCTGAACGCGAGCCAGTTCGAGAAGATCAGGATGCCCAAGCGGTGGCTGTCGCCCAACGCGGTCACCGACCTCGCCCAGATCCGGGGCAAGATCGCGGTCACCACGCTCCGGCACGGCTCTCTGCTCCAGAGCGACATGATCGTGAACCAGCCCGCCCTCCAGCCGGGGCAGCAGGAGGTCGCCATCATGATCGACGCGGCGACCGGCGTGGCCGGCAAGATCACACCGGGCTCCACGGTCAACGTGTACGCCACCTTCCCCGGACAGCGTCAGGGCGACCCTGCTCAGTCCAAGATCATCGTGACCGGTGCCAAGGTGCTCGACGTGGGCGAGATCACCGCGCTGGACCCGAACGCCGACAACAAGAGCCAGCAGTCCACCGAGACCGTCCCCATCACCTTCGCGCTCTCCACGATCGACGCCCAGCGCATCACCTACGCCGAGTCCTTCGCCCAGCGGGTCAGGCTCGCGCTGGTCGCGCCCGGCAGCGACACCAGCGTCCCGGCCAAGGACCGGACCTACGAACTCGCGAACGACAAGTGAGAGGCCCGCACGCATGCCCACCAGGATCCTCCCGGCAGTCGGCGACGCGGACGCGGTCCGGTCCCTCACGACACTGCTCAGCCAGCTCCCCGACGCGGAGCCGGTGAACCCTGTCGCCGACTCCACCCAGCTCGTCGACACCCTCGCGCGCCTGGCCGCCGAGTCCATCGACGAGCTGCCCGAGGTCGTGGTGGTCCACGAACGGATCGGCCCGGTACCGGCCCTGGAACTGATCCGCGAGGTCGCCCTGCGCTTCCCGGCGGTCGGCGTCATCCTCGTCACCTCCGACGCCAGTCCGGGCCTGTTCTCGGCCGCCATGGACTCGGGGGCACGGGGGCTCGTGGCCCTGCCCCTGAGCTACGAGGAGCTGGTCAGCCGGGTGCAGGCGGTGGCCCAGTGGTCGGTGGGGGTGCGGCGCCACCTCGGGCACGGCGGCGACGTGTTCACCGGGATCGGCGGCCGCGCGGTCACGGTGAGCGGCGCCAAGGGCGGCGTGGGAGCCACGGTCACGGCCATCCAGCTCGCCCTGGCCGCACAGGCCTCGGGGCACAGCACCGCCCTGGTCGACATGGACCTCCAGGCCGGTGACATCGCCTCCTACCTGGACGTGCAGTTCCGCCGCTCGGTCGTGGACCTGGCCGCCATCGCCGACATCTCCCCGCGGGTCCTGGCCGACGCCGTCTTCCGCCACGACACCGGCATGGCCCTGCTGCTCGCCCCCGGCGAGGGCGAACGCGGCGAGGAGGTCACCGACCGGGCGGCCCGCCAGATCGTCAGCGCCCTGCGCTCCCGCTACGAGGTCGTCGTCCTGGACTGCGGCGCCCAGATGAGCGGAGCGAGCGCGGCCGCCGTGGAGATGGCCGACACCGCCCTGCTGGTCACCACCCCGGACGTGGTCGCGGTGCGCGGCGCCAAGCGGACGGTACGGATGTGGGACCGGCTCCAGATCCGCAAGGCCGAGGAGACGACGATCGTCGTCAACCGCCACACCCGCGGTACGGAGATCCAGCCGCCGCTCATCCAGAAGATCACCGGCACGGCGGTGGCGGGCACGGCGATCCCCGCGAACTTCAAGGAACTCCAGGGCGCGGTCGACGCCGGCCGCATCCACGAGCTGGACAACAGGAGCACGGTCAAGCAGGCCCTGTGGGGCCTCGCGGGCGAGCTAGGGATCGTCAGGACGGCCGAGGGGGACCGCAAGGGCGGCGGCCGGCTGAAGGGCGACCGGGGGTCGGTGAGTTTCCGGCGGCGCAGGGGGGCGGGGGGATGAGGGGACGTGCCGTCGGTGCGGGGCGCCGGTTACGGCTGCGGCTCCGCTCGGACAGCGGTCTACGGCTGCGGCCCGGTTCGGACAGCGGTCTACGGCTGCGGCTCCGCTCGGACAGCGGGCAGGTCGCCATCGAGTTCCTCGGCATGGCGCCGACCATCGTCATCACGCTGGTGCTGCTGTGGCAGTGCGTGCTGCTGGGATACACGTACACGCTCGCGGGGAATGCTGCGGACGAGGCGGTGCGGGCGGGGGCGGTGGGGAAGGCATGTCAGCAGGCGGGCGAGAAGGATCTGCCGGGCGCGTGGCAGGACGGCGCCGACATCACCTGCGACGGGACAGGGACCGGCTACGTCCAGGCCACCGTCAGGCTCAAGGTACCGGTGCTGCTCCCCGGCCTGATCGGCTTCCCGATCCCGGTGACCGGCCACGCCGGAGCCGTGGAGGAGGTGCCGCACTGACATGCCGTACGCCCGCAGCTGCCGACGCAGGCACAGAGACGGCGATCGTGGTCAAGTCGCCATCGAGTACCTCGGGTTCATCCCGATCCTGATGCTGGTCGCCATGGCGGCCATCCAGATCGGACTCGTCGCCTACACCGCGTTGCAGGCAGGGACGGCCGCCCGGGCGGGTGCGCGTGCGGCCTCGCTGCAGCAGAGCGCCCAGCAGGCCTGCGCCCAGGCGGTCAGCAGCTGGCTCGCGAGCGGTACCACGTGCGAGGCCTCGCCCGGCGACGACACCGTCAAGGTCACCGCCACCGTCCACATCCCGTCGATCATCCCTCTCTGGGACCCCATCGGCGACGCCCACAAGACCGCCACCATGCCGCTCGACCACTGACCGAGGACGAGGAGCCCTGGACCCATGAGCCTCCGCGCACGCATCAACTCCCCCGAGGAGCACGTCGGCCGGGGCGAGGACGGTCATCTCGTCGCCTCCTACCGGGCGAAGCTGCTGGAGGAGATCGACCTCGCGGAGATGAGTTCGCTGGCCGCCGCCGAGCGGCGGGTGCGGCTGGAGCGGGTGCTCGGGCACATCATCAGCCGGGAGGGCCCGGTCCTGTCGACCGTGGAGCGCTCGCAGCTGATCCGCCGGGTGGTCGACGAGGCGCTGGGCCTCGGCATCCTCGAACCGCTGCTGGAGGACGCCTCCATCACCGAGATCATGGTCAACGGTCCGGACGCGA
Organism: Streptomyces sp. MK7; assembly: GCF_032658145.1. Lineage (NCBI taxonomy): Bacteria > Bacillati > Actinomycetota > Actinomycetes > Kitasatosporales > Streptomycetaceae > Streptomyces > Streptomyces sp. MK7. The sequence continues at coordinate 286,442 of NZ_JAVACL010000004.1, forward strand.
TCTTCGTCGAGCGCGGCGGCCGGGTCGAACAGCTGCCGCTCCGCTTCGCCTCCACCGACCAGCTGATGCAGACCATCGAGCGGATCGTCTCCACGGTCAACCGCCGCGTGGACGAGTCCAACCCGATGGTCGACGCCCGGCTGCCGTCCGGCGAGCGCGTCAACGTGATCATCCCGCCGCTGTCGCTCACCGGCCCCACCCTCACCATCCGCCGCTTCCCGCGCTCCTTCACCCTCCAGGAACTGATCGGCTTCGGCTCGCTCGACGAGCACATGCTGTACCTGCTGGCCGGGCTGGTGCAGGCGAAGTTCAACATCATCGTCTCGGGAGCCACCGGCACCGGGAAGACGACCCTGCTCAACGCCCTGTCCGGGCTGATCCCCGAGGGCGAGCGCGTCATCACCATCGAGGACTCCGCCGAACTCCAGCTCCAGCAGCAGCATGTGATCCGGCTGGAGTCCCGCCCGCCGAACGTCGAGGGGCGGGGCCAGATCACCATTCGCGACCTGGTGCGCAACTCGCTGCGCATGCGCCCCGACCGCATCGTCGTCGGTGAGGTGCGCGGCGGCGAGTCGCTGGACATGCTCCAGGCGATGTCGACCGGTCACGACGGCTCCCTCGCCACCGTGCACGCCAACAGCGCCGAGGACGCGCTGATGCGCCTGCAGACCCTCGCCTCCATGTCCGACGTGGAGGTGCCCTTCGTGGCGCTGCACGACCAGATCAACAGCGCCGTCGACGTGATCGTCCAGCTCACCCGCTTCGCCGACGGCGCCCGCCGGGTCACCGAGATCGCCGTACTCGACAGCCACGGCAGCGAGCCGTACCGGCTGGCGACCGTGGCCCGCTTCGCCGCACAGCCCATGACGGCCGACGGCCGGATCCACGGCGCCTTCGAGTACCACCCGCTGCCGCGCCGCACCGCCGACCGCCTCTACATGGCGAGCCAGCCCGTTCCCCAGGCCTTCGGCGTCGCCCAGTCCGCAGACCAGTTGGCCACCCGAGAAGCCAGGTAGGCAGGTAGGAACCGTCCCCATGGATCTGAGCACCCTCGTCACCCTCACCACCGGCGTCACCCTGCTGACCTGCGTCCTGGCCGTCATGGGCCTGCACGCCTACGCCATGGGCCGGGCCCAGCGGGCGGCACTCGTCGACCGGCTGTCCCACACCGGCCAGGTCACGGTCGGCCGCCGGCGCCGCTTCCGCAACCTGGACCGCCGGCTGCGCCGCACAAGGCTGGGCCGCAGGCTGGAACTGAGGCTGGCCGCGACGGGCCTGGACGTCACGCCGGGCGAGTTCTTCGCCTGCATGCTCGCCACGGTGGCCGCCCTGTGGCTGATCGGCCAGGCCGCCCTGGCGCCGTTCTTCGGCCCACTGGCCGGGCTGCTGGGTGTCGGGGCGGCGATGCAGTTCCTCAGCTGGCAGCGCCAGAAACGCATCGAGAAGTTCATCAACCAGCTTCCCGAACTGGCCCGCATCCTGGCCAACGCCACCCACGCCGGCCTCGCCCTGCGCACCGCCATCGGCATGGCGGCGGAGGAACTGGAGGCCCCGGCCGGTGAGGAACTGGGCAAGGTCGCCCACCAGTTGGCGCTGGGCTCCTCGATGGACGACGCGCTGGGCGAGCTGGCCGACCGCCTGCCCTCCCGTGAGCTGGTCGTCCTGGTCACCACACTCGTCCTGTCCAACCGGGCGGGCGGCCAGGTGGTCAGCGCCCTGCGCAACCTCACCGAGACCCTGGAGGAGCGCAAGGAGACCCGCCGCGAGATCCGCACCCAGCTCTCCCAGGTCAACATGACCTCGTACGCGGTCCCCGTCCTGGGCATCGGCGCGCTCCTGCTCATGAACGGCGTGAAGGCGGGCGCGCTGGACCGGATGACGGGCTCCCCGATCGGCCAGGGCGCGGTGATCATCTCGTTCGCGCTGTACGCCGTCGGGTTCATCCTCATCCGCCGCCTGTCCCGCATCGACGTCTGAGCCCAGGCCCAGGGAAGGGAACCGGGGATGGCACTGCTGCTCGCACTGGTGACGGGCCTCAGCGTCTGGGGCGTCTTCGCCGGCATCCGCATGTACCGGGCGGACGCCAGACTGCCCGACGACCTGGCGCTGGCCCTGGAGGTGGGCTCCACCCGCACCGGCGCGGTGGACTCCGTGATCGACCGCCTCGGCATGCGCTATGCCCCGGCCGTACTGCGCCTGATGGGCCCCAAGCTGGTGGCCAGGTACCGCCGCAAGATCGACCTTGCGGGTAACCCGGGCGGCCTGACGATCGACCGCTACGCGGCCCGGCGGGCGGTGTACGGCTTCCTGGGCGGTGTGGGCGGCCTGGTGTTCGTGCTGCGCGGCCAGTTCCTGGTGGCGCTGCTCCTCTTCGCCTTCGGCGCGTTCTGGACGGAGGTCGGCATCTGGTCCGCCATCCGCATCCGCAGGGACGTGATCGAACGGACCCTGCCGGACTTCCTGGACGTGCTGGCGGTCGTGGTCAGCGCCGGCCTGGGCTTCCGCCAGGCACTGGACCGGGTCGCCTCCAAGTACGAGGGCCCCTGGGCGGACGAACTGCGCATCACCCTCCGTCAGATGGACCTCGGCATGAGCCGCCGCCAGGCCTTCGCGGAACTGCGGCGCCGCAACGACTCCGAGCAGGTCGCCATGTTCGTCACGGCGCTCCAGCAGGGCGAGGAACTGGGCGCGCCCATCGTGGACACCCTGGTCGCCCTCGCGAAGGACATGCGCCGCACCGACGCGCAGAACGCCCGCCGCAAGGCCGCCCGCGCGGTCCCCAAGGCCACCATGATGATCACCACCTTCATGGTCCCGGCCACCATGATCCTCCTCACCGCGGGCCTGCTCCTGGGCTCCGGCGTGGACTTCAGCTCGGTCACGGGCAAGTAGGGGGGCTGAGGAGATCATGACGACGGCGAAGGAACGTACAGGACGCACAGAACGCACGGAACGGGCAGAGCGCACAGCACGCACGGGCCTGCTGCGCCGCCGCTCGAGAACCGCCGAGATCACGACACCCCCGGCGGGCACGGTTCTCCCCGCCCACGTCCGCACGGGCGCCCCCGACATCCCGGTGACATCGGCGACCCCGGCCCTGCCACCGGGCTGGGAACCGGCGGAGGACACGGGGACCCAGCTGCCCCCCGGACGGAAGACCGCCGACGGCGAGAAGGTCCCACAGGGGCCACCCGCACCCGACCACGAAAGCCGCACGGGTGCTGCGGGCGAGAACGAGAACCCGGCCGAAGGCGAAGTCGAGGCCGAAACCGCGGCGCACCCCCCGGAGGACCTCGCCCCCGAGAAGATCCAGATCAGCGCCCTTCAGGCGATGTGCCGCCACGTCTTCGCCTTCCGCCTGGCGATGATCGCCCTCTCCGCGCCCGCCGCCCTGGTCCACGCCGCCCCCGGCCTGGCCACCCGCCTGGTGGGCGCGGCCGTCGTCGTCACCTTCATGGGCTCGTACGTCCTCTTCAGGGACTGGGAACGCTTCGGCCCCCTCCTCCTTCGCCACCCCACCCTGCTGGCCCTGGACACCCTCTTCGGTTCGCTGCTCCTGATCGCGGCGGGCCCGGACAGCACCCTGGCCTACGTCAGCGTCTGCACACCGCTCCTCGCCGGCCTCGTCTACAGCTGGCGCGGAGCGGCGGGCTTCGCCTCGCTCCAGTCGCTGATCCTGCTCGTCGTCTACGCCGGCGACAGGGAGCTGCACGCCAATTTGGCCCAGTCGGCCCTGTTCCCCGGCCTGTGCCTGATCGCGGGCGCGGCCGGCGCGACCCAGCGCACCCTGCTGCTCCGCTTCGGCGCGGCCACCCGCGCCCTGACCACGGTCCAGGCCCGCCTGGCGGTCACGGAGGCGGTGGGCGCCGAACGCGCCCGCCTGGCCCGCGAGATGCACGACTCGGTGGCGAAGACCCTGCACGGCGTGGCGCTGGCCGCGGACGGCCTGGCGGGCTCGGCGGGCGCCGACCGCATGGACCCGGCCCTGGTCAAACACCAGGCCGAACTGGTCGCCCGCTCGGCCCGCAGGGCCGCCGCCGAGGCCCGCGAACTGCTGACCGACCTGCGCCGCGAGCACGACCCGACCCACGGCACGGACGTCCTGGTCGAGCTCGCGGCCCGCACCCGTGACTTCGGCGCCCGCACCGGCCTGCCCGCCGCCTACCGTCCGACGGGCGCCCCCGGCGTACCGCCCGTCCCGCCGGCCGTGGCCCGCCAGATCCTGACCATCGCCTCGGAAGCGATGGAGAACGCCCACCGCCACGCGGCCCCGAGCCGGGTCGACGTAGAGGCGGGCGTCCACGGCGACCTGCTGCGCATCAGCGTCTACGACGACGGCAGGGGCCTGCCCCCCGGCACCACGCTGGAACAGCTCCGCCGCACGGGCCACTTCGGCCTGGTCGGCATGGTCGAGCGCGCCGCCTCGGTGGGCGCCCGCATCCGCATCGGCCGCGGCAGCCACCCCAAGGGCACGGAGGTCCGGGTGGAACTCCCGGTGGGCGCGTTGACAGCACCGCCAGCACCGCCGGCTCCGCCAACCACAGCACCCACGACGCCCAGGACCTGAGAGGAGGAGACCGCGGATGCGGGACCAGACACCGAACCCCTTCGAGACCTTGCCGCCCGCGCCACCGCCCGCACCCTTGCGCGTGGTCGTGGCGGACGACAACCCGGTGGTCCGCGCCGGCCTGACGGCGCTGCTCTCCGGCCGCGCGGACATCACGGTGGTCGCGGAGGCGGCGGACGGCCGGACGGCCTGGGAGGCGGCCCACACGCATCGCCCGGACGTCGTTCTGCTGGACGTCCGCATGCCGGGCGTTGACGGCATCTCCGCACTCCCGTACCTGGTGCGGATCGCCCCGGTCCTCATGCTGACCTACAGCCGCGAGTCCGAGATCGTCCAGGAGGCCCTGCGCCGGGGCGCGGGCGGCTACCTGGTCCACGGAGAGTTCACGGCGGACCAGTTGGTCGATGCCGTACGGGACACCAAGGAGGGCAGGCCCCATTTCACCGCCACGGCGGCGGGCGCGCTGCTGGCACAACTGCGCCGGGACCGGTCGTCCAGCATCCTCCCTGACGACCCGGGAGGTGCGACTGCACACGAAGCGGGAATCCCAACACCCGGCACGCGCCTCACTTCTGCGGAACATCTTTCGCAACTGCAACCAGATGTGGGACAGTCGTCGTCTGGGTGGACAGGTGGCCCCCCGGCCGCCGTCGACAGGTCGAGGTTCCAACTCAGCACGAGGGAGGCGGAGATCATGGACCTCATCGCGTCCGGCATGACCAATCAGCAGATCGCCGCTACTTGCTTCATCAGCGAGAAGACCGTCAAGAACCACATCAACCGCATCTTCGCCAAGCTCCACAGCACCAGCCGCGCCGAGGCCGCCGCGAAGTGGCTCGGCACGGCCCCGGACCCGTCACCACGAGGACTGAGGTGATGTGAGATGACGACGGTACGGGGGAGGAGCGGCTGGGTCACCCTTTGGGCCCGGTATTGGGCCCAGGGACCCTCCGTTCGAAGCGGCCTTCCGCCTTACCTTTCCGGTGTCGCAAGCGGCACGAAGACTCGACCCGGAGGGGAACACCATGAGCGACCTGATGCTGAAGACCGCGGTTGCGACCAAGGTCCGCGTGAACGGCTGGAAGAACACGACGGCCCAGGCACTCCAGCGCCGCGCCGGCGACAGGGGGCAGACCGCGGTCGAGTACCTGGGCATCATCGCGGTGGTGGTCGCGATCGTGCTGGCGATCACGGGCACCAGCATCGGTCAGACGATTCTGACCAAGATCACCGGCCTGATCGGCAAGGTCGGCAATTGACGCGACCGCGACGCTACGGCGACGTAGGGCAGGCCTTCCCCATCTACATCACGGTGGTGGGGGGCCTGCTCTTTCTTGCGCTCGCTTACTTCGCGGTCGGCCAGGCGACGGTGAACCGAAGCGGTGCCCAGACGGCGGCTGACGCCGCGGCGCTCGCGGCGGCTCAGGACAGACGTGATCAGCTCGCGGGCGAGTGGGTGAAGGACGTACTCGATCCGACCAAGTGGCAGCAGGTCTTTGACGGCGTTGGCCAGGAGCTCCGTCCTCCGTGCCGACGTGCGTATGAACTCGCCTCACAGAACGACGCCCATGTGCTTGATTGCGGGCCCAGCGGCCCGCTGGCCTACACGGTAGATGTCGAGACCAACAAGACCATGGGCAAGTCGGTCGTCCCCATCACGGAGAGCAAGCGCTCCAAGGCGCACGCCGAAGCCGTGATCACGCGGCGCTGCGAGTTCAAGCCCTTGCCCGTGAACGCCGGGTCCGACGCGCTGCCTCGCCTCACATGCAAGGACGGAAAGTACTGGGACCTCGACCCGAAGGATCTCACCGATCTGCCGAAGCCCCAGGACCTCTTCGATGTCCACCTGGTCGACTGACAAGCGAACAACGAGCGATGAAGGAAGCAGAGTGATGAGCATTCGGTTCACTGCGAAGGCCCGCAGGGGGATGGCCGCGCTGATCATTGCGACCGGTCTTGCCGTGGGCGTGGCCAGTTGTGGTGGTGGCGGCGGTGACGACAAAAAGCCGGATGCTACGGCCTCTGCCTCCAAGGATGGCGGGTCTGAGCCGAGTGCTCAGGAAGGGCAGTCAGCAGCACCGCTGGCTGAGCTCAGGGGCGCAGATGGCCTGCTGATTCAGATCGTCTCAGCCCAACGGGACTCCGGAGGGTTCGTCACGGTGAATGGCAACCTGAAGAATGACGGCGCCCAGTCCGTTCCCATTCCGGCCCAGGTCAGTGGTGACGAGACTGAAATCATCAAGCACGGGATCTCGCTAGGTGGCGCCACCTTGGTGGACTCCAAGGGTAAGAAGCGGTATTACGTCCTGCGGGATACCGAGGGGCGCCCGTTGACGACGACTGGGCTGGGCACGGTAGACGCGGGCCAAACCATCCCCGTCTTCATGCAGTTCCCCTCACCCCCAGCGAACGTCACCGACGTAAGCCTGCAACTCCCCACCTTCTCCAGCGGCACCATCAAGATCTCCGGCTGAGGCGGCCCACCATGACCCACACCCGAACCCGCCTCACCCTCACCCTCACAACCGCCACCCTCCTCGTCACCGCGAACCTCTACGGCGCCATGGCGGCCCACGCCGACACGGGCCCGAGCGAACCACCAGGCACCGAGCCATCGCCCTCCGCCCCCGTGAAGGTGGACCCGAACGACCCGGACCTGAAGCTGCCCGAGGGGGCCACGCTCGCCGCGCCCAAGGTGCTGGACATCAAGTCGGTGGTGGAGGACCAGGGCGGCGAGGAGCGCCGTGAGGACACCAACACGGACGTGACGTTCGCGCTCCAGGCCGAGGTGCTGTTCGCGAAGGACAGCGCGAAGCTGAGCGACCAGGCGAGGGCCCGTATCGACGGGATCGCGCAGGAGATCAAGAAGCAGCACGCGACCCAGGTCCGCGTCTTCGGCTTCACCGACAACCTGGGCACCCACGAACACGGCGTGGTCCTGTCCAAGCAGCGCGCGAACGCCGTCCAGGACGTCCTCTCCCAGGAACTGAACGACCCGGACATCACCTTCGACGTACGAGGCTACGCCGAGCAGTACCCCATCGCGGACAACGCGACGGAGGACGGCCGCAAGAAGAACCGCCGGGTGGAGGTGACGTTCCCGCGCACGCAGAGCTGATCCACCACCGTGCCCCCGGACCATCCTGTGCTGTCGCCGGCCGGGGCCCCCACCCAGCGGGTCACACAGCCACGGCGCGGACCTTGTCGCCGCACAGCTTGTTCATGTCGTCCACGTCGGAAGTGACGATGATCCGGGGGCCGGAGAAACCCAGGGCTGTCGCGGCCACCACGGAATCGATCGCGTACTTGTGTCCGTGCAGGTTGGCGTTGCGCAGTAGGTCAATGGCGCGCCATGTGATGGCGTCCGTGACCGGAAGGATCTCCAATCGGGACACATGCCAGCGCAGGTGGTCCATACGGACCTTGGAGTGCCAGGCCTCGATCAGCGTCAGATTGCTCAAGGCCACCAGGGTGTCCTTGGCCTGGGCGGTACGGACCAGCCCCGTGAGGTACGGGTCGTTGGCCATGAACTTGCTCAGCCCCTCGCTGTCGAGGAGCAGCACGCCATGGCTCAACTGGCCTTGTGCGCGTGCCATTCCGGGCCGTCGCTCTCTCCCTGGCTTCGCGCGGCCTCTTCGTGCGCTGCCATCGACTCGGCCTCACGGAAGATCTCCGCGGCCCATTCCTGGACCTCGGGCGTGGGTGGGCCGATCTCCGCCTCCTTCTCCTGGAGCAGTTCCTCCAGCAGATCACGCTGTATCTGCCGCTCGACGGCCGCACTCACATACGCGGAGAAGCCGCGCGCACCCACGCGTGCCTTGACGGCCGCGATGCGCCCCGCAGGCATGGACACGCTGACTTTCTGGGCAGGCCCCTCATCCTTGCCGAACTGCTCCTGATCCTCCATGAGGCAAGAGTAGCAAAAGGTGTAGCAAATCACTGCTCGGCCGCGTAACGGCAGATGATCGGCTGAGCGACCTCCCCTGGTCTCGGTCCCCGGGGCCAGGGGGAAGGGGCACCGGCTGCCGGTTACACGTATACAAGTGGCATGCCCGACGCGTTGATCCCCGTGCCCGCCGAAGTCCGTGATCAGCTTGTAGCCGTTGCCGGGGCCCGGGGGATCAGCCTTCGTGCCCTCCTGCAGGACATGGCTCAAACCCTGACTTCCGACGAGATCAGGGGACGTGCCGACCGTACCCGTGTCCTGCTCGCCGAGCGGTTCGGGCACTACGTGACGGACGAGGAATCCACCGAGATGCGGCGCAGGATGCGGGAAGCCACCCCGGCAAGCCGGAAGCGCTGATCCCTACAGCAGGTGATCGGCCCTCCCCGCCTTGATCTCCCGGATCAGGGCCCGGAGGGCGTCTCTGCTGTCGGTCAGCGGGCGGTCCTCCTGCCCGGCGACGGCGATGTAGGCGTTGCCTTCGGAGTCGGTGCCTATGCGGAAGCAGTTGTTGCCCTCGCCGCAGTAGGGCTCTTCCCAGTCGATCTCGGCCACGGTGGCGTCCTCACAGTTCGCGGGCGATGGTTCGGATCAGGTCGCGCGAGGCTGTCGGCGGCAGTGCCGCGTCGTCCATCCAGTCCAAGTGGGCACGGTACTTGGTGAGCTGGGCCTCGGCACCGGTGAATTCCGGGCCGTGCGCGGAGTCCAGTTGCACGGTGTCGAGCTGTGGCACGACGCCTTCCGCGTACAGGAGTGCGTGTCCGGCACCGGGGAAGCCGCTGACGCTTGTGGGGACGACTCGCACCTCGATGCTGTCCTGTTCGGACCGCTCCGCCAGGTGTTTCAGCTGCTGCCGTGTCACCTCGGTGCCGCCGAACCGCATATGCAGGGCTGCCTCGTGGACGTATGCGATGTAGGGGAGAGGGTGCTCTCGCTCGAAGACCTGTTGCCGGCCCATGCGGTGCGCCACGCGCAGCTCGACTTCGAGCCGGCTCAACGGCGGCAGGACGGCGGCGAAGACGCCACGGGCGTAGTCCTCGGTCTGGAGCAGACCGGGCACGTGCATGAACTGCACGGTCCGCACCCGCGTGGCGTGCCACTCCAGTTCGGCGATGTCCAGCAGCCCGGCCGGTAGTGTGCCTCGGTCCTGCTCCCACCAGCCACGTTCCTTGTCCTCGGCCACGGCCACCAGTGCGTCGACGTAATCGCCGTCCGAGCAGGAGTAGTTGCACGCGAGGGTGCGAATCCGTTCTGCCGAGAACGGCCGGATGCCTGACTCCATGTTGGACAGCCGAGTCCGCTCGATTCCGAGCAGCCCTGCCGCGTACTCGGTGGTGACTCCCGCTGCGAGCCGCATCTTCCGCATCTCGGTACCGAGCCGCTTCTGCCGCTCCGTCGGCGTGCTTCTCGTGGCCATGGACCTCAGTCTGCCTGGGGCGCACCGCGCAGGTCCAATCCCGTAAGGGGTAAATATCTCTGAATTCTTGGACACTGTGACTCTCAGGGTCTTACATTGCGTGACAGGTCGACTACGACCCTCCGCCCCCGGACGGAAGTGCATCACCCGTGCCATGCCAGGCCCAGGTGACAGGCCACCGTGCGCACGTGCGGAGCGACAACCAACCCCACTGACCAAGGGAGTTGCCATGTCCGTATCCGCGATCTCGGCCTGCCTGCCCACGACCCCCGTCGACTGGCCCGCCACACACCCGACCCCCGAAACCCTCCGCTACAGTCTCACCCTCCCTGCCGCCCCGCGCACCCCGGCGATCGCCCGCGCGACCACCCGCACCGTCCTGCGCGCCCACGGCCTCGCGGACATGACCGACCCCGCTGTCCAGGTGGCGAGCGAACTCGCCGCATCAGCCCACCGTTTCACGACTTCCCCGGAGGTGTGCTTCTGTATCCGCTACCGCGACGACGCCCTCCGCGTCGTCCTCTATGACGCGCACCCGCGCCACACCCACCCCCGCCTCGCCGCCGCATGTGACGCGCGCCGCCGCTCGTCCCTTCGCCTGCCGGCCTGCGTGGTGCGCGCCTGCGGCGGCGACTGGGGCTTCGGCGACGCCCGCGAACCCGGCGGAGGCACGCGCACGTGGGCGGTGCTGCCCAGGGAGGGTGCGACGGCATACCTCGCCCGCGTGCACACGAGTGTGTGACGGCGGCCTGGAAGCCTGTCGGCGCGAACCGGCGCCGTCCGCGTTCCTGGGGTGACGGCGTCCCTGTCAGGAGTGACGTGCGTCTGTGCGATTTGGGTACCGGTTTGGGCCCAGAGACCCATCCTGGGCGGGCAGTTGCTTCCTAGCCTCCCCTGAGTGTGTCAACACGGGGAGGGAGCATGGCCTCGATCGGGGGAGTGCCGGAGTCCGACGGGGCGTGGCCGTCCGGGCGCGGGGGACGGCGGAACATGCCCCGCTCCCTGTCCGTGGCGCTCGTGCTGGTGCACACGCTGTTCGTCGCGACGGTGCTCGGCGGGATCGGGCTGCTGCTCACCGCCTCGTCGTACAACGCACTCGACGGCGGGGTCGTCGCCCTCACCGCCTACGCCGCCGCGCCCGGTGTCCTCGGATGGTGGCTGGCGCGGCGGACGTGGGAGGGCGGGGCCTGGGTACGGTGGGCGCTGATCGCCGTGCAGGCCTGGCTGATCCTCGGCGGGCTGGTCAACCTCGCGGGCGGCTCGGCACGCGGCGGCGTCCAGCTCTTGCTGCCGGTCCTCATCGTCCACTTCCTCCTCCAGTCCGAGAGCCGCGAGTGGTACGGGCTCCCGGAACTCGAGCGCGCCGAGCGCCGGGGCTTCTCCCTCGCCCGGATGATCCGGTGGCGGCGGCGGGACGAGGGACAGACCGCGATCGAGTACGCGGGCCTGGTGGCGATCGTCGTCGCGATCGTCACCGCTCTGGTCGTCAGCGGGCTCGGGACGCAGATATGGGGCGGCATACAGACCCAGGTCTGCAAGGTCGTCGGCGCGGGCTGCCCCGCCCCCACGGGCGACGGGGGCGTCGGCACCGGCACAGAGGCCGGCAGTAACGCCGGTTCCGGCAACGGCAACAGCACCACCAGCGGCAACGGCAGCACGATCACCGACGGCGGCAACGGCAGCACGACCACCGACGGCGGCGACGGCACCAAGGAAGGCGACAAGAAGGATGACAAGAAGGATGACAAGAAAGGCGACGGCTGCTTCTCCGGCGTAGGAGCCTTCTTCGGATGTGCCGGCAATCAGCTCAAGCAGGCCGGCGAGGGTCTGTTCGTCGACGGCGTCTGGGGTGACCTCACCGGCATCTGGGGAATGGTCCGGCACCCCCTCGACACCCTCAAGGGCATCGGCGACTACGGGAAGCAGCTCGGCGAGGAGTGGTGGAACAACTCCAAGGGCGCCCGCGACAAGTGGTCCAAGGGCGACTACTTCGGAGCCGTCTGGGACTGGGGCGGAGCCTCGCTGCACACCGGCGGGACGGTGCTCTACGACCTGTTCATCGGCGACGACGTGGCCGACGACTGGAACAAGGGCGACAAGACCCGCGCCGTCACCCACGTCATATGGAACGTCGGCTCCCTTTTCATCCCCGGCTACGACGGGGCCAAGATCGTGGAGAAGGTCGGCGAGCTGGGGAAACTCGGCAGGCTCGGGAAGCTGGGCAGGCTCGCGGAGAAGGCGGGCAAGGCGGCCGAGGACGCCAAGAAGGCGGCCAGGGCCGGGGACGCCGAGGGCGCCGAGAAGGCGGCCAAGCGGGCCGACGAGGCGGCGGACGAGGCCGAGAAGAAGGCCCGGGAGTCCGGCTGCGTCCTCTCCGCCCCGGCGCGCAGGGTTCCATACGGCGACGACCCGTACGAGGAGCCCGGCGGGCCGGTCATCGGCTCCGCCGGCACCGGCACCACCGTCCTGGCCGCCGACGCGTCCTCCCCGTACGTCGTCCTCGCCGAGGGCGGTTGCGACGAGGAGGCCAAGAAGGCGGCCCAGGAAGCCCGCAAGCAGGCGGACGAGGCGGAGGCCGCCGCCGAGGAGGCCCAGCGGAAGGGCGGCAGACCCGCCAACGAGTGGCAGGCCAGGGAAGACGTTCCCGGCCCCGCGCGCGGAAAGGTCCTGAAGTTCCCCAACAAGCGCCACACGGTCAGCGGAGCGTCCAGTGGCCAGGTGAAGGAACGGAACACGGTGATCCTCAGGGGCAACGAAGACCTTGTGCGCTCCGACATCGAAGGGATCGCGAACGGTCGCGCGAAACTCCTGTCGGACGGCAACACGTACGAGATCAACGGGCGGAGGTACGAGGTGGAGGGCAACGGAACCGTCTTCCCGAAGTCCGGACCCGGGCTCGTCGAGCTGGACCGCATCGAGTACGCGGCGCTGAAGGAGATCGCCCGCAACAAGGGGGACCTCAGCAAGTCGCAGCAATTGCAGCGTGACCCCAAATTCGTCAACAATCCGGCGAAGGTGCAGAAGGCGAAGGAAATCTACGACGGGACGTACAAGTGATCGGCAACCTCTTCACGGTCGCGGCTACGGAGCCGGCCGTTCTCCGTGCGGCGCTGGCCGGCCTGCTGGCGGTGCCCGAGGAAGCCGTGGACGTGGCGGAAACGGACGGGGACCAGGAAGGGCGCGACTGGGAGGCTCCCGTGCTGTGCACCTACCGCCGGCTGCCGCCGGGTGACCTCTCGCTGGAACTGGACGTCACGGTGGAGGAACGGATCGCCGGACGTCTTACGGAAGGAGTTCTCGCACAGCGGCTGGCGGTGAGCACGGGTGGCTCCGTGCTCTATCCGTCGGAGATCGAACTGCCCAGTGCGTACTGGGTCGCGGTGCCGGACGGTCGTTCCGTCAGGTGCCGTCTGGAGGCGGTGGACCACGGGGACGACACGGGATATCGCGTCGGAGCCGTGGAGGAGCGAGTGGAGGACCTCCCCGGGGCGAGTGTCGAGATCCTGCCGGAGATCTTGGACAGGCAGCACATCGACACGCCGGTGGCGGACGCCTTCCTCAGCGGATATCCGACGGGTACGACCGCGACGGTCGAGGGCCATGTGCACTATGCCCTGCGCGTATGGGAGCGACTGGCCCGGCGGCTGGAGTCCGACTGGCTGCCCTCAGGCCGCTACCGGCATGACCTGTTCCGGCGCGACTTGGAGGCTCGGGACGACCTCGCGGACGCCCTTGCCGGCGTGAGCGCGCCGCATGCCGAAGAGCTGCGGACCGCTGTGGCGCAACTGGACGCGGTCTTCGCCGAGCACACCGAGGATGACGCCGACGGTAAGACCGGCGAGAAGGCGGACGGCTGGTGGTGGCATCGCCGTCCCAGGAGCATCCCGTGGTGACGGTCGGCAAACGCCGGGCGGCGACCGGAGGTCATCTCCTGCCCGCCGCGATGCGCGAGCCGCCGCCGTGGAACGACCGGCCCGGGTCCTGTCCGGCATCGAGGACCTGCTCGCCCGGCCCGTGCCCATGACAGGGCCGATGACCAGCGGCCACGAACCGCCGCGGCCGCCCCGCCGCTACCCCGCCTCCGCTTTCCCCGCGGCCGCCGGATCCGCCCTCACCTCCACTTGCGCCCCCGCTCGCAGCCCCCACCCCGCCATGGCGCCCGCCTCCGCCTCCAGGACGTGGCGGGAGCGGAGGCGGGGCAGACCCAGGCGGCCCGGCTTCATGGTGCGGACGGTGAGGACGCGCAGGCCGCGGTCCAGGTAGGCCACGTCGATGGGGATGCGCATGCCGAAGGTGTGCACGCTGCCCGCGGGGGAGAGGAGGACCGCGCCGTCGACCGCGTCACGGCCCAGCAGCCCCTTGGTGCGGGCCCGGTAGGAGGTCGCCAGCTCCAGCGGGACCACCACCGGTGCCGCACCCTCCCGGGCGGCCTGTCCGGCGCCGTGCACCACCAGCTCGCCCCGCCCGTCCCGCCAGCGTCGCCCCATCCCCGGCCGCCTCCCCCAGTTGATGTCTCGTGCCGCCAGGCGACCGTATCCGTACGGCAGTGGGCCCCACATGGGTCCACGGGCCCATGCCGCGCCCGGAGGGCCGGGGCTAGGGTCCGGGCGTGCGCGTACTGCTGATCGTCCTCGCCGCCCTGTGGGGCGCGGGCGCCGGGCTGCTGGTGCCCCGCGCCGTCCACCGGTTCTCGGTCGACGCCGGGGAGGCGTGGCGCGAGGAGTGCCCGGGCGGGCATGCGATCACGGGGCCGTTCGGGGGGTGGGCGGGGCGGGCGCGGTGCACCGCCGCCGCGGGCTGTGGGGCGTACGGTCCGAGCACGCCGGTCGTCGGCGCGGTGACCGGCTTCGTCTGTGCGGTGCTCGCCGCCGCGACCGGGCCGCGGCCGGAGGTCGTGGTCTGGCTGCTCGCCGCGCCGGTCGGGGTGCTGCTCGCGCTCGTCGACCACCGGGTGCACCGGCTGCCGGACGTCCTGACGCTGCCGCTCGCCGCCGCGACCGCCGTCCTGCTGGGCGTCGCCGCGCTGCTGCCCGCCGCCGCGGGATCGTGGCCGACGGCGCTGCTCGGCGGACTCGCCCTGGGCGCCACGTACTTCGTCCTCTTCCTCGTCAACCCCTCCGGGATGGGCTTCGGCGATGTCAAACTGGCGCTGGCGCTCGGGGCGGTGCTCGGCTGGTACGGCTGGTCCGTCCTGGTCGTGGGCGGCTTCGCCGGGATCCTCTACGGCGCCTGCTACGGGCTCGGTCTGGTGGTGCTGCGCCGGGCGCGGCGCACGTCCGCGATGCCGCTGGGGCCGTTCATGATCGGCGGGGCGTTCACGGGGCTGCTGCTGGGCGCGTTCGCGGTGGCGTGAGAATCGGGGCCGGCGGGGAGGAAGTCGTCATGACTGGACTCGGTGCTGTCTTCCGGCCCCAACTGCCCCCCGAGCGGCTGCGCTCGATCGCCCGCCTCGCCGACGACGCGGGCCTCGAGGAACTGTGGCTGTGGGAGGACTGCTTCCTGGAGGGCGGGATCTCCACGGCGGCGGCCTCGCTCGCCTGGACCCGGCGACTGCGGGTCGGGGTGGGCCTGCTGCCCGTGCCCCTGCGCAACGTCGCCGTCACCGCCATGGAGGCCGCCACGCTGCACCGGCTCTTCCCCGGCCGCGCGATCCTCGGCGTCGGGCACGGCGTCCAGGACTGGATGGAGCAGGTCGGCGCGCGGGCCGAGTCCCCGCTGACCCTGCTGCGCGAACACCTGGGCGCCCTGCGCGCCCTGTTGCGCGGGGAGCGGGTCACGACCAAGGACGGCCGCTACGTCCGTCTGGACGACGTGGCCCTGGACTGGCCGCCGCCACCGGAGAGCGCCGTCCCGGTCTTCGCCGGCGCCACCGGACCGCGCACCCTGCGCCTGTCCGGCGAGGCGGCCGACGGCACGGTCCTGACCGCGGCCACGCCCCCGGACGGCGTACGCCGGGCCCGCCGCCTCATCGACGAGGGGCGCCACGCGGCCGGCCGTACCGACACGCACCGCGTCGTCGTCTACCTCCTCACCGCGACCGGGCCCGGCGCCGAGACCCGGCTGCGCGCCGAGCTGGCCGCCGAGGGCCTCACCGACGTCCCCGAACTGGGCGCCGCCGGGGACGCCGCGGCCGTCGCCAAGGCCGTCCGGGCGCTCGCCGACGCCGGCGCCGACACGGTGATCCTCCAGCCCACGGCCGACGAACCGGACCCCGAGGGGTTCATCCGCTTCACCGCCGAGGAGGTACGGCCGCTGGTGCCGTGACCGTATGCCCGGTCGCGATACGTCCCCGTCGTGATGCCGGACGAAAATCAGGAGCCGTCGGGCGTCCTTGCCTGCGACGATCACCGTATGGCAGCAGACCGGCAGCACCGCTCGTTCGAGGACCTCGTCGCCGAGGGGGCCGCCGTGCCCACCGAAGGATGGGACTTCTCGTGGTTCGAGGGGCGGGCCACCGAGGCGCGGCCGTCCTGGGCGTACGCCGTCTCGATGGCCGGCCGGCTGTCCGGTGCGCACGCCGTGCTCGACGTGCAGACCGGCGGCGGAGAGGTCCTCGACTTCGCCCTCGGCCGGGCCACCCGCCGTCCCGCGCTGCTCGCCGCCACCGAGGGCTGGCCGCCCAATGTCACGAAGGCCACCGAGCTGCTCCGTCCGCACGGGGCCGTGGTCGTGGCCTGCGCCGAGGACGCGCCGCTGCCGTTCGCGGACGGCGCCTTCGACCTCGTCGTCAGCCGGCACCCCGTCCGCCCGCACTGGGCGGAGATCGCCCGCGTCCTCGGACCCGGCGGTACGTACTTCGCCCAGCATGTGGGACCCGCCAGTGTCTTCGAGCTCGTCGAGTACTTCCTGGGGCCGCGGCCGGAGCGGTCGCGCGGCGCCCGGCATCCCGACCGGGAACGGGCGGACGCGGAGGCCGCCGGTCTGGAGGTCGTCGATCTGCGCGCCGAGCGGCTGCGCGTGGAGTTCCACGACATCGGAGCCGTCGTGCACTTCCTGCGCAAGGTGATCTGGATGGTCCCCGGCTTCACCGTCGAGGCGTACGGGCAGCGGCTGCGGGAGCTGCACGAGCGGATCCGGCAGGAGGGCCCGTTCCTGGCGCACAGCACCCGCCATCTCGTCGAGGCACGTAAGCCCGGGTGAGGCCCTTGACGCGCCGGACGGTCCGCCCCGGAGCGTCACAGTTTCCACATCGTTACCGCAGGCCCCTCCCCTCACCGCCATGGCTCCATTAAGTTCAGACCAACGTAATTCGCGTGAGCAAAGCTGCGCGGGTGGCATCGCGCAGTGGAGGGGGCTGCGCGACGCCGTGCCCGCTGATGGCGGCGGCTCCGCGTGCCCCGGAGCGCCGAGGCCGGGCGGCCGTCGGCGTCAAGCGGGCGTTCGCGACCGGATCGCCCGTCGGAGGGATGCGGGGACAACTCGCCGAGCGCTCCCCAGATGGCGCAAACCCTCCGGATCTCGCCGCATCCCACCTGTTTTTCCTGTGAATCCGCCGTGATCCGGCCATGATCGGACGCGGAATGGCCGCTTCCAACGCTCTCGACGCGTCGCCGGGCGATTCCGGAGAGTAGTTGTGGCGCGCTGATGCACGCAGCATCACTTACGAAGGGTTATGGTGGAAACCCCCCCTCGGGCCGGTCCGTCTCCCCCCCACGGACCGGCCCGTTTTCTTGTACGAGCGACGGGGCCCCCGTTTGATACACCCCGGATGGATCCAGGGCCCGGAGCAGGCACGAAGCGGCTGCGGGACGGACCCGGAAGGGGCCCGTCGGGCACGGTCGGGTACGGGTTTCGGCACGGCTCTGCCACAAGTGGGAACCGGACACCGCTTCAGGGCGCGCATGACAACCCTTTGGGGGACCCTGGGTGTACCGGGGGTAGGCTTCGCCCCCGGGGACCGCCATACGGACCAGGCCGCCGCACGGACAGGGAACGCCCCGGCCGCGCCTGTCCGATCCATACGGAGGGGCTGACGAACACGTGAACCTGCGCGACAAGCTGCGCGGCCTGCTGGTCAGGCTGTACGCGCGCCGGGTGGAAGGCCACCTGGACCACGCTCAGGTGCCCAAGCACATCGGCGTCATCATGGACGGCAACCGGCGCTGGGCGAAGGCCGCGGGTTCCACCACCGTGCACGGTCACCGGGCGGGCGCCGACAAGATCGAGGAGTTCCTCGGCTGGTGCAGCGAGACCGACGTCGGGGTCGTCACCCTCTGGCTGCTGTCCACGGACAACTTCGACCGCCCCCAGGAGGAGCTCGTCCCGCTCCTCGGCATCATCGAGGACGTCGTCCGCTCGCTGGCCGCAGACGGCCGCTGGCGCGTGCACCACGTCGGCACCATGGACCTGCTCCCGCCGGGCATGCAGGCCACCCTGAAGGAGGCCGAGGAGGCCACCGCCGACGTCAGCGGCATACTCGTCAACGTCGCCATCGGTTACGGCGGCCGCCAGGAGATCGCCGACGCGGTGCGCTCCATGCTCCACGACGCCCACGAGCGGGGCGTCTCCATGGAGGACCTCGCCGAGGCCGTCGACGTCGACATGATCGGCCGCCACCTGTACACCAAGGCCCAGCCCGACCCGGACCTGGTCATCCGCACCAGCGGCGAGCAGCGGCTGTCCGGGTTCATGCTCTGGCAGACCGCGCACTCCGAGTACTACTTCTGCGAGGTCTTCTGGCCGGCCTTCCGCAAGGTCGACTTCCTGCGCGCGCTGCGCGACTACGCGGCCCGCCACCGCCGTTACGGCGGCTGAGGGGAGTCACCCGGTCGGCGGAGACGTACCGCCGCAGGTCATGGGGAGTTCATCCGTGCGTCACCCCATGCATTTGCATGGCGGCGCATGTTCGAGGGCATAAGCCAGACAGGTCGACACCCGAACCACGGGTGTCGGATCTCAGCGGGCGGCTCGGAGCCGTCCGCCCGGGAGGCCCTTTGCACCAGCCGCACCGTGCGGTCACAGCACGGACAAGGACGCTTCAGGGCCGGTTCTCGGCCCGCGTGTGCGGGGGCCGGCGACCGGCCCCTATGCCCCCGTCCTCCCGGCCCGGCATCAGCTTCGTCGCTCCCCGACCTCATCCGAGGGGGTACGTCCTTCCGTGGTGACCAGCACAAAGCGCCACAAGCCAGATCGGCGCACCTACGTTCTCGACACCAGCGTCCTGCTGGCGGACCCGAACGCCCTGACCCGCTTCGACGAGCACGAGGTCGTGCTCCCCGTCGTCGTGGTCACGGAACTGGAGGCCAAGCGGCACCATCCCGAACTCGGTTACTTCGCCCGGCAGGCCCTGCGCCTGCTGGACGACTACCGGGTCCGGCACGGCCGTCTGGACGCCCCCATCCCGATCGGGGACCTCGGCGGAACGGTCCGGGTCGAGCTCAACCACTCGGACCCCGGCGTGCTGCCCACCGGCTACCGCCTGGGGGACAACGACTCCCGCATCCTCGCGGTCGCCCGCAACCTCCAGGCCGAGGGACACGACGTCACGGTCGTCTCGAAGGACCTGCCGCTGCGGATCAAGGCGTCCTCCGTGGGGCTCCTCGCAGAGGAGTACCGGGCCGAGCTCGCCATCACGGAGAACTCCGGCTGGACCGGCATGTCCGAACTCACCCTGCCGGGTGAACAGGTGGACGTCCTCTTCGAGGAGGGACACGTTTACGTTCCCGAGGCCGCCGAACTGCCGGTGCACACGGGCCTGACGATCCAGTCGGAGCGCGGCAAGGCGCTGGGCCGGGTGACGGCCGAGGGCAATGTCCGGCTGGTGCGCGGAGACCGGGAGGCGTTCGGCATCAAGGGCCGCAGCGCCGAGCAGCGCATCGCGCTCGACCTGCTGCTCGACCCGGACGTCGGGATCGTCTCGATGGGCGGCCGGGCCGGCACCGGCAAGTCGGCGCTGGCGCTGTGCGCGGGCCTGGAGGCGGTGCTGGAGCGCCGTCAGCACCAGAAGGTGATGGTCTTCCGCCCGCTGTACGCGGTCGGCGGGCAGGAGCTCGGCTATCTGCCCGGCACCGAGGCGGAGAAGATGAGCCCCTGGGCGCAGGCGGTCTTCGACACGCTGTCGGCGGTCACCTCACGGGAGGTCATCGAGGAGGTCACCGCGCGCGGGATGCTGGAGGTGCTGCCGCTCACCCACATCCGCGGCCGGTCGCTGCACGACGCGTTCGTCATCGTGGACGAGGCCCAGTCTCTGGAGCGGAACGTCCTGCTGACCGTGCTGTCCCGGATCGGCGCGGGCTCACGGGTGGTTCTCACCCATGACGTGGCACAACGGGACAATCTGCGGGTCGGCCGCTACGACGGTGTGGTCGCCGTGGTGGAGAAGCTGAAGGGACATCCGCTCTTCGCCCATGTGACGCTGACCCGGTCCGAGCGGTCGCAGATCGCCGCTCTGGTGACCGAAATGCTGGAGGACGGACACATCTGATCCGTTGATCCTCGTTCGCACTGGTGTCCCATGATGCGGCCTATGTGCGACAGTTGGCGCCGTCCGGTGCCTCGGGCAAAGCCCGAGAGCCTAGCCGGGCGGCGCCGTCGTGTGTGGGACATTCGCGGAATCGCGTGCTCCAAACGGGATGTGAGCTTTCACACGCAACGCAGAATTGCCTTGCGGGTCGGGTTACGGCAGAGTCTCACTCCTGTCAGGCCCCGCATACGACACATCTGTACCCCCAGCGGTACAGCACCACCTGAGCACCACCCCGAACTGCATAGCGTCGTCGTATGCCGCCCGAGCACCACGCGGCGCTCCCGTGACGGGAGTTGCCCACCGGGCCCGTGCCTCCCGTGACCCCGCAGTTGGGAGGCCAGTGCCAGGGGCACGATTGCGTCCGCCAGGGTCACCGAAGCGGGCGATGCTGGAAGGAAACCGTGTGAGCCGGATCTCGGTCCGGGGATTCGCAGTGGCCTCGGCCACCGCGGTCACCGCTGTCGGAAGCGTCGTCGGCGTTGCCTCGGGCAGCACCGCGCAGAACAACGACGCCGAAGCGACGGCAGCCGACGCGACGCTGCTCGCCGACATACCCGCGGGTCAGCAGGCCCAGGTACAGACGGCCTCCCTCGCGCAGCAGGCCGACGCCCAGGCCATCGCCGCGGACACGAGCGCCAAGAAGGACGCCGAGGAGGCCGCGCGCAAGGCGGCCGCCCAGACCGCGTACGCCAAGAAGGCCGAGGCCGAGAAGGCCGCCAAGGAGGCCAAGGAGCGCGCCGAGCTGAAGGAGGCGGCCAGCCGCAGCGCCGCCCGCGACTCCTCCAGCTTCCCCGTCCGGAGCTCCTACAGCGTCGCGCAGATACAGGCGATGGCGCGTCAGATGGTGCCCAGCGGCCAGTTCCAGTGCTTCAGCAACATCGTGAACCACGAGTCCAGCTGGAACTACCAGGCGGTCAACGCCTCCTCCGGCGCCTACGGCCTCTTCCAGGCGCTGCCGGCCGGCAAGTACGCCTCCGCCGGCGCCGACTGGCGGACCAACCCGGCCACCCAGATCAAGTGGGGCCTCAACTACATGAACAGCCGCTACGGCAGCCCGTGCGAGGCCTGGTCGTTCTGGTCGGCCAACCACTGGTACTGAGACGAACCACCGGTACCGAGACCGCGGAGCCGGAAAGGTTCCGATCCGGCCCGGGTTCCGCCCCGTGCCTCTCAACCCCGCACAGCCCCTCCCCGTCCTAGGGGGAGGGGCTGTTGCCATGTAGCGTCTGACGGGACGACTCCAGGGGGGAGTGGTGGGGAGAGACGGGGGAAGAGGACGGATCATGTCGCGAGTGCCAGGGTGGCTCGGACGGCTCGGCGCGGGGCTGACCGAGATGGGTGAGCGGTTGGACGAGCGCCGTGCCGAGGTGGAGAAGGAGCACGCCGGGCCCGAACCGGAGCCCGTCGTGGACGCCACACCGGTTCTGGACCACGTGACCGTCGTGCCCGCCCGGCCCGACCCCGCCCAGGTCGTGCCCTGGGGCGTGCGGGTGGCCGCGGAGACCGGCTGGCGGGTGCTGGTGCTCGCCGGAACGGTGTGGGTGCTGATGCGGGTCATCAGCGCCGTCCAGCTGGTGGTGCTGGCCTTTGTGGCCGCGCTGCTCATCACCGCGCTGATGCAGCCGACGGTGGCACGGCTGCGGCGCTACGGGCTGCCGCGCGGGCCCGCCACCGCGCTCACCGCGATCCTCGGCTTCGTCATCATGGGCCTGATCGGGTGGTTCGTGACCTGGCAGGTCATGGAGAACATCGACAACCTCTCCAACCAGGTCCAGGACGGCATCGACGAGCTGCGCAAGTGGCTGCTGAACAGCCCGTTCCACGTCACCGACAAGCAGATCAACCAGATCGCCAAGAACTTGCGCGAGGCCATCGGAGCCAACACCGACCAGATCACCTCGGCCGGCCTGGAGGGCGTGACGGTGGTCGTGGAGGCGCTGACCGGGATCCTCCTGACCATCTTCTCCACACTGTTCCTGCTCTACGACGGCCGGCGGATCTGGGAGTGGACGCTCAAGCTGGTGCCGGCGGCGGCCCGGCCGGGCGTGGCCGGTGCCGGTCCGCGCGCCTGGCGCACGCTGACGGCGTATGTGCGGGGCACGGTGATCGTGGCGCTGATCGACGCCATCTTCATCGGCCTGGGGATCTACTTCCTGGACGTGCCGATGGCCGTGCCGCTGGCCGTGTTCATCTTCCTGTTCTCCTTCATCCCGCTGGTGGGCGCGGTGGCCTCGGGTGCGCTGGCGGTGGTGGTCGCGCTGGTCACCCAGGGCGTGTTCACGGCCGTGATGGTGCTGGTGGTGGTGCTGGCGGTGCAGCAGATCGAGGGGCATGTGCTGCAGCCGTTCATCCTGGGCCGGGCGGTCCGGGTCCATCCGCTGGCGGTGGTCCTGTCGGTCGCCGCGGGCGGCATGATCGCGGGGATCGGCGGTGCGGTCGTGGCGGTGCCGCTGGTCGCGGTCACCAACACGGTGGTCGGGTATCTGCGCGCGTACTCCCACGAACAGGCTCTGCGCCACTCGCCCCGGCCGCACGGCGCGACTCCCTCGTCCGACGTCGTGGCGCGGCAGGCGGACACACGGACGGAGCAACGGCCGGAGCCCCGCTCACCACAGGGGTGAGCGGGGCTCCGGGGAGCGACAGCGCTCGGGGGCGACGCGCCGGCCGTACTACTCGGCCAGCGCCGCCTCCGCGTCCAGGGTCGTCGCGACGGCCTGGACCACCGCGGCGATCTTGAAGGCCTCCTGGACGACCTCACGGTCGACGCCCGCCTTGCGCAGCACCTGCTCGTGGGAGTCCAGGCACATGCCGCAGCCGTTGATGGCGGAGACCGCGAAGGACCACAGCTCGAAGTCGACCTTGTCGACGCCCGGGTTGCCGATGACGTTCATCCGCAGACCGGCGCGCAGGGTGCCGTACTCGTGGTCCGACAGCAGGTGCCGGGTGCGGTAGAAGACGTTGTTCATCGCCATGATCGCGGCGGCGGACTTGGCCGCGGTGTAGGCCTCGGGCGACAGGTTCTCCTTCGCCTCCGGCTCCAGCTCGCGCAGGACGATCGGCGAGCGCGCGGCGATCGCCGTGGCCAGCACCGTGCCCCACAGCTGCTGCGCGGGCAGGTCGCTGTTGCCGATGACCGAGCCCAGGTTGAGCTTGAGGTCCTTGGCGTAGTCCGGCAGGGCGGACTTCAGGGAGTCGAGGGACATGCCTCACTCACCGGCCAGCAGCGCGACCGGGTCGAGGGTCTCGTCGCCCTTGGTCCAGTTGCACGGGCACAGCTCGTCGGTCTGCAGGGCGTCCAGGACCCGCAGGACCTCCTTGGGGTTACGGCCGACCGAGCCTGCCGTCACCATGGAGAACTGGATCTCGTTGTTCTGGTCGACGATGAAGACGGCGCGCTTGGCGAAGCCGTCCTCGTCCTCGATGCCGAGGTCGCGCATGAGCTCGTGCTTGGAGTCGGCCATCATCGGGAAAGGCAGGTCACGCAGGTCGTCGTGGTCCTTGCGCCAGGCGTGGTGGACGAACTCCGAGTCACCGGAGAAGCCGAGGATCTGGGCGTCGCGGTCGGCGAACTCCTCGTTCAGCTTGCCGAAGGCGGCGATCTCGGTCGGGCAGACGAAGGTGAAGTCCTTGGGCCAGGCGAAGATCACTTTCCAACCCTGGTAGGTCTTGTGGGTGATCTTCTCGAACTCCTTGCCCTTCTCCAGCGAGACACAGGCAGTCAGTTCGAACTCGGGGAACTTGTCACCGACAGTGAGCACACGCTCTCCTTGCAGCGAGGAAACACCACTTTTGGCGGGGCTTCCCATGGGGTTGGACCTTGCCGATGGTGGCACACCGTCGATTGATTGCGGAAATAGCTACACTTGGTCGTGTTGATCGGAGGTGGCTATCAGTGACTGTCGGTAATGTGGGCGGCCGCCGGAGGCAGCTGCCCAGCCTCTCCCAGCTGCGTGCCTTCGCCGCCGTGGCCGAGCATCTGCACTTCCGGGACGCCGCCGCCGCGATCGGCATGAGCCAGCCGGCGCTCTCCGGCGCCGTCTCCGCGCTGGAGGAGACCCTCGGGGTCACCCTGGTGGAGCGTACGACGCGCAAGGTGCTGCTCTCGCCCGCCGGTGAGCGCCTCGCCGTGCGCAGCAGGGCGGTGCTCGAGGAGGCCGGTGCCCTGCTGGAGGAGGCCGAGGCCCTCCGGGCGCCCTTCACCGGCGTCCTGCGGCTCGGCGTCATCCCGACCGTCGCGCCGTATCTGCTGCCCACGGTCCTGCGCCTGGTCCACGACCGCTACCCCGACCTGGACCTCCAGGTCCACGAGGAGCAGACCGCGAACCTGCTGGAGGGGCTGGCCGGCGGCCGGCTCGACCTGCTGCTGCTCGCCGTGCCGCTGGGCGTGCCCGGGGTCACCGAACTGCCGCTGTTCGACGAGGACTTCGTGCTCGTCACCCCGCTCGACCACCGGCTCGGCGGCCGCGAGGGCCTACCGCGCGAGGCCCTGAAGGAGCTGAACCTGCTGCTCCTGGACGAGGGGCACTGCCTGCGCGACCAGGCCCTCGACATCTGCCGGGAGGCGGGACGCGAGGACGCTCCGGTGACGACGACCGCGGCGGGCCTGTCGACACTCGTCCAGCTTGTCGCCGGCGGGCTCGGCTGCACGCTGCTGCCGCGCACCGCCCTCAAGGTCGAGACCTCCCGCAGCAACCAGCTGCTGACCGGCTCCTTCGCCGACCCCGCCCCCTCCCGCCGGATCGCCCTCGCCATGCGTGCCGGCGCGGCCCGCGGGGCCGAGTACCAGGAACTGGCCGCCGCCCTGCGCGAGGAGATGCGGGCCCTGCCGGTACGCGTGCTGGTCCCGGACGCCTGAAGAGCCCCTCCCGGCAGTCCGCCTGACGGGAAGGGCCCTTCCGCTCACCTCTCCGCTACTCCGTGCGCAGCCCCTCCGGGCGCATCAGGCGCAGCAGCGGCGGCAGGCTGAGCAGGGTGACGGCGAGGACCACTCCCGCGCCTGCACCGGTCATCGACAGCACGCTCGGCCAGTCCACGCTCACCGTGGCTCCCACCATCTTCAGCAGCACCACGCCCAGCGTCAGCCCCACGGCCGAGGAGAGCAGCAGGCCCAGGGCGATCGGGATCGCCGTCTGCCACAGCACCGACAGGCTCAGCGTGCGCCGCCGGGTGCCGAAGGCGACCAGCGCCGACAGCAGCCTCCTGCGCTCGCGCAGCTGCTCCAGCTGGGACACCAGCAGGCTCGCGCCGATCAGCGCCAGTACACACACGGCCCCGACGAACAGGCCGGTGCGGATGGAGGTGAACTGCGTCGACCGCTCGGTGGACGCCCACAGCACCGCGTCCGCGAGCGGATCCACCGCCGCCGCCGTGTTGCGGATGTACTCGTGCGCGTCCGGCACCGAGTCGTCGACCGACAGGTACACCGACCCGCTGAGCGTGCGGTTCACCCGGGCGTCGGCGGCGGCCGGGGTCAGCAGCAGGCCGCCGCTCGTGCCCCCGTTCGGGCCGGTGATCGTGCGGGCCTGCTTCAGCCGGGCGGGCACGGTCCACACGGTGTCCCGGCCCGCGTCGGGGCCGTTGGCCGTGTCCAGGTGGAGGACGCGACCCGGCCGGGCGAGCTTCACCGCGTCACCGTCGGTGTCCCCGCCCGTCGACACGAAGACGTCCCCGTCGCGGCAGGAAGGCAGCCGGGCCACCTCGCGCAGGGAGGCGCAGGTGCCGACGGTCAGCTGCGTCGCGGCGTTCGGCTCCTTGCCGCTCTGCCAGGCGCGGTCCGCCAGTTCGGCGGTGCCCAGCGCGGTGACCTTCCGCACCCCCCCGGTGGTGGTGAACTTCTCGGCGGCCGGGATCAGGGGCACGCCCCGCGACAGATTGACCTGCATCTGCACGCGTTCGGTGTCCTGCCCGGTGTTCTTGGTGTAGTCGCCCTGGATGCCCGCGAGCAGCATCTGCATCGCGATCGCCCCGGCCACCGCGACGGCGATGCCGTTCACCATGCGGGCCGCCGAACCGCTGCTCAACTGCAGTCGCCGTACCGCCAGTTGCCAGGCCACGCCGCCGCTGCCCAGCCGGGCCACCACCGCCTCGACGACCCACGGCAGCAGCGCCGTCACGCCGACCAGCAGCAGCAGCACGCCGCCGATCACCAGGTATTCGTTGAAGGAGCCGCTCGTGCGGCCCTGGCCGATCATCGGGGCGAGCATCGCCAGACCGCCCAGCGGCAGCAGCAGCCGCCACCACAGTCGGCGGCGCCTGGGCCTGGCCGTGCGGACCACGCCCAGCGGCTCGATGACCACCCCGCGCAGCGCGAACAGCGTGACCAGCACCGCCGCCGCCGGAACGGCCACCGCGACCAGGGCGGCCAGCGCGGGCGCGGGGTTGAGGTAGCTCGGGAACACGCTGATGCCCATGATCTCGACCGAGCCCGCGAGCTGACGGCCCAGCAGGAAGAAGACGGTGCCGAAGACCAGCCCGACCAGCGATCCGGCGAGCGCCTCGCCCGCAGCGATCCGCCGGGTCATCCGGCTGTCGGAGCCCACCAGCCGCAGCGCGGCCAGCCTGCGGTCGCGCCGCTCGCCGCCGAACCGCACGGCCGCGGCGATGAACACGGCGACCGGCATCAGCAGCACCACGAAGACGACCACCACCAGCAGCAGCAGGACCGGGTCCGGCGATTCCGGCCTCGCCGGCTGCTGCGGCCCGAACTGGGTGATCCGGGCCGTCTGCCACCCGTTGATGCGCGGGGCCAGGTTCTTCACCCCGGCGTAGTAGGCGAGTTCCTGCGAGCCGATGAGCCCGCTCTCGCCGATCGTCCCCACGATCCGGTACGGCAGCCGCTCGCGCAGCAGCTTGCCGTCACCGGAGTCCAGCAGCTCCTTCAGCGCGGGGGAGACGACCATGTCGCCCGGCGCCGGATACCTGGTCAGGCCCGGTGCGATCGGTGCGCGCGGGCCCTCCGGCTCCACCAGCCGGCCGCGCACGTCCTTGCCGTGGTACGACGTGTCGGCGTCGCCGATCACCAGGGTGTTCGCCGCCTTCGGCCGGTGCGGGCCGTAGGTGTAGTCCTGGCGGTCCTGGTCGCGCTGGTGCCGGACCGCCAGCGCGTTCGGTATCGCGGTCGTCAGCAGCAGCAGCGCCACGCCGAGCCCCACGCCCACGGCCGTCAGCAGCAGCCGGACCCATCCCTCGCGCCCGCCGGTGAAGGCGAACTTGGCCCCCATGCGCAGATCGCGGGCCCACTGCGGAACGGAAGGGGCGGCGCGAAGCGCCTCGGTCGGGGTAATGGTGGGTGACGGGCGGGCACTCATACGAGGCGCTCCATGTCCCGGGACTTCCCGTCCCGTACGACGATCTCGCGGTCGGAGTAGGCGGCCACCCGCGCCTCGTGGGTGACGAGCACGACGGCCGCGTTGGCGGACCGGGCGGCGTCCGTGAGGAGTTCCATCACGCGTTCGCCGTTGAGGGAGTCCAGGGCGCCGGTCGGCTCGTCGGCGAACAGCACGCGCGGGTTCGTGACCAGGGCGCGGGCGACGGCGACGCGCTGGCCCTGACCGCCGGACACCTCGCCGGGCCGCTTCCTGGCGAGGTCGTCGACCTCCAGGCGCTCCATCCACGCCAGCGCGGTGCGCTCGGCCTCCTTGCGGGCCGTGCCGTTCAGCCGCAGCGGCAGGGCCACGTTCTCCACACAGCTGAGCTCGGGCACCAGTTGGCCGAACTGGAAGACGAACCCGAACTCCGAGCGCCTGAGCGCGCTGCGCTCGGCGTCGGACATGGCGGTCAGCTCACGGCCGTCGTAGGTGATCGACCCCGAGTCGGGGGTGACGATCCCGGCCAGGCAGTGCAGCAGCGTGGACTTGCCGGAGCCGGAGGGGCCCATCACGGCGACGACCTCGCCGGGGTGGATGGAGAACTCCGCGCCGTCCAGCGCGGTGGTCGGACCGTAGGTCTTGCGCAGGTCGTCGGCGGCCAGCAGGGAGCCGGGGGGAGCGGTCACCGGGTCACCGCCTCACGGAGCCGGTCGAGACGGGCGGCGGTCAGCTCCAGCCACCGCAGGTCCGCCTCCAGGTGGAACAGGGCGTGGTCGCAGATGAGCTGGTCCGCCAGGTCGCCCTTGCGCTTGCGGTCGGTCAGGATCCGCATGTTGCGCAGGTGCTCGGCGCGCTGCGTGTCGAGGATGTCGGCCGCGTCGCGGCGGGTGAGCAGGGCCAGGACCAGCTTGGTGTAGAGGGTCGACTGGAGGTACGGCTCGGGCTTCTCCGGGGTGGCCAGCCACCGCTCGACGTCGGTGACGCCGGCCTCGGTGATGGCGTAGCGCTTGCGCTCGGGACCGTCGCCGGCCTCGATGCCGTCGACGACGACGAGCCCGTTCTTCAGCAGCCGCGACATCGTCGAGTAGACCTGGCCGTAGTGCAGCGGCCGGTCGTGACCGAACTTCTCGTCGAAGGCCCGCTTGAGGTCGTAGCCGTGGCGGGGCCCGGACTCCAGGAGTCCCAGGAGGGTGTGACCGATGGACATGGCGAGCACAGTACACGGGGTGTATACGCATGATGTATACACCTGGTGTCTACACGGACCCCGAAGGGCGGACGCGGGGTGCCCGACCGCAGGTGGGAGGCGATCGTCACGGTTCTGCTACGGCGCCCCGGAGGGGTCGCGCGGCGGGCGGCCCCGGCGGGGCACAGGGCCTGCATCGCCCGGGAGACGGCCCGCCTCCGCCAGGGCGCGGCGCAGCAGGAACTCGATCTGGGCGTTGGCCGAACGAAGTTCGTCCGACGCCCAGCGCGCGAGCGCGTCGTACACCGACGGGTCCAGCCGCAGCAGCACCTGCTTGCGCTGCTGCGGCCGGCGGCGCCGGGGGGTCGCTCCCTCGGGCGGATCCGTCTCCGGCGTCGTCACTGGTAGAGCGTTCCCGTGTTGAGGACCGGCTGCGGGGCGCGGTCCCCGCACAGCACCACCATCAGGTTCGACACCATCGCCGCCTTCCGTTCCTCGTCGAGCTCCACGATGTCCTGTTCGGCGATCCGGTTCAGCGCCGCCTCGACCATGCCGACCGCTCCGTCCACGATCTGCCGCCGGGCCGCGACGACCGCGCCCGCCTGCTGGCGCTGGAGCATCGCGGAGGCGATCTCGGGAGCGTACGCGAGGTGGGTGAAACGGGACTCGATGATCCGCACTCCGGCCGCCTCCACGCGCGCGTGCAGCTCGGCGGCGAGCTTCTCGGTGATCTCCTCCGCGTTGCCGCGCAGCGACAGACCGTCCTCGTCGTGGGCGTCGTAGGGGTACTCGATGGCGATGTGCCGCACGGCCGCCTCGGTCTGGGTGGAGACGAACTCCAGGTAGTTGTCCACCTCGAAGGAGGCCTGCGCGGTGTCCTGCACCTTCCACACCACGACGGCGGCCAGCTCGATCGGGTTGCCGTAGGCGTCGTTGACCTTCAGCACGGCGGTCTCGTGGTTGCGGACCCGGGTGGAGATCTTCTCCCGGGAGGTGAACGGGTTCACCCAGCGCAGACCGTCCTCGCGGATGGTGCCCCGGTAGCGCCCGAAGAGCTGCACGACCCGCGCCTCGCCGGGCGCGACCATGTTCAGCCCGCTCATGGCGAGCAGGGCGGCGATGCCGGTGAGGATGCCGACGACTATCAGCGCGGCCTTGGCGCCCGCGCTCGTGACGGTCGCGCCGGAGGCGACCAGTGCCGCGGCGACCAGCAGCCCGAGCAGGCCGAGCAGCAGCGCCAGACCGCCCGGGATGCTGCGCGCCGGGAACTCCCGGACCTGCGGCGCCGGCATCTCCGGGGCGTCGGGCACGACGGTGGCGGGTGAGGTGTCGCGGGTGGGGCTGGACATGGTGGGTTCCCCCGTTCTCGTACGGCGTCGTCCGTCGCGATCCATAGCAACGGCTTAGCTAAGTGATATCACTTTTCCCGGACGCGGCAACCCTGAACCCTCCCCGGACGTCGGTTCCGTTGGAACGGGTGCTGATTGTCACGTCCGTAAAAGCCGGGATCGAGGGCCCTTTGTCACAGAGGGCGGTGTTAGCTTTCTGAGCTGACCTGGGCCACGTACGTGAGTGACAGCCGAGACGGAAGCGGAGCGGACGGACGCATGGGACGAGCGGAAGAGAGACGAGCGCGTCAGCGCGGTGGCCGCCGCGCGGCGCCCCGGCGCTCGTCCGGGACGCCGGCGGTCGGTGTCGGGGGCGGTGCGACGGGTCCGGCTCCCGGTGGCCGCGCCGCGGCCCGGCGGGCGGCCCGGCCGGGCAAGGCCCGCAAGAGCGGCATACGCGCGCTGTTCACCTGGAAGAAGGTCCTCGGCACGCTCTTCGGGCTCTGCCTGCTCGGCATCGGCACCTTCATCGTGCTCTACATGATGGTGGACATACCCAAGGGCAACGCCGTCGCGCAGCAGGAGAGCAACGTCTACAAGTACAGCGACGGCTCGGTCCTGGCCCGCAAGGGCACGGTCAACCGCGAGAGCGTGTCCCTGGACAGGGTGCCCAAGGAAGTCCAGCACTGCTTCGTCGCGGCGGAGAACAAGACCTTCTACCACGACTCCGGCGTCGACCTGAGGGGCACCGCGCGCGGTCTGCTCAACACGCTCTCCGGCAAGGGCGCCCAGGGCGGTTCGACGATCACCCAGCAGTACGTCAAGAACTACTACCTCACCCAGGACCAGACCGTCACGCGCAAGCTGAAGGAACTGGTCATCTCGCTGAAGGTGGACCAGAAGCTGTCCAAGGACGACATCCTGGCCGGCTACATCAACACCAGCTACTACGGCCGCGGCGCCTACGGCATCCAGGCCGCCGCGCAGGCCTACTACCGCGTCGACGCCTCCAAGCTCACCGTCGAGCAGGGCGCCTACCTGGCCGCCCTGCTCCAGGCGCCGAGCCAGTACGACTGGGCGGTGGCGAGCCCGACCGGCAGGAAGCTGGTGCAGGCGCGCTGGAACTACGTCCTGGACAACATGGTCGAGCAGCACTGGCTCGACGCCGGCAAGCGGCAGACGATGAAGTTCCCGATCCCCAAGGACCCCAAGGGCGCCCCCGGCCTGGAGGGCCAGAAGGGTTACCTGATCGACCTCGCCAACAAGCAGCTCGAACAGCAGCTGATGAAGGACGAGGGCATCTCCCAGTCCCAGGCGGAGGCCGAGGTCGTGGACCGGGGCTGGACCATCACCCTGAACATCGACAAGAAGAAGCAGGCCGCCCTGGAGAGCGCGGTCAAGGACCAGCTGACCAGCAAGCTGGACCCGAAGAAGCGCAAGGTCGACGCCGACGTCCAGGCCGGCGCGGTCTCCGTCGACCCGAAGACGGGCAAGGTCCTCGCCCTCTACGGCGGCCAGGACTACTTCAAGCACTTCTACAGCAACGCCACCCGCCGGGACTACCAGCCCGCCTCCACCTTCAAGCCGGTGATCCTCGCCGCCGCCCTGGACGAGAGCGCCAAGACGCAGGACGGCCTGCCGATCGACGCCAACACCGTCTACGACGGCACCAGCGGCCGTCAGGCCGTGGACCACGGCACCAAGGTCGGCTTCGGCCCGCCGAACGAGGACGACCACGACTACGGCGACATCACCGTCCAGACGGCGATGAACCAGTCCGTCAACTCCGTCTTCGCGCAGATGGGCGTGGACGTCGGCATGGAGAAGGTGATGGAGGTCGCCGGCAAGCTCGGCATGGACACCAAGGGCATGCAGCCGGTGCCCGCGCAGACGCTCGGTTCCATGGGCGCGAGCCCCCTGGAGATGGCCGGCATCTACGCCACCTTGGACAACCACGGCAAGAAGGTCACCCCGACCGTCGTCGAGCGCGCCGAGAACAAGACGCGCACGGTGAAGATGGACGACCCGATCGGCGATCAGGTGATCAGCCGCGAGGCCGCCGACACCGTCAGCTCGGTGCTCACCGGCGTGGTCGACGACGGCACGGCGCGGACGTCGGTGCGGAACAATCCGCTGCGCGACGGCCAGCAGGTGGCGGGCAAGACCGGTACCTCCGACGAGAACAAGTCGGCCTGGTTCACCGGATACACGCCCCGCCTCGTCACCTCCGTCGGTCTGTTCGGCGAGGACGACAAGACCCACAACCATGTGTCGCTCAAGGGCGCCACGGGACTGATCCCGGGCAGCGGCCGCATCAACGGCGGCGGCTACCCGGCACAGATCTGGGCGGCGTACACCTTCGGGGTGATGGACGGCGTCAGCAAGTTCGACCTGGACACCACGCAGGGCGCGGCCGTGAAGCCGTCGACGTCGCCGTCGGTGAGCGAGTCGCCGAGCCAGTCGCCGAGCCAGTCGCCGTCGCAGTCGGCGTCCAGCTCGCCGCCGGCCTCCCAGTCGCCCTCGCGGACGCCGAGCCAGTCACCGAGCCAGTCGCCGTCGCAGTCGCCGTCGCGGACGCCGAGCCAGTCGCCGAGCCAGTCGCCGAGCCAGTCGCCCTCCGGCGATGGCATCAACGACAACCCGCTCAATCCGAACGACCAGCAGCAGCTGAACGGCAGACAGCCGGCACAGTAGGACACGGCGAAGGGCGCCCGGCTGAACCGGGCGCCCTTCGCCGTGCTCCGGGGCGTGTGCCGGCCCCTCAGGTCCGGTTCAGTTCGAACCAGACCACCTTGCCGGTGCTCAGCCGGGTCGCGCCCCAGCGGCGGGCCAGCCTGTTCACCAGGTACAGGCCCCGTCCGCCCTCGTCGGTGGCGCGGGCCTGGCGCAGCCGCGGCAGCTGCGGGACGTCGTCACCGACCTCGCAGCGCAGCACGTCCGTGCGCAGCAGACGCAGCGTCACCGGGCGGGAGGCGTAGCGCACGGCGTTGGTGACGACCTCGCTGACCAGCAGCTCCACCGAGTCGGTGAGCTCCTGAAGGCCCCAGCGGTCCAGCGCCCGGCGGGCCAGGCGGCGGGCCCGGCCCGGCGCCGCGTCCTCCGGCTCCAGGAACCAGTACGCCACGTCGCTCGGCGCGATCCCGTCGAAGCGGGCGGCGAGCAGCGCGATGTCGTCGTCCCGGTCGCCCGGGCCGAGCATGTCCAGCACCTCGTCGCACAGGGCCTCCAGGGGCGGCGGGTGGTCCGGGCCGGTGAGCTCCGCCGTCGCCTGGAGCTTCTCGCGCAGCTGCTCTATGCCGGTCCACACGTCCCGCAGCCGCGACTCCACCAGGCCGTCGGTGTACAGGAGCAGCGTGCCGCCGGCCGGTGCGTCCAGCTCCACCGCCTCGAAGTCGACACCGCCGACGCCGATCGGGGCGCCCGGCGGCACCCGCAGCACCTCGGCCCGGCCGCCCAGGTGCAGCAGGACGGGCGGCGGGTGGCCGGCGTTGGCGATGGTGATGCGGTGCGAGACCGGGTCGTAGACGGCGTACAGGCAGGTCGCCATGCGGTCGGTGCCCAGGCGCTGCGCCTGCTCGTCCAGGTGGTGCAGAACCTCCTGCGGCGGCAGGTCCAGGCCCGCGAGGGTCTGTGCGGTGGTGCGCAGCTGACCCATGATCGCCGCCGACGTCATGGAATGGCCCATCACATCGCCGACGACGAGGGCGACCCGGCTGCCGGGCAGCGGGATCGCGTCGTACCAGTCGCCGCCCACCCGCGCGGTCTCGGCGGCGGGCAGATAGCGGGAGGCCAGCCGCACCCCCGTGGGGCGGGGCAGCGTCTCGGGCAGCATGGTGCGCTGCAACTCGTCCGCGATGTACGCCTCACGGCCGTACAGCACGGCCTTGTCGATGCCGAGCGCGCTGTGCGTGGCGAGCTGGGCGGCGACCAGCAGGTCGTCGGGCTCGAACTCCGGGCGCTCCGGGCGGCGCAGGAACAGCGCGGCGCCGATCACGCGGCGCCGCCCGCGCAGCGGGGCGAGAATCGTGCGCTGCCCGCAGGGCACCGCCAGTTCCGAACCCTCGCCGAGGAGTTCGCTCAGCGCGGCGCCCGCCGGGTCCGTGTCCGTGAACACCGGCCGTACGCCGCGCAGCACCTCGCCGAGCGCGCTGCCGGGCCGTACCTCGCACAGCTCGTTGGTGACCACGGACAGCTCGGCCGGCTGCTCGGGCGCGGGCGCGGGCAGGAACCCGACCTCCGGGTCGCGCTCGGCCGGTATCCGGTCGGTACGGCGCAGCCGCAGCACGAGCGGGCCCACCGGCCGTTCGTCGCCCACCGGCAGCGGCTCGCGCAGATAGACGAGGATGGCGTCGGAGAACGTCGGCACGGTCGCCCGGCACAGGCCCATGACGATCTCGTCCAGGTCCATGCCGCGGGCGATCCGCCGGGTGGCCGCGCCCACGAACCGCAGCCGGTCCCCGTCCCGCCGCATCGGCAGCGGACGGCCGGGCGGCAGGCCCTGTCCGGTGCGGCGCTCCCGCCCGCCGGGGCCGCGCCGCTCCCGCCGGCCGGACACGCCCGGCGTCCCGGGCTCATCGGTGCGGCCGGAGGCGCCGGAGGTGCCCGTGGTGCCCGGGCTCCCGGTGGTCCCCGCGTTCCTGGCGCCCGCGCCGTCCGGCTGTGCCGGGATGCCCTCCGGCACGGGGCGCGGCCGGGGCACGTCGGGTTCGGCGGACACGGGCTGCGCGTGCTCGTACCCCGCCTCAGGCGCCGCCTCGGTGCCGCGCGGCGCGTTCGTCCCGGCCCCGCGCGGTGGCTCGCCCTGCGCGCCCTGCGCCGCGGCCGGGCAGGGCGGGGCGCCGGCGGGGCGCGGCTGTGGCGGTAACGCCGGAGACGGTTCGGGGGTACGCAGGAGTGCCCCGCGGGCGTCCGCGGGGTCGGCGCCCGCCTGGGGGCGTTCGAAGGAGGTCGGCTGCTCCGTCACGCGTGTCGAATCCATCCGTCCGGGGCTGCGCGCCGGGCGCGCAGTTCGTCCCGCCGAAGACCCGATACCCGGAATACGTGCCCCAGGAACGGATTTCCGGCGTGGTCAGCGGCTGTTCCTGTGCCACCGGCGAACCGTATGCGGTCCGCACGGGCAGGGCCCGCGTCGGCGGCGTGTCCCGCCGGACGGGCCCGAGGGCCTGTCCGACAGGCCCTTGTGCGCTCGTACCCCTCGCTCACGTCCTGCCGCCCCTCGGTGACGTTGGGTCAGACTCGGCGCCCGCTTCGGGAGTTGCACTGCTCCGTGCCTCCCTGCGCCCTTGCGGAGGACGATCCTACGTTTCCTGCCCGGGGGCGCATCAAGGGTCTCATGAGGACACGTGCGCGGGCGTACGGTCCCAGTCCTCCGGCAGTGACGGTACCGCCCAGGACGGGTCCGGGCGCCAGTGCTGCCAGTTCTCCGAGAACGGCGGCCCCCAGGCGCGGATCACCTCCACCGCCGACCCGCCGGCCGCCCGCACCCGCTCGGCCAGACCGGCGTCCACCAGCCCGTCCCGCTGGGCCTGCGCGAACTCGTCCTCGTCGTGCCAGTGCCAAGTGCGGTCCGGGTACACGGAGATGTCCAGAAAGTGATCCTCGGAGTCCACCCCGCCCTCCCACCGGATCAGCGGTTCCTCCAGGTTGACGTACCAGTTCTTGAACCGCCAGCCCGGCTCCCAGAACAGCCACACCGACCACGGCTCACCGGGCCGGGCCAGCTTCAGCACGCCCGTGCCGAACCAGCGGTCGCGCTGCACGGTCCGAGGCTTGGTGTAGCGGGACGCGAGCGGTTCCAGATGCACGGGCGTGCCGTCGGCGAGCACGGGCTTGACGCACTCGGTGCCCGGAGCCATCCACACGGCCAGCACCTCCGCGTCGTCGCGTACGACGGTGACGGGACGCGCGATGTGGAAGCCCGGGCCGCCGTTCGCCCGGTACCGCCACAGGATCTGGCTCCCGGGCGCCCAGTGGGCGGTCTTCACGCGTCTCATCGGGTCTCTCCTTCGTGGATACCCCGGCCTTGAGGCCGGGTGGGGGTACCTCCCGCTTGCGGGGGAGAAACGAAGCTCCTGCGGAGCAGGGGGGGAAGCCGGTTCGCCGCCAGGGCGGAGGGGCGTGCACCGTCCACCGGCCGACACCGGCCGCTCACACGGAACCTGATACGGTGTGAGGCATGACGCAGCAGGTCAAGCGGGCGTTCAAATACCGCTTCTACCCCACGGACGAGCAGGCAGCTGAGCTGTCCCGCACGTTCGGCTGCGTCCGCCTCGTCTACAACAAGGCGCTCCAGGAACGCACTCGGGCCTGGTACGGCGAGCAGCGACGCATCTCCTACATACAGTCCTCTGCCGCGCTGACGCAGTGGAAGAAGACCGAGGAACTCACCTTCCTCACCGAGGTGTCCTCCGTCCCGCTTCAGCAGGCGCTGCGCCACCTTCAGACGGCGTTCGCCGACTTCTTCGCCAAGCGCGCGAAGTACCCCCGCTTCAAGAGCCGGAAGAAGTCCCGCGCGTCGGCCGAGTACACCCGCAGCGCCTTCACGTGGCGCGAGGGGAAGCTGACTCTGGCGAAGATGGCGGAGCCGCTGGACATCCGCTGGTCGCGTCCGCTGCCCGAGGGTGCGGAGCCGGTGACGGTGACAGTGTCTCGCGATGCGGCCGACCGCTGGTTCGTGTCCCTGCTGTGCGAGGACACCATCAACCTGGCCCCCGCCACCACGGCGAGCGTGGGCATCGACGCCGGGATCACCTCCCTGGTGGCGCTGTCCACTGGAGAGAAGATCACCAACCCGAAGCACGAGCGGCGTGACCGCGCCCGGCTGGCCCGCGCGCAGCGTGAGCTGTCGCGGAAGGCGAAGGGCTCGGCCAACTCCGAGAAGGCTCGGCGTCGCGTCGCCAAGGTCCACGCCCGGATCACTGACCGGCGCCGGGACTTTTTGCACAAGCTGTCCACTCGTCTCGTCCGTGAGAACCAAACGGTCGTGATCGAGGACCTCACCGTCCGCAACCTGCTGAAGAACGGCCGCCTCGCGCGCGCCGTCTCGGATGCGGCGTGGACGCAACTGCGCTCCATGCTGGAGTACAAGTGCGCCTGGTACGGGCGCGAACTCGTCGTGATCGACCGCTTCTTCCCCAGCTCGAAGCTGTGCGGGGCCTGCGGCACGGTCGTGGCGAGGCTGCCGCTGCACGTGCGCGAGTGGACGTGCGAGTGCGGCGCGGTGCATGACCGCGACGTGAACGCGGCACGCAACATCCTGGCCGCCGGGCTGGCGGTGTCCGCCTGTGGAGACGGTGTAAGGCCTCAACGGGAGTCCTCCCGGACGGGGCGGTCGTCGGTGAAGCAGGAACCCCAGCGGGCGACCGCTGGATTCCCCCGCCTTCAGGCGGGGGAGGAAGTCAAGCGCAGATATTAGGTGTCATGTGTCATGTGACATGCATGCGTGCATGTGCAGGCATACGACGCTGCGGTGAGCGTCATGGTTCACGCCCGCGTACGGACTGCTCACGGGCGTGTCATCCGCAGGACGTCCAGCGCCTCGTCCAGCTGCTCCTCCGTCAGGTCGCCGCGTTCGACGTAGCCGCCCTCCAGCACGGCCTGACGGATCGTCTTCTGCTCCGTGAGCGCCCTCTTCGCGACCTTCGCCGCCTCCTCGTACCCGATGTACCTGTTCAGCGGGGTGACGACGGACGGCGAGGACTCGGCGTACTCGCGCGCCCGCTCCCGGTGGGCGACGATCCCGTCGACGGTCCGGTCGGCCAGCAGCCGCGAGACGTTCGCGAGCAGCCGGACCGACTCCAGGACGTTCTTGGCGATGACCGGCAGCATGACGTTGAGCTCGAAGTTGCCGGCGGCGCCGGCGGTGGCGACCGTGGCGTCGTTGCCGGTCACCTGGGCGCAGACCATGAGCACCGCCTCGGGGATGACGGGGTTCACCTTGCCCGGCATGATCGAGGAGCCCGGCTGGAGGTCCGGCAGGCTGATCTCGGCCAGCCCGGTCCGCGGCCCGGAGGACATCCACCGCAGATCGTTGGCGATCTTCGTCAGGCTCACCGCGATGGTCCGCAGCTGACCGCTGGTCTCCACGATCCCGTCCCGCGCGCCCTGCGCCTCGAAGTGGTCACGGGCCTCGGTGAGCGGCAGCCCGGTGGTGCGGGCCACCTCCTCGATGACGGCGGCGGAGAAACCCGGCGGGGTGTTGATGCCGGTGCCCACGGCGGTGCCGCCCAGCGGCAGCTCGGCGAGCCTCGGCAGCGAGGCCTTCAGCCGCTCCACGCCGTGCCGGATCTGGGCCGCGTACCCGCCGAACTCCTGGCCCAGGGTGACGGGCGTGGCGTCCATCAGATGGGTCCGCCCCGACTTCACCACGTCCGCGAACTCCTCGGCCTTGCGGGCCAGGGCGGCGGCCAGGTGCTCCAGGGCCGGGATCAGGTCCCGGGTGACGGCGGCCGTGGCCGCGATGTGGATGGAGGACGGGAAGACGTCGTTGGAGGACTGGGAGGCGTTGACGTGGTCGTTGGGGTGCACGTCCCGCCCGAGGCGCTCAGCAGCGAGGGTGGCCAGGACCTCGTTGGTGTTCATGTTCGACGAGGTGCCGGAGCCCGTCTGGAACACGTCGACCGGGAAGTGCTCGTCCCACCGGCCCTCGGCGACCTCGGCCGCCGCCTCCTGGATCGCCAGCGCGACGTCCTTGTCGAGCACGCCGAGCTCCGCGTTGACCTTGGCGGCGGCGCCCTTGATACGGGCGAGGGCCTCGATGTGCGCGCGCTCGAGGCGCTGCCCGGAGACGGGGAAGTTCTCCACGGCGCGCTGCGTCTGGGCGCGCCACTTGGCGAACGCGGGGACC
Organism: Streptomyces sp. MK7; assembly: GCF_032658145.1. Lineage (NCBI taxonomy): Bacteria > Bacillati > Actinomycetota > Actinomycetes > Kitasatosporales > Streptomycetaceae > Streptomyces > Streptomyces sp. MK7. The sequence goes on from NZ_JAVACL010000004.1 coordinate 325,500, forward strand.
TGGACTTCGCCCATGGAGTCGTGCTCGGTGCGGTATTCGGTCATACCCGGTACAGCGTGGGAGGTGGCGCGGATGTTCCGGCGGTGCAGCGAACGGGTGCCTGGGCAGCGGTCAGCGGGCCCGGAGCTGCTCGTCGAGCCGGCCGAGTTCGTCGAGGAGCTCGCCGCCGTCCTCTCCCACGCTCGCCATGCAGCGGCGCAGGGTCGCGCGGTCCACGGCCAACGGCTCGGCCCTGGGCATGCTGCGGATCGCCCGGACGTACTCGGCGGCCTCCGGAGTGCCCCGGAGCTCGGCCGGCGCCGAGAAGAACGCCGGGCCGCCGGCCGGTGACGTCGAGCAGGACGATCTCCGCGTCCGTGAGCCCTTCGTCTTCGCCGCGGCGGGCTCCCTCGTCTCACGCGCGGAGGACGTGTCCTCGGCGGTCATGCCGGTGCTCATGGCCACCCTGGTCCCCTTCGGCGTGGCCATCGCCACCGCGCAGGATTTGAACGCCACCTGGGTGCGGGTGGTCCAGTACCTTCCGCCGTTCTCCATGCTGGTCATGCCGTTGCAGGTCAGCGCGCATCATGCGGGATGGGGCCCCAACCTGCTGGCGGCCCTGCTGATGATGGCCGCAGCGGCCGGGCCGGCGGTGCTGTCCGCACGGGTCTACCAGCGGTCGATCCTGCGCATAGGGACCGCGGTGCGCCGGCGCGAGGCGTTGATGTCGGTGGCGTAACCCTCTCATGGCAGGCGAGGGCTCCTCGGACGATCCCTCACCATCGCCGCGGGGGCTGACTCCTTCACGCTCCCCGGCGGACAGCCGGCGGCGGAACAGGCCCTCGTCGGCGCGCCCGACGCCACGGTGCGGCTGGCCTCGCTGCGTGGAGTGGACGCGGCCCAACTGATCCTCGCCGACGCCGAACTGTTGGGGTGCCTGTTCACCGGGACGGTGCACTTGGACCAGGCGCGGCTGGAGGGCGCCTGCTCCCTCGACGGGGTCCCGCCCGGCACCCACTGGCGGCGCGGGCGCCCGGTGCGGTTCACCGGGCCGCACCCTCGCCCAAGAAAACCACTGGCGCGCGAAGCAGCCGGATGCCGTCCGGGACCGGAACGTGGCGGTGCTCGGCGCCGAGCGCGCCGGCCCGGCGCAGCCGGCGCCGGTGTGCCGGGCGCTGCGCAAGGCGTTCCAGGACGGCAGGAGCGAGCCGGGAGCGGCGGACTTCTACTACGGCGAGATGGAGTTGCGCCCCCACGACCGTACCGGCCTCACCCGCACCGAACGCGGACTGCTGTACGGCTACTGGCTGCTGTCCGGCCATGGCCTGCGCGCCTCCGGGACTGCTCCATGGCGGTGTCATCGAAGTCCGGGAACTCCCGGGTCGCCTGCTCGGACCCTCCCGATGCCGCCGTGCCGGTGTCAAGGGTGCGCTTCAAGCCACGGGAGCGGGGCTCATAGCGCCACCCACGGGACAGCAGCAGGCCCCCCGGCGACGCCGAGGGGCCTGTGAGGCTCTTCAGGGGTGGCTCAGGCCAGGCCAGGACCCCGCACCGGGATGCTGGTGAACGTCGGCTGCGGCGCCGGGTCCTGGAAGAAGTCGTTGCCCTTGTCGTCGACGACGATGAACGCCGGGAAGTCCTCGACCTCGATCTTCCAGACGGCCTCCATGCCGAGCTCCTCGTACTCCAGGACCTCGACCTTCTTGATGCAGTCCTGGGCCAGGCGGGCGGCGGGGCCGCCGATGGAGCCGAGGTAGAAGCCGCCGTGGGCGTTGCACGCGTCGGTGACCTGCTTGCTGCGGTTGCCCTTGGCCAGCATCACCTTGGAGCCGCCCGCCGCCTGGAACTGCTCGACGTAGGAGTCCATGCGGCCGGCCGTCGTCGGGCCGAAGGAGCCGGACGCGTAGCCCTCGGGGGTCTTCGCCGGGCCCGCGTAGTACACCGGGTGGTCCTTCAGGTACTGCGGCATCTCCTCGCCCGCGTCCAGCCGCTCCTTGATCTTGGCGTGCGCGATGTCGCGGGCCACGACCAGCGGGCCGGTCAGCGACAGGCGGGTCTTGACCGGGTACTTGGTCAGCTCGGCGAGGATCGTGTCCATCGGCTGGTTGAGATCGATCTCGACGACGTCGGAGGACTCGTCCAGGTGCTCGTCGGTCGTCTCCGGCAGGAAGCGGGCCGGGTCGGTCTCCAGCTGCTCCAGGAACACGCCCTCGGCGGTGATCTTGGCGACGGCCTGGCGGTCCGCAGAGCAGGACACCGCGATCGCGACCGGGCAGGACGCGCCGTGCCGGGGCAGGCGCACCACGCGCACGTCGTGGCAGAAGTACTTGCCGCCGAACTGCGCGCCGATGCCGATCTTCTGGGTCAGCTCGAAGACCTTCTGCTCGAGGTCCTTGTCGCGGAAGCCGTGGCCGAGCTCCGAGCCCTCCGCCGGGATCTCGTCCAGGTAGTGCGCGGAGGCGTACTTCGCGGTCTTCAGGGCGTACTCCGCGCTGGTGCCGCCGACGACGATCGCCAGGTGGTACGGCGGGCAGGCGGCCGTACCGAGCGAACGGATCTTCTCCTCCAGGAACTTCATCATGGAGGCCTCGTTCAGGACGGCCTTCGTCTCCTGATAGAGGAAGGACTTGTTGGCGCTGCCGCCGCCCTTGGCCATGAACAGGAACTTGTAGGCGCCGCCGTCGGTGGCGTACAGCTCGATCTGGGCGGGGAGGTTGGAGCCGGTGTTCTTCTCCTCCCACATGGTCAGCGGGGCCATCTGCGAGTAGCGCAGGTTCAGCTTGGTGTAGGCGTCGTAGATGCCGCGGGAGAGGGCCTTCTCGTCCTCGCCCTCGGTCAGGACGTTCTGCCCGCGCTTGCCCATGACGATGGCCGTGCCGGTGTCCTGGCACATCGGCAGCACGCCGGCGGCGGCGATGTTGGCGTTCTTGAGCAGGTCCAGGGCGACGAACTTGTCGTTCGCGCTGGCCTCCGGGTCGTCGATGATGCGGCGCAGCTGGGCGAGGTGGGCCGGGCGCAGGTAGTGCTGGATGTCGTGGACGGCCTCCTCCGCCAGCTTGCGCAGCGCCTCCGGCTCGACCTTGAGGAACGTACGTCCGTCGGGCCCCTCGACGGTGGAGACGCCTTCGGACGTCACCAGCCGGTACGGGGTGGTGTCCTCACCCTGGGGGAGCAGATCGGTGTACGCGAACTCAGGCATCGCAGCCCATTCCTCACTCTACGGACGGCTGCCCGCCGACGCCGGCGGGCACCGACCAGCGTAGAACCTGCCACTGACGGTGAGGCTGTGAGGTCCGGCTCAGTTCACCGGCCGCTCATCGCCGGCCCGGTCCGGCTCGGTTCCCCGGCCGCTTCTCGTGCGCGGAGGTGTCGCGATCTATCGTGTTTGGGTACGCTGCTGCCGTGGACCTTCAGAAGCAGACCGCCGCCCCCGCCACGGAGCTGCGCGCCTCGGACGCCGACCGTGACCGCATCGCCGACATCCTGCGCGACGCCCTCGCCGAGGGCCGTCTGAGCGCCGACGAGCACGCCGAGCGCGTCGAGGGGGTGCTGAGCGCCAAGACGGTCGGCGAGCTGGAGGTCTTCATCCAGGACCTGCCCGCCGCCCACCAGGGCCGTACGGCACCGGCCTACACCTCCGCGCCCCATCGCCCGGCCGCCGGTGCGATACCCCCGGAGGCCGACGAGAACGTGGTGGCGGTGTTCAGCTCGGCCATGCGCAAGGGCCGCTGGCGCGCCGGGCGGCGGCTGCACGCGTACGCGGTCTTCGGCAGTGTCGAGATCGACCTCAGCGAGGCGCTCTTCGAGTACCAGCAGGTCGTGATCAAGGCCGTCTCCGTCTTCGGCGACGTCCAGATCCGCGTCCCGGAGAACGTGTCGCTGCGCGGCACCGGCGGCGGCGTCCTCGGCAACTTCGACGTGGCGCCGCTGGACTCGTCCGAGTCCGACGCGCCCGTCGTCTACGTCGACGGCTGGGCGATCCTGGGCAACGTCGAGGCACGGCCCAAGCGCGGCAAGCTCGTCGCCGACATCCTCGACCGTGTGCAGCGCAAGGTCGACAGGAGTGTGGGCAAACATCTGTGAGGCGGTCGCGAACAAGCCACGGAGCACCTCTGACCAACCGCACGGTCGGGAACTCAGTGCATAGGCGCGCGCACAGCGGGTAGGCCTTGCTGCATCGTCTCTCGCTCGCGAAGCCGTCGTCAGGAGAAGACCGTGCTGCAACCGCCGCATTCGTCCCTGCAGGTAGCTGCCGTTCCGGCCCCGCGGGTGCCAGTGCGGGACAGGGACCAAGACGCACCCTGGCACACCGAGGCGGTGTGCCGGCGCGACGAGGCCGGCCTGTTCTTCGCGCCCTCGAAGGAGCCCACCGCCGCGCGGCTGTCGCGCGAGGAGGCGGCCAAGCGGGTCTGCGCGCGCTGCCCGGTGATGGTGGAGTGCCGTGAGCACGCGCTGCTGCAACCGGAGCCGTACGGCGTCTGGGGCGGCCTCACCGCCGCCGAGCGCCGCGTCGTCCTCGCCCGGCGCCGCCGGCGCGAACTGGAGCTCAAGAAGGCGGCCCGCGCGACGGGCCGTATAGCGGCGGCCGGCTAGCCGGATCCCCGGCAGGGCCATTCCCGGCACGCCGGCACGCGTTCCTCGGCACGCGTATGGGGCGCTCCCTCCGCACAGGGAGCGCCCCATACCTGCTCTGTACCGGGCCTTCGGGCGGGGCGCCGGCCGCCCGCCCGCTACCTCGCGCGGTCGAAGTCGATCGCGCTGTACGCCCGCAGCTTGCTCAGCCGGTGCTCGGACTCGATCCGCCGCACCGTGCCCGACTTGGAGCGCATGACGATCGAGTCGGTCGTCGCCGTCTCCGAGCGGTAGCGCACCCCGCGCAGCAGCTCGCCGTCGGTGATGCCGGTCGCGACGAAGAAGACGTTCTCGCCCGAGACCAGGTCGTCCGTGGTCAGCACGCGGTCGAGGTCGTGCCCGGCGTCGATCGCCCGCTGCCGCTCCTCGTCGTCCTTGGGCCACAGCTTGCCCTGGATCGTGCCGCCCAGGCACTTCACGGCGCAGGCCGAGATGATGCCCTCGGGCGTGCCGCCGATGCCGAGCAGCAGGTCGACGCCGGTGCCCTCGCGCAGTGCGTAGATCGAGCCGGCCACGTCGCCGTCGGAGATCAGCTTGATGCGCGCGCCCGCCTCCCGGACCTCCTGGATGAGGCCCTGGTGCCGCGGCCGGTCCAGGATGACGACGGTGACGTCCTCGGGGGTGCCCCGCTTGGCCTTGGCGACGCGCTTGATGTTCACCGACACCGGCGCGTCGATGTCCACGAAGTCGGCCGCGTCCGGGCCGGTCACCAGCTTGTCCATGTAGAACACGGCGGACGGGTCGAACATCGCGCCGCGTTCGGTGGCGGCCAGCACCGCGATCGCGTTCGGCATGCCCTTGGCGGTCAGCGTGGTGCCGTCGATCGGGTCGACCGCGATGTCGACCTCCGGGCCGGTGCCGTCGCCCACGCGCTCTCCGTTGAAGAGCATCGGGGCCTCGTCCTTCTCGCCCTCGCCGATGACGACGACGCCGTTCATCGACACGGTGGAGACGAGGGTGCGCATGGCGCGGACCGCGGCGCCGTCGGCGCCGTTCTTGTCACCGCGCCCGACCCACCGGCCCGCGGCCATCGCCGCGGCCTCGGTGACCCGGACCAGTTCCAGGGCGATGTTGCGGTCGGGAGCCTCTTCGGGGACTTCCAGCTCGGACGGCAAAAGATGATGTTCGGTCATCGGAGCGCACCTTTCTGATACGACGACGGCCGGATGAGGGTGTGTCCCGACTCTATCGCTGAGCAGACAAAATGAGCAGGGGACCCCACGGATGAGCGGTCCGGGCACCTGCGACGATAGGGGGCGTGGCAGGTTCGAACGGCAAGCAGAAGTCGGTCCGGAGCATGATCCTCTCCCTGGGAGTGATCGTGATCGCGGCCGCGAGCATCTATCTCTTCATCCCGCACGACGATCACGCTCCCGACATCCAGCGGGTCGACTACCGCGTCGAACTGCTCACCGCGCGCCGCGCCGCCCCGTACGCGGTGGCCGCGCCCGAGGGCCTGCCCGAGACCTGGAAGCCCACCTCCGTCCGCTACCGGGCCGACCAGGACAACCGCTGGCATCTGGGTTTCCAGGATCCCGAGGGCCAATACGTGGCGATCGAGCAGTCCACTCAGAAGCGCAAGGACTTCATCGACGACGCCAGCCAGGGCGGCCGCGCCACCAAGGTCACCCAGGAGATCGACGGCCGCACCTGGACCCGGTACACCGGCGGCCGCTACGACGCCCTCGTACTGGAGGACGCCAAGGGCTCCACCACGGTGGTGGCGGGCACGGCCTCCTTCGGCCAGCTGACGAAGATGGCGCAGGCGCTGGAGCTGAAGAAGTCCTGAAGTACTGACCTGACCTCCCGCTCCCCGGGGACCTCACCCGCTCCTGAGGACCTCACCCGCGCCCGGGACTACCCGCCCCCGGAGACCTCACCCGGAGGATTCCGCCTCGTCCTCGGCCGCCTCCTCGGCCAGTGCCGCGTCCAGGCGCGCACGGGCGCCCTCCAGCCAGCGCCGGCAGACCTTGGCCAGCTCCTCGCCCCGCTCCCACAGCGCGAGGGACTCCTCCAGGCTCGTACCGCCCGCCTCCAGACGCCGGACGACCTCGATCAGCTCGTCCCGTGCCTGCTCGTAGCCGAGCGTCTCGTCCGCGGCCGCCGTGCTGCCTGCTGCGGTGTTGCTTGTCATCCGCCCACCCTATGTGTCGACCCGAACTGTGAACTCGCCCCCGGCGACCCGGGCGCGCAGCGCCTCGTCCGCCGCGACCTCGGCCGGGTCGCGGACCACGTGCCCGTCGGCCTTCTGCAGCACGGCGTACCCGCGGCGCAGTGTCGCGGCGGGGGAGAGGGCCACTACGCGCGCGTGCGTGTGCGTCAGCTCCGAGTCGGCGCGGTCCAGCAGGTGCCGCAGCGTGCGCCGGCCGCGGTCCAGCAGCGAGGCGACATGGTCCGACCGCTCATCGATCATGCGGTGCGGATCCTCCATGCAGGGCCGCGCCAGCGCGTGGGCGAGGCCCCGCTCCTCCCGCTCGACCAGCGCACTCACGCACCGCCGGGCGCGGTCGCGCAGCTGCCGTACCCGCTCGAGCTCCTCGCCGACGTCCGGCACGACCTTCTTGGCGGCGTCGGTGGGCGTGGAGGCGCGCAGGTCGGCGACGTAGTCGAGCAAAGGGGTGTCCGGCTCGTGCCCGATCGCGGAGACGACCGGCGTACGGCAGGACGCCACCGCGCGGACCAGCTGCTCGTCGGAGAACGGCAGCAGGTCCTCCACGCTGCCGCCGCCGCGCGCGACGATGATCACGTCCACCTCGTCGAGCGCGTCGAGCTCCTTGACGGCCTGTACGACCTGCGGAACGGCGTGCACGCCCTGCACCGCGACGTTGCGCACCTCGAAGCGGACGGCGGGCCAGCGGTGCCGGGCGTTCTCCAGCACGTCCCGCTCGGCGGCGGAGGCGCGGCCGCAGACCAGGCCGATCAGCTGGGGGAGGAAGGGCAGCACCTTCTTCCGCTCGGGCGCGAACAGTCCCTCGGCGGCCAGCGACTTCTTCAGCTGCTCCAGGCGGGCCAGCAGCTCGCCGACGCCCACCGGCCGTATCTCGGCGGCCCGCAGGGACAGCTGCCCGCGCGGGGCGTACCACTCCGGCTTGGCGTGCACGACGACGCGGGCGCCCTCGCCGACGACGTCGGCGACCGCGTCGAACACCTCGCGGTAGCAGGTCACGCCGACCGAGATGTTGTACGACGGGTCGCGCAGCGTCAGGAACACCACGCCCGCGCCCGGCCGCCGCGACAGCTGGGTGATCTGACCCTCGACCCACACCGCGCCGAGCCGGTCGATCCAGCCGCCGATGAGCCGCGAGACCTCACCGACCGGCAGCGGGGATTCGGGGGACGTGGTGACAGCCATGTCCGCGAGCGTAGCCGCCGCCACCGACAACGCGGGCGGTGGCGGCACCGCGCGGGGGTGATCGCGCCGTCGCGCCGGGCCGGTGCTCCCGGCGACACCCCCGGCGATCTTCCGGCCGCCGGGTGCGGCCTTACGATGGGTGCCATGACTGCTACGTCTGGCCGCCGTGTCCTGCTCGCCGCCCCCCGGGGCTACTGCGCGGGTGTGGACCGTGCCGTGATCGCCGTCGAGAAGGCCCTGGAGCAGTACGGGGCTCCGGTGTACGTCCGGCACGAGATCGTCCACAACAAGTACGTCGTGCAGACCCTGGAGAAGAAGGGCGCCGTCTTCGTCGAGCGGACGGAGGAGGTGCCGCCGGGCAACATCGTGATGTTCTCCGCGCACGGCGTGGCGCCCGTCGTCCACGAGGAGGCCGAGCGCGGCCGCCTCGCCACCATCGACGCCACCTGCCCGCTGGTCACCAAGGTCCACAAGGAGGCCGCCCGCTTCGCCAAGGAGGACTACGACATCCTCCTGATCGGGCACGAGGGCCACGAGGAGGTCATCGGCACCTCCGGCGAGGCCCCCGACCACATCCAGCTCGTCGACGGTCCCGAGGACGTCGCCAAGGTCGAGGTCCGTGACCCGTCGAAGGTCGTCTGGCTCTCCCAGACCACGCTGTCGGTGGACGAGACCATGGAGACGGTCGACGCCCTGAAGGAGAAGTTCCCGCAGCTGATCTCCCCGCCGAGCGACGACATCTGCTACGCCACGCAGAACCGCCAGCTCGCCGTCAAGCAGATGGGCGCCGAGGCGGACCTGGTGATCGTGGTCGGCTCCCGCAACTCCTCCAACTCCAAGCGTCTGGTGGAGGTCGCCAAGCTCGCGGGCGCGGCCCAGGCCTACCTCGTGGACTTCGCCGACGAGATCGACGAGGCCTGGCTGGAGGGCGTGACGACGGTCGGCGTGACGTCGGGCGCGTCGGTGCCCGAGGTCCTGGTCGAGCAGGTGCTCGAGTGGCTGGCCCGGCGCGGCTTCGAGGACGTGGAGATCGTCAGGGCGGCGGAGGAGTCCATCACCTTCTCCCTGCCCAAGGAGCTCCGCCGGGACCTGCGCGAGGAGGCCGCCGCGATGGTGGCCGAGCGCGGCGGATCGGGTACGCCGCAGGCGTGATCGCCGATGACGCCGTGGCTGTCAGTCGCACGTCGTAACGTGGAGCCATGCAGATCTTCGGTGTGGACATCGGCGGGTCGGGGATCAAGGGCGCCCCGGTGGACCTGGGCAAGGGCGACCTGGCCCAGGAGCGCTTCAAGGTGCTGACCCCGCATCCGGCGACGCCCGACGGGGTGGCCGACGGTGTCAAGCAGGTCGTCGACCACTTCGGCTGGACGGGACCGGTCGGGCTGACGTTCCCGGGCGTGGTCACCGGCGGCGCCACGGTCCGCACGGCGGCGAACGTCGACAAGAGCTGGATCGACACCGACGCGCGCGCCCTGTTCGGCGAGCGGCTGGGCGGCCTGCCGGTGACCGTGGTCAACGACGCGGACGCGGCGGGCGTCGCCGAGATGCACTTCGGCGCCGGCCAGGGACGCCGGGGCACCGTGATCCTGCTGACCTTCGGCACCGGCATCGGCAGCGCGGTCTTCGTCGACGGCACCCTCGTCGCCAACACGGAGCTGGGCCATCTGGAGCTGGACGGCCACGAGGCGGAGAAACGGGCCTCCAGCAAGGCCAAGGACGACCACCAGCTGTCCTGGGAGCAGTGGGGCCACCGCGTCGAGAAGTACCTCGCCCACCTCGAGATGCTCTTCTCCCCGGAGCTGTTCATCCTCGGTGGCGGCGTCAGCCGCAAGGCCGACAAGTTCCTGCCCGTCATCAAGGGCGTCAGAGCCCCGATCGTCCCCGCCCAGCTGCAGAACAACGCGGGCATCGTGGGCGCGGCGATGCGGGCGGCGGAGGGCGCGTAGCCGAGCGGCGGGGCGCCCGGGACCGGAGGGGGGAGCGCCCAGGTGCTCCCGTCCCTCACCGCGGCGGGCGGCGTCCGGCCCGTGCCCGGGCGGGCGCGGGTGCGGGTGCGGCGCGCCGCAGCAGAGCCGTGACCCCCGCGATCAGCGTTCCCCCGTACAACCACAGCGCCTGCGCGGCGAGCGCGGTGACCAGGCTGACCAGCGTGCCGAGAAAGCCGTCGCCCTCGGCCAGGGGCAGCAGGCCCACGGCGAACCCGATGGGCACCACGACCGGCGAGGTCAGCAGATCGCCCCGGCGCACCCACACGGCGGTCAGCACACACACCGGCAGGAACAGCACGCCGTACCCGGTCTGGGACCCGCCGAACAGCAGCTGGTCGAGACAGCCCAGCAGGAACATCAGCGTCCCGCAGAACAGTCCGGCCCCCAGGCCCGTGAACTGCGGGTTGGGCAGCCGCCGCAGCCGTCGTATGGCGGCGGCGGGGCCGGAGACGGGAGCCGCGGCGGCCGGACGCCGCGCCCCCGCGGGGTGCCGTGCCGAGGGCCGGCGGCCCTGCGCGCCCTGCCGTGCCGCCTGCGGCGGCGTCGGGGGCCCGCCGCGTCGCGGTCCGTGCTGCTGAGGTCGCGTCCTGGGTTGCTCCACTGGACCAACCTAGGTCTGTTTATGTGCTGAATAGGCCGTTTGACACGCCGCGTGGCGCGGCCTGGCCAAGCGTTCGAACCGCCGCGGGGGCCGGGTCGCGACACGCCGTAGACTGGTGGATCGGCCGCCTGGCCGCCAGTCTCCTCACGTACGGGAAGTCGCAACGTGTCGCTCACGATCGGAATCGTCGGTCTGCCGAACGTCGGCAAGTCGACCCTGTTCAACGCCCTGACCAAGAACGACGTGCTCGCGGCCAACTACCCGTTCGCCACGATCGAGCCGAACGTCGGTGTCGTGGGCGTCCCGGACGGTCGTCTCGCCCAGCTCGCCTCGATCTTCAAGTCGGAGCGGATCCTGCCGGCCACGGTCGACTTCGTCGACATCGCCGGCATCGTGCGCGGCGCCAGCGAGGGCGAGGGCCTGGGCAACAAGTTCCTCGCCAACATCCGCGAGTCGGACGCGATCTGCCAGGTCATCCGCGCCTTCAAGGACGAGAACGTCGTCCACGTCGACGGCAAGGTCTCGCCGAAGAACGACATCGAGACGATCAACACCGAGCTGATCCTCGCCGACCTCCAGACCATCGAGAAGGTCCTCCCGCGCCTCCAGAAGGAATCGCGGATCAAGAAGGACGTGGCCCCGAAGGTCAAGGCCGTCGAGGAGGCCAAGGAGATCCTGGAGAAGGGCGACACGCTCTTCGCGCACGGCATCGTCCAGGGCAGCGAGCGCGCGGAACTCCTCCACGACCTGCACCTGCTCACGACGAAGCCCTTCCTCTACGTCTTCAACGTCGACGAGGACGAACTGATCGACGAGGACTTCAAGAACGAGCAGCGCGCCCTGGTCGCCCCCGCCGAGGCGATCTTCCTCAACGCCAAGCTGGAGGCCGACCTCGCCGAGCTGGACGAGGAGGAGGCCCTGGAGCTGCTGGAGTCCGTCGGCCAGCACGAGCCGGGCCTGGCCACCCTCGCCCGCGTCGGCTTCAACACCCTGGGCCTGCAGACCTACCTGACGGCCGGCCCCAAGGAATCCCGCGCCTGGACCATCAAGAAGGGCGCCACCGCCCCCGAGGCCGCCGGCGTGATCCACACCGACTTCCAGAAGGGCTTCATCAAGGCCGAGGTCATCTCCTTCGGGGACCTCCTCGAGGCCGGCTCGGTCGCCGAGGCCCGCGCCAAGGGCAAGGCCCGCATGGAGGGCAAGGAGTACGTGATGCAGGACGGGGACGTGGTGGAGTTCCGCTTCAATGTCTAGCCGGTGACATGACATCACTTCAATGATCTGGCAGACATGCAGGTCGGAGGGGGTCTGACTCTTCGGGGTCAGGCCCCTGGGTGTCGTCCTGCCGGTCGCGTGACGCACAGCGCGGCCGCCCTGGTTTCGGCGCGCTTTCGGACCGGAACATCGTGCACCTTCGGCGCCGCCGGGGTGGCGGCGGCGATGAACCCGCGACCTACTTCATGGAGGTCGGCTCCGACGGCCGCAGGCTGCGCCAGGTCGAGCTCGCCGACGACGGAACCGCGCTGAAGAGCGGCCCCGATGACTGAACCCCGGCCTCGTGAAGGTCTTGGCCGGTCCAGGCTGTGGCCAGGTCTGCTGCCCGCCGTACCGAATCGGCGGAGGCGGCCAGCAGCGGCAGCCGGACGGCCGGGCTGGGAATGCGGCCCTGGGCGTGCAGCAACCCCTTGATCACGGTCGGGTTCGGCTCGGCGAAGAGCGCGGTCGACAGCCGGGCCAGCTCGGCTCCCAGCCTGCGGGCCGGTCCGGTGGCGTCGCTCTGCCAGAGCGAGATCAGCTCGGCATAGTCGGCGGTGCGGACGTTGGCCGACGCCAGGATGCCGCCGCGGGCGCCCGCCGCGAGCAGTGGCGAGATGACGGCGTCATCGCCGCCGAGCACCGAGAAGCCCGGAGCCGACGAGCCGAGCAGTTCCATCGTGGCGGCGTCGATCGCACCGGTCGCGTACTTGACCCCGACGACCTCTGGAATGTTCCTCAGCGCGTGCAGCGTGCCGGTACTGAGGGGCTGGCCGGTGCGGTACGGGATGTCGTAGACGACCAGCGGCAGGCCCCCGTGTTCGGCGAGTGCCGTGAAGTGCGCCAGCGTTCCCGCCTCGCCTGGCCGGATGTAGGGCGGTGCGGGAACCAGCGCCGCAGTGACGTCACCGCTCTGAGCGAGTTCCCGGAGTGTCGTGATGGCGGCGACGGTGTCGTTGGTGCCGACGCCGACGATCAGCGGAGCTCCGTGTGCCCGGCAGGCAGCCGAGCAGATGCGGACCACGTCCTGCTTCTCCTCGGTGGTCAGCGTGGCCGCCTCCGCGGTGGTTCCCAGGGCTACAAGTCCGCGGGCGCCGCCGACCGACAGCGCCTCATCGGCGAGGCGGCCGAGCGCGTCCGGAGCGAGGCGCAGGTCGTCGGTGAAGGGGGTGACCAAGGGGACGAACAGGCCGCTGAGGTTCGCTTCAGGCTTCATACGCCCAGCCTGGCCCACGGAAACCAAGTAGATCCAGTTCATGTTTCTTCGCCTATGCGTAAGCTCACCTTATGCTTGATGTCCGACGTCTCCACCTGCTGCGCGAACTGGACCGACGTGGCACCATCGCGGCCGTGGCCGAGGCCCTGACCTTCACCGCCTCGGCCGTGTCACAGCAGTTGGGGGTGCTCGAGCGCGAGGCGGGGGTGCCCCTGCTGGAACGAAGTGGCAGACGGGTGGTGCTCACACCCGCGGGCCGCACCCTTGTCACTCACGCCGACGCCATTCTCGAACGCCTCGAACTGGCGGTCTCTGAACTGGCCGGGGCACGTGAGGGCATCGGCGGGCCGCTACGGATCGGGACGTTTCCCTCCGGCGGCCCCGCGATCGTGCCCGCCATCCTGGCCGCGCTGGCCCAGCGGCATCCCGCGCTGGAACCGATGGTGCAGGAGATCGACTCGGCGCGGGTCTCCGACTGCCTGCGCGCCGGCGAACTCGACGTGGCACTCGTTCACGACTACGACTTCGTGCCCGCGTCACCGGACACCACGGTCGACCAGGTGCCGCTGCTGGAGGAGCCGATGTATCTGGCCACGGGAAGCGCCGACAGCGCTCCTGCGACCGGTTCCGCCGCTCGCGGCAACACTCTGGCGGAGCTGCTCGGACCGTGGGCCACGTCCGTATGGATCACGGCCAGGGACGGCACGACGGGTCACGCGATGGCCGTACGCGCCTGTCAGGCGGCCGGCTTCCAGCCGCGGATCCGCCATCAGGTCAACGACTTCCGTACGGTCCTTGCGCTGGCCGCGATCGGGCAAGGCGCCGGATTCGTACCGGAGATGGCCGCCACGCACGTCCCCGAGGGCGTGGTCCTGACCCGGCTGCCCCTGTTCCGTCGCTCGAAGGTCGCCTTCCGCGCGGGTGGCGGCACCCACCCGGCGATCGCAGCCTTCGTGGCGGCGGCCCGAACAGCGGTGGGCGCCACCGGCGGTGCCTCCTCACCGAACGTCTCGAATTGAGTTGCACTACACGGCTGCGACGTGCTCCATCTCGCTCGCCGGCACCGGTGCCCCGTGGGATCGGCGGCGGGGCTGTACGTCAGGCCGCCGGGCCGCAGTGTCGTGCGGTGGACGAGCCAGTCTTCCACGGAGGGAAGGCGCGCAGCCGGTCAGCGGGGCCGCGTCCGGTCTCAGCCTGGGGCCGGCGAGAGCGCTCACGGCGACACACCCTGGGCGGCCGTCCGGGAAGGTGGTGGAGAACCTCGAAGGCGCCGGTGACACCTGAAGGTGGCGCCCGGCCGGCTGGACGCGCCCGTCGCAGGTCGTGGACCTCGCCCAGGGCAGCCCGGTGGGCCGCGCCGTACGTGTACGGCCCTTGGAGACCTCGCCGGTGAAATGGCGTCACGATGGCTCACCCCCACGACGCCGACGGCCCGCACCGCCGGTGTCTCTCGTCTCAGGGCCAGCGAGTTTCGGCAGCTCAACCCGTATGCCCACACCTCGATAGGGCGGCGATAGCCGCTCCGGTTCGGCCGGATAGCGCGGGGCGCAAGAGTGGTTTCCGCCAAGGCAGCCCCCCACCGAATCGTGAGGACCTGAAGATGACCGAAACCCAACTCCGTCCGGCGCCGAGGGAGGTGAGGTCCCCGGAAGCCCCCGCCGCCGTGCTCAGCACGGTCGTCAAGCGGTTCCGCAACGCCAAGGGTGAGGAGTTCACCGCCGTCGACGGGCTGGACCTGCGGATCCGCCGCGGTGAGGTGGTGGCCTTCCTCGGGCCGAACGGCGCCGGCAAGACGACCACCATCGACATGCTGCTGGGACTCACCCGGGCCGACTCCGGTCATGTGGAGCTGTTCGGGCAGGCCCCGCAGCAGGCGGTGCGCGCCGGGCGGGTCGCCGCCGTGCTCCAGTCCGGTGGGCTGCTGCCCGACCTGACGGTCGAGGCGACCGTACGGATGCTCGGCTCGCTGCACCCCGGCGCCGACGCCGAGCACGTCATGGCCCGGGCCGGCATCACGCCGCTGCGCCACCGGCGGGTCGCCGAGTGCTCCGGCGGCGAGCAGCAGCGGCTGCGGTTCGCGGTCGCGCTGCTGTCGGACCCGGACTTCCTGGTGCTGGACGAGCCGACCGCCGGTATGGACGTCGTCGCCCGCCGGGAGTTCTGGGCCACCGTCCGCGAGGACGCCGAGCGCGGCATGACCGTCATGTTCGCCACCCACTACATGGAGGAGGCCGACCAGTTCGCCGACCGTGTGGTGATGATCGACCGGGGCCGGGTCGTCGCCGACGGCTCCGCCTCCTCCATCCGCGCGGCCATGACCGGACGTACCGTCTCCGCCCTGATCGGCCCGCGTGACGCACAGGCGGTGGCGGCCTCGCCCGCGGTCCGCTCCTGCGTGGTCCGCGGCGACCGCCACTACTTCGACGCCACCGACTCCGACGCCCTGCTGCGGGTGCTGGTCACCCAGACCTCGGCCACCGAGATCGAGGTCGCCCCGCGCAGCCTGGAGGAGGCCTTCATGGCCATCACCCACCAGGGCCGCAACGCCCAGGAGGCCTCGCGATGACCACCGTGACCGCGCCGGCCGCCGTCCCCGCCCGCGCCCGCACCTCGCCGTTCAGCGGCGTCAACCCGACCTTCGTCCGCTACGAGCTGCGCCGCCGCTTCAACCGCCAGACCACCATCTTCACCCTGCTCCTCCCGGCGGTCCTCTACCTCGCCCTGTTCCGCACCGCCCCCGCCCACGGGACGCTGCCGCACGGCAATTTCGCCGCCTGGATGATGACCGGCCTCGCGGTGTACGGCGCCGCCATGGCCGCCACCAGCTCGGCGGCCACCATCTCCGTGGAGCGGTCGGCCGGCTGGATGCGCACCATCGCGCTGAGCCCACTGGCCCCGCCCGGCTATCTGCTGGTCAAGGTGGTCTGCTCGGTCGTCATGGCCGCGGTGCCGGTCGCCATCGTCGGCGTCCTCGGCGCCCTGACCGGGGCGCACACCAGCACCAAGGTGTGGGCGACCTCCCTGCTCGTCGCCTGGCTGGGGGCCGCGGTGTTCGCCGCGCTCGGCATCGCGATGGGCCTGGTCATGAAGCCCGAGGTGGTCATGCACATGCCGGGCCTGACCATGACCGCGCTGGCCTTCCTCGGCAACCTGTTCATCCCGCTCGGCGGCACCATGCTGGAGATCTCCCGGTACACCCCGATGTACGGCGTCTCCACCCTGGCCCGCTACTGGCTCACCGACGGCTACACCTTCAGCGGCGAGCACTCCAGCCTGGCCGGCGCCGTGTTCAACATCGCCGCCTGGTTCGCCGGCTTCTCCTTCATGGCCATCCGCCGCTTCGCCAAGAGCACGGGCCGCAACTGAGCCCTCCTGTGCGGACCGTCGGGCCCGCCCTTCCCGCACACACCCTTCCATCCAAGGCCGGGGCTCCCCACGCAGCGCCCCTCCCTCCACGGCTCCCACCGCACCGCCGTACCGGCCGCCACCCGCGTCAGCGCCGCGCGACAGGTACCTGACACGAAAGGGGGATAGAACAGATGTTCGCAATCATTGCGCCGGGCCAGGGTTCCCAGACCCCCGGCATGCTCGCCGGCTGGCTGCGCGACCCGGTGTACGCCGAGCGCGTCAGGGCCTGGTCCGAGGCCGCGGACGTGGACCTGGTCCACCTGGGCACCAGGGCCCCGGCCGCGACCATCGCCCGGACCGAGCACACCCAGCCCCTGCTGGTCGCGCAGGGCTTGCTGATGCACGAGGCGCTCGCCCCGGCCGCGGCCGCGCAGACCGCGGTGGTGGCCGGCCACTCCGTCGGTGAACTGACCGCCGCCGCCCACGCCGGCGTCCTCACACCCGCCGACGCCGTACGGCTCGCCGCCGTCCGCGGCCGTGCCATGGCCGCCGCCTGCGCCGAGGCACCCACCTCGATGGCGGCCGTGGTCGGCGGCGAGGAGGCGGCGGTGCTCGCCCGGATCGCCGAACTCGGCCTGACCGCCGCCACGTTCAACGGCCCCGGCCAGATCGTCGCGGCGGGACTCCAGGAGGACCTGGGGAAGCTGGCCGCCGCACCGCCGCCCGGGGCCACCGTCAAACCGCTGCCGGTCGCCGGCGCCTTCCATACCCCCTACATGGAGCCGGCGCGCCGGACCTTCGCCGCCGCCGCCGAGGCCACCCACTTCGCCCGGCCCCACGGGCTGCTGCTCTCCAACGCGGACGGCGAGGTGCTCGCCACGCCCGAGGTGATCCGCCGGCGTCTCGTCGACCAGGTCGTACGGCCCGTGCGCTGGGACCTGTGCCTGACGAGCCTGGCCCGGCTGGCACCCGCGCTGACGGTGTCCCTGCCGCCCGCCAAGACCCTCACCAACATCCTGCGCCGCCGGCACCCCGAACTCGCCGTCCTGCCGCTCAACACCACCCGGGACATCGGCAGGGCCCAGACCCGCCTCGACGCCCTCGAGTCCGCCGTACGGGAGGAGGTGCCCGTCCATGCCGGTGTCTGACCTGCTCGCCCACCGCCGCGCCGACCGCGGCGACCACCCGGCCGTCGTCGACTCCGAGGGCCCCCTCGACTACGCCGGACTGGGCTCCGCCGTGGACCGCGCCGTCGGCTGGCTGCGCGGCCGGGGCGTCACCGCCGGCGACCGCGTCGTCCACGCCGGCCGCAACGACCGCTCCTTCCTCGCCCTCTTCTACGCCACCCTGCGCATCGGCGCGGTCTTCGTCCCCGTACACCCCGACCTGACGGACACCCAGCTCGCCCACATCGTCGACGACTGCTCCGCCGCCCTGGCGATCTGCTCGCCCGGCGCCGGAGCGAGCGCCCCGCGCACCGCCGAACCCGCCCGTGCCTGGCAGGACATCCAGCGGACCGCCGCCGACGACTTCACGGCCGAGGTCCCCGACGACGCCGTGGCCATGCTGATCTACACCTCCGGCACCACCGGCCGCCCCAAGGGCGTCGTCTGCCCGCACCGGCAGATGCGCGCCTCGCTGGAGTCCATCAACGCCTGCCTCGGCTACCGCGCCGACGACGTGGTGCTGTGCCGGCTGCCGCTCTCCTTCGACTACGGCCTCTACCAGGCGCTGCTGTGCGCCCTGACCGGCGGCACCCTCGTCCTCGCCGAACGAGCCGGGGACATGGGCCTGTTGCGGGTGATCGAGGACCACGGCGTGACGGTCGTCCCCCTGGTGCCCTCACTGGCGCAGATCCTCACCCTGCTCCAGCGCAAGCACCGGCGGCCCACGCGGGTGCGGCTGTTCACCAACACCGGGGCCCGCCCGGGCAAGGCCGTCATGGCCGAACTGCTCGACGTCTTCCCCGGATCGGGCTTCGCCTCCATGTACGGCATGACCGAGTGCAAGCGCATCTCGATCCTGGACCCCGCCGAGTACGCCGGCCACCCCGACTCCGTCGGCCGGCCCATCCCCGGCGACGAGGTCCGGATCACCGCCCCCGACGGCACCACCCTCGGCCCCCGGCAGACCGGCGAGATCGTCGTGCACGGCGCCACCGTGATGGCCGGCTACTGGGGCGTCCCCCTCGAGCAGCAGCAGCGCTACGTCCGCCGCGCCGACGGCTCGCTCGAACTGCACACCGGCGACCAGGGCTGGCTCGACGAGGACGGCCGGCTCTACTTCGTCGGCCGCGACGACGACATGATCAAACGGCGCGGCATCCGCCTCGGCCTGACCGAGATCGAGGACGCCGCCGAACGGATCCCGGGAGTGAGCGCTGCGGTCGCGCTGCGGCCCGAGCCGGAGGACGGCCCGCTGCACCTGGCGGTGCGCACCACGCTCACCGCCCAGGAGGTACGCGCCCACCTGGCGCTGCGGCTCGACCGGGCCCGCAGGCCCGACCGGATCAGCCTCATCGACACCGTGCCCCTGACCAGGAACGGCAAGCCCGACCGCAGGGCCGTCCAGCTCCTGGTCGACCCGCCCGGCCCGCCCCCCGCGGACACCGCGGCACCGGCCCCGCCGTCCGCCACCGCGGCACCGGCCCCGCCCTCCACCCCGACGCCTACCGTCGCAGAGCCCACCCAGACGAGGACCAGCCATGAACCAGTCGCAGTCTGACCAGCCGACCCAGTCGCAGTTCGACCAGCTCGTCGAGCAGGTCTGCGCCGTGACGGTCACCGATCCGGAGACCCCGCTCGTGGACCTCGGCGTGGACTCCCTGCACACCATCGCCCTGGTGATGGCGGTCGAGGAGCGCTACGGCATCGAGATCGACCCCGAGGTGATCGGCGACCCCTCGCTGACCTCCTCCGCCGGTCTGTGGCGCTCGGTGCAGGACCAGCTGGCCGCCGCGCTGCCGGCCAGAGCGGGGAGCTGAGCGGCATGTGGACCGACATACGCCCCGAGGTGGAGATGCCGCGCCTGTTCGAACGGGGCGGGGACGTCATCTCGTTCGCCGGCGGCCTGCCCGACCTGGACGTGCTGCCCCTGGAGACGATCTCCGCGCAGCTCTCCCGGCTCGTCCGGCTCGGCGGAAAACTCGCCCTGCAGTACACCACCCCGCACGTCGCCGGGGCCCTCGTCCCGGCCATCAACGACCTGATGGCCCGTGAGGGCACCACCGCCGGCGCCGAGCGGCTGGTCCCTACCGGCGGTTCCCAGATGGGCCTGGTGGCCGTCGGCCTCGGGATCGCCGCGCCCGGCGAGACCGTCCTCGTCCAGACCCCCGCCTACCCCGGCGCCGCCGCGGCCTTCCGCACCGCCGGCCTCACCCTCCACCCCGCCCCCGAGGACACCGACGGGCTCGACCCGGCCGCGCTGCGGGAGACCGTCCTGCGGCTGCGCGCCGCCGGCCGGACGGTACGGCTGCTGTACTGCAACCCCACCTTCCAGAACCCGACCGGCGCCACCCTCTGCGTCGCCCGCCGCCACGAACTGCTCGCCGCGGCCCGCGAACTGGACCTCCTGCTCATCGAGGACAACCCCTACGGCCTGCTGTCCTTCGACGGCGAGACCACCACCGCCCTGCACGCCCTCGACCCGGACCGCGTGGTCTACCTCGGCACCTTCTCCAAGGTGTTCGCACCGGGCCTGCGCTGCGGCTGGATCGCGGCGCCCGAGCAGCTGGCGCGGACCCTGCGCCGTACCACCGAGATCATGTCCCTGTCGCCGTCCGCGCTGGCCCAGGCCGCGCTCGCCGCGTTCCACACCCGGGCCGGCTGGAGCGACCTGCTCGACGCCTACCGCACGAGCTACAAGGAGCGGTGCGCGCTCATGGCCGACGCGCTGGAGGCCGAGCTGGGCACCGACGGGCCCTGGCAGTGGGAGCGGCCCGGCGGCGGCTTCTACATCTGGCTGCGCCACCGCGACGGCGTCGACACCACCCGCTTCGCCGAGGCCGCCGCCGAACACGGCGTCTCCTACGTGCCCGGCAGCCACTTCGGCATCGACGGCGAACACGCCGACGGACTGCGGCTGTGCTTCAGCAACGTTGCGCGGGGGCGGATCGCCGAGGGCGTGACCCGGCTGGCCGCCGCGCTCTCGGCACCCGTGCCGGCCCTGCGGGGAGCGGCCTGATGACCACGGCACTGGACACCGGGCAGGCCCTGGACTGGCCCGCGTTCGCCCCCGGACACCCGCTGGGCGACAGCCACTGGCGGGTGTGGGGCGTGGGCCTGCTGCGCAGCGCGGGATTCCCGGTCTCCGGACTGAAGCTGCTCGGCGGTCCGCGCGCGGCCCGCGCGGCGGCCCTGACGGACGGCGGCGGTACGGCCCACGGCGCCCTGGACGCCCAGGACACCCACAAGGCCCGGGACGCCCACGAGGCCTTCCGCGCCGCCTACCGCGCCGACACCGACGCCGAGTCCGCGCAGCTCGCCCGGCTCGCCGCCGACGACCGGGTGCGCCGGGCCATCGCCTGGCAGAACCGGACCGTCTACCACCTGCTGGACTCCGTCGCGGCCGGCAAGGGCCCGGAGTCCAAGCGCCGGCGGCGCGAGCGGACCCTCGCCATGTACTGGCTGCGCTACTGCGCCAAGGCCGAGACGATCGGCTTCTTCGGCCCGGCGGCCTGGATCGGCGTCGGGCAGGTGCAGCCGGCCATGGACGTGACGCACGGCCCGGCGCTGACCGCCGAGAGCCGCACCTTCCTGGAACGCTGGACGGTGGCCGCCCTCGCCGACTGGATGACGGCGCAGCCCGGCGCCCGCTGGTGGTTCCCGCCGGTGCTCCGGCCCGACGTCCACCTCGACGGCGACCGGCTCGTCATGCAGGGCGGCCGTACGGTGCGGCTGCGCGAGGACGACGTGGCGGTGCTGCGGCTGGCCGACGGCGACCGCGGCGGCGAGGCCATCGCCGACGCCCTCGCCGCGACCGCGGGCTGGGACCCGGCGACCGCCCGCCAACGGGTGGAGAAGGTCCTCACCCGCCTGCTGAAGCAGCGGGTCCTCACCTGGGACGCCAACATCCCCGTCGACGTACGCGCCGAGGAGATCCTGCGGCGCCGGGTGGCCGGCATCGGCGACCCGGAGCTGTTCGTCCGCTGCCAGGCGGTCCTGACCGAACTGGACCGGCTGCGCGAGGACATCGACCGCGCGGACAGCGCGGAGCAGCTGGTGGCCGCCCTGGACCGGCTCGACGACTTCTTCGTCCGTACGACCGGACAGGCTGCCTCCCGGGAGGAGGGCAAGGCGTACGCCGGGCGCACCCTCTGCTATCAGGACGCGCTGCGCGATGTCCGGATGGACCTCGGACGGGACTTCTTCGACGCCGTCGCCCGGCCGCTGGCCCTGGTCGCGGACGCGGCCGACTGGTTCGGCAACCGGCTCGCCGAGCTGGTGGAGGCGGAGGTCGCCCGCCTCGTGCGCAAGGCCGCGGAGCGCCGCAGGGACGTGACCCTCGCCGACGTCTGGACCCAGGTGCTCGGCCTGTTCTGGGGCGAGAACGCCACCCCGGTGCACACCGCGACCCGCGAACTGGCCGAGAAGTGGCGGGAGGTGCTCGGCCTGGACCCGGCGGCCGACGCGTCCGTCCCGGCGCGGCTTCGGGTGGCGGACATCGAGGAGCGGGCCCGCGCGGTCTTCGCCACCGGACCCGTACGCTCGCCGCACCTCGCCGTCCACAGCCCGGACCTCCAGGTGGTGGCGTCCTCCCCGGAGGCGGTCAACGCCGGCGAGCACACCGTCGTCCTCGGCGAACTGCACGCCTGCCTGGCCACGCTGGACCTGCCCTTCCTCGACTGGACCACCGACGCCGGCTCGCTGCGGGACAAGGTCAACGCGGCGATCGACGCCCCGCGGCTGGTGCCGCTGCTGCCGGTGGAGTGGAAGCGCAACAGCGGCCGGATGGTGCCCGCGCCGATCGGGGCGGGGGACCGGCTGATCGGGTTCACCCGGGCGCCGTACGACGACCGGACCCGCGTCGATGCGGCGGCGGCGATCGCGCTCGCCGAGACGGACGGCACGGTCACCGCGACCACCCCCGACGGCCGCACCTGGCCGCTCGCCGAGCTGCTCGCGGTGCCCGTCTCCATCATCGCCGCCGACGCCTTCAAGGTCGGGCTCGACCGGGCGCACGCCCCGCGCGTGAGCCTCGACGGCCTGGTGCTGTTCCGGGAGACCTGGCGGCTGCCGGTGACCGGGATCGCCCTGCCGGAGAAGGCCGACCGGGAGCGCGACTACCTCGCGGTGCGCCGCTGGGTGGACGGACACGCTCTGCCCGACCTGCTCTTCGTGAAGTTCCCCGAGGAGACCAAGCCGTCGCTGGTGGACTTCACCAGCCCGACCCTCGTACTCGCCTTCGCCGGCCTCGTCCGCACCGCGCGCCGGACCGACCCCGACGCCGCCGTGACCCTCAGCGAACCGCTGCCGGCCCCGGACGACTCGTGGCTGACCGACGCCGACGGCGAGCGCTACGTCAGCGAACTGCGGCTCCAGATCAGCAGAAAGGTGCCGGAATGACCGTCCTCGCCTCCGACGCGTCGGCGCCGGTGCTCGGTGCCACCCGGACCCGGGACCCCGACATCGTCGCCACCATCGGCTCCACCCCGCTCGTCGCGCTCGACCGGCTGTTCCCGCCCGCGCGGTTCCAGGTGTACGCCAAGTGCGAGCGCTTCAACCCCGGCGGCTCCATCAAGGACCGCGCCGCCAAGTCGATGATCGAGCACGCCATCCAGGCCGGCAAGCTCGTCCCCGGGGTCTCCACCGTCGTGGAGTCCTCCTCGGGCAACCTCGGCATCGCCCTCGCCCAGCTGTGCAACTTCTACCGGCTCAGCCTGATCTGCGTCGTCGACCCGCGCACCACCGCGCAGAACGCCGCGATCATGCGGGCCTACGGCGCGACGGTCGAGGTCGTCGACCGCGATCCCGCCACCGGCGAGTACCTGCCCGCCCGGATCAACCGGGTGCGGGCCCTGCTGGAGAGCGTCCCGGACGCCTACTGGCCCAACCAGTACGCCAACGAGTACAACGCCCGCGCACACCACCACACCATGCGCGAGATCTGCGAGGCGCTGCCCGGCGGCCCCGACTACCTGTTCCTCGCCGCCGGCACCACCGGCACGCTGCGCGGCTGCGCCGAGTACATCCAGGAGAGCGGGCTGGCCACCCGGGTGGTCGCGGTGGACGCGGTGGGCAGCGTGATCTTCGGCCCGCCGGAGCCGTGGGAACGCGGACACCGGCGCACCATTCCCGGGCACGGCGCGGCCGTCGTACCGCCGCTGCTGCGGCCGGGTCTGGCGGACCGGGTCGTGAAGGTCACCGACCTCGACTGCGTCCGCGGCTGCCGGCGGCTGCTCGCCCAGGAGTCCATCCTCGCCGGCGGCTCCTCCGGC
Organism: Streptomyces sp. MK7; assembly: GCF_032658145.1. Lineage (NCBI taxonomy): Bacteria > Bacillati > Actinomycetota > Actinomycetes > Kitasatosporales > Streptomycetaceae > Streptomyces > Streptomyces sp. MK7. The sequence goes on from NZ_JAVACL010000004.1 coordinate 349,305, forward strand.
GCCGTGATCGCCGCCCTCCAGGGCGCCGCCGACTGGCTGGAGCCGGGCGCGACCTGCGTCGCGGTGCTCCCGGACGGCGGCGACCGCTACCTCGACACCATCTACTCCGACGCCTGGGTCGAGACCCGTTTCCAGGAACCCCAGCCTCAGCCGAACCCCGACCACGAAAGGAGTGAGCCGTGAAGATCCTCGGACGGGACGACGTCAACACCGCCCTGAGGGGTCTCGAACCCGCCGTCCTCGACGCCGTGCGCAGCGCCTACGTGCTGCACGGCCAGGGCCACTCGCAGGTGCCGTTCTCCAGCTTCCTGCGCCCGCCGCGGCCCACCGGATCCCGCATCATCTCCCTGCCCGCCTACCTGGGCGGACCGGAGCCGGTGATGGGCCTGAAGTGGATCTCGTCCTTCCCGGCCAATGTCGAGCAGGGCCTCCAGCGGGCCTCCTCGGTGCAGATCCTCAACGACCTGAACACCGGCTACCCCAAGGCGCTGCTGGAGGGCAGCCAGATCTCCGCCTCCCGCACCGCCGCGAGCGCCGCCCTCGCCGCCGGCGCCCTGCACGGCGAGCGCCGGGTGCGCACCGCCGGCCTGATCGGCTGCGGCACCATCAACCAGCGCGTCCTCGCCTTCCTCACCCTGACCCACCCGGAGCTGGAGACGGTCGTGCTCCAGGACGTCGTACCGGGCCGCGCCGAGGTCCTCGCCGCCGAACTGGAGTCCGAATACCCGAAGGTCGCCTTCCGCACCGGAGAGGTCGGCGACGCCCTCGCCGCCGAGACCGTGTCCATCGCGACCACCGACTCCACGTACTGGCTCGACCTGGCCGAGTACCCCGAGCGGCCCGCCGGGCAGGTCATCCTGCACCTGTCCCTGCGCGACCTGAGCACCGGCTCGGTCCTGGACGCCTACAACGTCGTCGACGACATCGAGCACGCCATCCGCGAGCAGACCTCCCTGCACAAGGCCGAACAGCAGGTCGGCCACAAGGAGTTCGTGCACGCCGAGATCGCCTCGGTGCTGGGCTGCACCGAGCCGCCGGCCACCGACCGTACGGTGATCTTCTCGCCGTTCGGCCTGGGCGTCCTGGACCTCGCGGTCGCGCAGGCCGTCCTCAAGGCCGCCACCGAGGCCGGTCTGGGCACCGAGGCCGCCGGGTTCGACCCGGGCAGCCACCGCGTGACCGCGGCGATGCTGGGGAGCGCGGCATGAGCGGCGTGAGCACACCGGGAACCCTCTTCGCCGAGGGCACCAAGGCCCTGGTCACCGGCGCCTCCCGGGGCATCGGCGCCGCCGTCGCGGTCGCGCTCGCCGAACACGGCTGCGACGTCGCCCTCAACTACCGCTCCAGCTCCGCCCGGGCCGAGGAGGTCGCCGAGCGGATCCGCGCCCTGGGCCGCGAGGCCCTGCTGCTGAAGGCCGACATCTCCGACGAGGCCGAGGTGGCCGCCATGTACAAGGAGCTGAAGACCGCCTGGCGCTCCCTCGACGTGGCCGTCCTCAACTCCGGGGTGACCGCCGACGGACACCTGGCCGCCATGAGCGCGGCCAAGTGGCAGGAGGTCATCGGCACCAACCTCACGGGCACCTTCTACACCGCCCGCGAGGCCACCAAGCAGATGTACGCGAGCGGCGGCGCGATCGTCTTCATCGCCTCCACCAGCGGCATCGCGGGCCGGGCCGGCCAGGCCAACTACGCGGCCAGCAAGGGTGGGGTGATCTCGCTGGCCAAGACCCTGTCGTACGAGGTCGCCCCGCGCGGCATCCGCGTGAACGTCGTCGCGCCCGGCTTCATCGACACCGACATGGTCAAGAAGGTGCCGCCCGCGCAGATGAAGGAGGCCCTCCAGGCGATCCCCATGGGGCGCATGGGCACCCCGGCGGAGGTCGCCCGGGCGGTCGCCTTCATGGCGAGCCCCGCCGCCTCCTACATCACCGGCAAGGTGCTCACCGTCGACGGCGGAATGATCCCCAACTAACCCGTACCGCAACGGATCTGATCTCTCATCGAAAGGAACACACATGTCCGTCGCCACCTTCGAGGACATCCGCAGCCAGGCCGAGGCGCGCCTGGAGAAGAACATGAAGGTCAAGTCGATGATCATCGACCGGCTCGGCCTGGACGTGGAGCCGGCCGTCGTCTCCGACAACCAGCCGCTGTTCGGCCGCGGCCTGGAGATGGACTCGCTGGACACCCTGGAGATCGTCGTCATGGTCAACAACGAGTACGACGTGCTGATCAGCGACGACGACTTCGAGGCCTTCGGCTCCATCAACGCCCTGGTCGACTTCGTCGAAGCCCGCGAGGTGTGAGCATGACCGTCACCTCCGAGGCGCCGGCCAGGAGCGCGAAGAAGAAGTTCGCGTACTCCTCCGACGACATCAAGCGGATGCTGCCGCACCGCTGGCCGATGCTGATGATCGACCGCGCCTACGACGTCGTGCCCGGCGTCTCGGGCCGCGGGGTGAAGAGTGTCTCCGTCAACGAGCCCTTCTTCGCCGGCCACTACCCCGACCACTCGATCATGCCCGGCGTCATGATCGTCGAGGCGATGGCCCAGCTGGTCGCCGTCGTCTACGTCGCCGAGATGATCGAGTCGCCCGAGCCGCTCGGCGACGCCGACCCCGCCGCGAGCGTCGGCTACCTCGGCTCGATCAGCTCGATGAAGTTCTCCCGGCTGGTGGTCCCCGGCGACCAGCTCACCCTCGACGCCAAGCTCGGCCAGCGCCTGGGCGGCCTGCGCCAGGTCTCGGTCCGCGCGAGCGTCGGCAACGAACTGGCCGCCGCCGGCTCGCTCATCGTCACCACGGGCCGCAAGGGCTAGGGCCTCGCCACCCGCATGAGCCCGTACGCGTACGCGCCCGAGCACGAGCCCCGTACGCATCCGACCCGAAGAGAAGGAGGTGTGGAATGTCCATCACGATCCGCCCGTACCAGCAGGGCGACGCGCATGACATCGCGGAGCTCTACAACCGCCACCGCGACAACCCCAACCCGGTGGCCGGTGGCATCACCGGCGCGGAACTGGAGCGCGAGCTGGCCGAGCGGGACACCGGCACGTTCCTGGTGGCGGAGGACGGCGGGCGTGTGGTGGGCACCTTCGGCCTGTTCCACAACACCGGCCGGCGCTCCGCCCGGGCCGGTGAGCTGATCGCCGACATGTTCTTCGTCGCCCCCGCCTACCGCAACGGCGTGATCACCGGACGGCTGTTCACGGAGGCCGTGGAGTGGATGGTGCAGTCCGGCTGCCTGGTGCTGCGGCTCACCGTCAACCCGGCCAACACCGTGGCGTTCAAGCTGTACCGCCGCGTCGGCTGCGTCTCCGTCGGGCTGACCGTGCCCGGCGAGGACGGCAACGTCGAACTGCACAACTACATCCCGCTGATCCTGCGCAGCGTCTTCGCCGACCTCGGCCCCGACGTCCGGGCGGCCCTCGGCGGCCTGAACAGCTTCGCCACCGTCACCGAGTCCCGCGACGACGAACTGCGCTCCGACGTCCGCCTCGTCGACGGCGTCCGCACGGTCGACTACTGCCTGGCGCTGGGGGAGTTCCGGCTCACCGCGAGCGTCGATGTCGACCGCGGCGCCGTACGGCGGGCGGAGGTGACCGGACCCGACGGGACGAGCCGCGCGCTCAGGCTCGCGGAACCCCCGTACCGGGTCCGCGCCCCGCGCCGGGTCGAGCCGTACCGGTTCGCCTCCGGGGGGCTGGCGGTGGAGGTGGACGGCGACGACGGGACCGTGCGCGTGCTGGCCGACGGCCACCACGGGCCGGTGTTCGTCTCCACCTGGCCCAGCTGCCGCGCCGACCGCTCGGCGGGCTGGCGCGAGGGCGAACCGCGCGACCTGGAACTCGCGCCCGTCGAGGGCGGGGTGCGGGTCACCGAGCGGTGCGGGGACGACGAGGTCACCGGCACGATCACCCTCACCGACGGGGTGCTCGGCCAGGACTTCACCTTCACCCGCAGGCCCGGCCGGATCTTCCAGACCGTGGGACTGCGCCAGGGCACCTTCGCGCCGGGCGGCGGCCCGGCCGGCCCGATCGGGCTCGGCCTCGGTGTCCGCGACGCCTCCGAGGTCGTCGCCGCCGCGCACACCGCCCCGCCGGGCGGCGACCTGGCGTGGCACGGCGCGGACTGGGACGTCCGGGTGCCGGTCCGCGAACCCGTCCGGCTGATCCACAGCGCCCTGCTGGAGCGGGGCCTCGCGGTCGGCCCGGACGGGGTGGCCCGGCTGCGCACCGAGTTCCACCGCCGGGAGACCCGTGGCGACGCCGCCGCCGTGGCCGCAGGACCGGTGGCGGGCCCCCGCCGGATCCGGCTCGACGCGTCGGCCGCGGGCGTCACCGTCTGGAAGGAGGGCTCGAGCAAGGTCCTGCGCAGCCCGTTCCCGCGCACCCGGGCGTTCGGCAACAACCCCCGCTGGAGCGCCGGGATGTGGGTCACCGCCGAGCACAGCCGGTTCGGCCGCGCCGGCGGCCTCGGCTGGGGCGTGCGCTCCACCGCCGCCTGGGAGGAGAAGCACCCGCTCGCCCTGTACGGCCCGCAGGAGGGGATCGGCTTCGAGCTGACCGCGCCCGAGGACACCGGCGAACCGGTCCGCGTGGACATCCGGGCGCCCGGCTCCCACGAGGAGGCCGTCCTCTGGCTCACCCCCCACACCCCGCGCCACACCACCGCGGTGATCGACTCCGCCGGCACCCGGTGGGAACTCGACTCCTCCGAGTTCCGGCAGATCTGGGCCACGGCGGTCGCCGTACGCCTCTCCGACGGCACCTGGCTGCACTGCCGGCCCGCGGACACCACCGGCACCGGCCCGGCCGAGGCGGAGATCGTCCTGCGCACCACCCCCTCCGGCCTCCTCGTCGGCTGCGCGTCACCGGCGCGACGGGAGAACGCCTGGCACCTGTCCGTCCACCGCGAACCCGCCCTGTGAACACCGCACTCACCGACATCCACACGAACCGAGACACACACCGGAAGGAACCACCCGTCATGACCACCGCCCCGCTGCGCACCGAGACGGACGACTACACCACCGTCCGCACCACCGTCGGCGCCTACCGGATCACCGCACCCCTGGTCCGTGTCTCCGGCGACGAGCGGATCACCCTGCTCGACCAGTTCCTGGCCAAGTCCGGCGAGTTCGTCGAGCCGGACACCGTCCGCGAGGCGCTGGCGCTGAACGCCGACGGCACCCCGTTCGCGATCCTGCTGCACTTCGAGATCGGCGACGACGCCTGGCTGCTGCCGCGCACCCAGGTCACCGCCGACGAACTGCGCGCCTACCTCGAGCAGCTGGACATTCCCGAGGACGTCACCGTCGAGGTCGAGCCGGAGGGCTGGGGTGCCAGCGCCTTCGAGGGCCCCACCGCCTGGTCCGTGGCCGCGCACTTCGTCGACTTCGACATCTCCGGCCTGACCCTGCACGCCGTCACCGAGTCCGCGCTGCCCGAGGAGCCGGCCGCCCTCGCCCATCTGGCGCGCGTCGGCACCACCGGCGAGTACGGCTACCTGCTGCTGACCAACGCCCCGGACGCCGCCCACGAGGCCGTGCTGGCCGCGGTCGCCGAGCAGGGCGGCGCGCCGGTCGGGCCGGAGGGCCTGGCCCGGGTGCAGGCAGAGGCCGGCATGGCCGTCTACGCCGCCGGATTCGCCGGTCTGACGGTGGGCGAGGCCGACCTCGCCTGGATGATCGACTGGAACCGGATCGGCGAGTTCCACGGCTCCGACGGCCTGGAGCAGCCGACCACAGTCACCGCCCGGCTGACCGCGCTGGCCGCCCCCGCCGAGAGCCGGTTCACCGCCGGCGCGAAGGTGACCGCCGCCGGTGAGGAGGTCGGCACCGTCCTGTGGCAGGCACCCGCCGCCAACCCGGAGGAGGAGCTGGTCCTCGCGCTCCTGGACGCCCCCTTCTGGGTCCCCGGCCTGGAGCTGGCCGCCGGCGACGAGCAGGGCGCCGAGCGCCCGCTGCGCACCGTCACCCTGCCCCGCGTCATCGCCCGTTCGCTCACCACGAGGATCTCCTGATGACCACACCGAGAATCGCCCTCACCGGCCTGGGACTGATCACCGGGGCCGGGGACGACGTCGAGAAGGGCTGGTCGTCCATCACCGCCGGCACCTCCGGCATCCGCACCAACACCCTCTTCGACACCTCCGAGCTGCTGACCGAGTGGGCGGGCATGGTCACCGCCGAGCAGCCGTCCGAGGTGGACCGCTGCTACGCCCTCGCCGCCACCGCCATCCGGGAGGCGCTGCGCACCAGCGGCCTCGACCTCGACACCGTCGACCGGGACCGGGTCGCGGTCGTGGTCGGCTCCAGCCTCGGCGCCATGCCCACCCTGGAGGGCGTCCACGCCGGCCTGGTCCACGAGGGCAGGCTGGACGCCCAGGCCGCGGCGGCCTCCCAACTTCCCTGCGTCGGCGACTACATCGCGGCCGAGTTCGACCTGCGCGGCCCGCGCGTGGTCCTCTCCAACGCCTGCGCCGCCAGCGCCGTGGCCCTCGGCTACGCGGCCGAACTGCTGTGGAAGGGTGACGTCGACTACGTGATCTGCGGCGGCGTCGACCCCCTCGCCTCCCTGTCGGCGTACGGCTTCAGCGCCCTCGGCGCGCTGGACGCCGAGCCCTGCTCGCCGATGTCGGCCTCCAGCGGGCTGACCCTCGGCGAGGGCGCCGGGTTCATGGTCCTGGAGCCGGCCGACCGGGCCGCCGCGCGCGGCGCCCGGCCCCTGGCCGAGCTGGGCGGGTACGGACTGTCCTGCGACGGCTATCACCAGACCGCCCCCGACCCCAGCGGCAAGGGCGCCTGCGCCGCCATGGCGCAGGCCCTGGACACCGCCGGCCTCGGCCCCGAGGACGTCGACTACCTCAACCTGCACGGCACCGGCACCCCCGCCAACGACGCCTCCGAACCCAAGGCCGTCAAGCTGCTGTTCGGCTCGTCCGTCCCGCCGGCCAGCTCCACCAAGTCGATCATCGGTCACACCCTCGGTGCGGCCGGCGCGGTGGAGGCGGTGGTCAGCACCCTCGCGATCGACCGTGGCACACTGCCGCCGACCATCAACACCCGGGGCGTGGAGCAGCCGTTCGGCCTGGACATCGTCCCGGACACCGGGCGCCCGGGCACACCCGAGGTGGTGCTGTCCAACTCCTTCGCCTTCGGCGGCAACAACGCCTCCGTGGTGCTCCACCGTCCGGGCCGCCCGGGCTCGGCGCCCCGGCGCACGGAGTCCGTCCACGACGTGGTGGTCACCGGTGTCGCGGGCCTGGCGGGCGCCGCCCGCAACACCGGCGAACTGCTCGCGGCGCTGGCCGCGGACCGGCCCTGCTTCACCGGGGTGGAGGAGGTCGAGGGCGTCGGGGAGGTGCCCGTCGGCCGGATCGACGTCAAGGCCGCCTCCCGGGGCATCAACCCCAGCCGCGCCCGCCGCATGGACCCGCTCGGCCTGCTGGCCGCCGCCGCGGTCGCCGACCTGTACGGGCGGCACGGCAAGCCCTCGCGGGCCGAGGCCGAGGGCACGGGCATCGTCTTCGCGACCGGCTACGGCCCGGTGACGTCCGTCCTCCAGTTCCACAAGGGTGTCCTCCAGCAGGGCATCAACGGCGCCAACCCGGCCCTGTTCGCCAACACGGTCGTCAACGCCGCCGCCGGCCACGTGGCGATGCTGCACCGCTACCGCGGCTACACCGCCACCATCGCCAACGGCGGCACCAGCTCGGTCCTCGCCCTCCAGCTCGCGGCCCGGGTCATCGCGCGCGGCGCCGCCGACCGGATCATGGTCGTGATCGCCGACGAGTTCCCCGAGCAGGCCCTGGCCACCCAGGCCGGGCTGCCCGGCTACGCCCGCACCGCGCGGGTCGTCCCCGGCGGCCGCACCGGGACGGTGCTCAGCGAAGGCGCGGCGGCCGTTCTGCTGGAGAGCCGGCAGTCGGCCGCCGGCCGGGGCGCGGACGTCCTCGCCCGGGTCCGCGGCTACGGCGCCTCCGGGGAGCCGGCGGGCATCGGCCGCATCGGCCGCGACGGCGAGGCCTGGGCGCGGGCCCTGCGCGCCGCCATGGCCGAGGCGGAGACCGGCCCGGACGGCATCGACACCGTCGTCTCCGCCGCCTCCGGCTACAGCCTGGTCGACCTGGCCCAGTCCCGGGCCCTGCGCCTGGCGGGCCTGGACGGCCGCCCGGTGCTCGCCCCGAAGGCGCTGCTGGGCGAGACGTACGGCAGCGCGGGCGCCCTCGGCCTGGTCGCCGCCCTGAGCGGCGAGAACCCCCGGGGCCGGCTGCTGCTGTCCAGCTTCGCCTACGGCGGCAGCTACGCGGCGGCCGTGTTCGACACGGGGGAGTGAGCGGTGGGCGCGTTGATGGGGTTTGTGCTGGACCCGGTGCTGCGGGGCGGCGGGGAGTCCCGCGTGGGAGGCGGGGGCGGCCTCGCGGGTGACGAGGCGGTGATCGACTGCCTGGTCACCCACCACCCCCGCCTGCCCCGCGACCGCATGGGCCACCGCCTCAGCCGCTCCGGCCGCTCACTGATCGCCGAGGCCGCCCGGGCGGTGTACGGCCTGGAGCTCACCGCCCGCGACCTCGCCCGCGACACGCACAAAAGGTGGAGCGTCCCGGCACACGGGCTGAACGTCTCGGTCGCCCACTGCGACACCTACAGCGCCGTCGCCCTGTCGAGAGGACCGAAGGTCGGCGTGGACCTCCAGGACGAGCGGGACCGGCCGTACGCCATGCGATGGCTCGGTGAACTGCTCGGCCGGACGGAACCGGCCGGCATCCGGGACTTCGCCGAGTGCGAGGCGCTGATCAAGGCCTCGCACGTGACGAAGGAGACCTTCTCCGGAGTCCGGCTGCCGGCCTGGCAGCCGGGCTGGCGGCGCACCAACGTCCCGTCGTACCACGTCCGTTCGGCCACGGCCGGCCCCGCGATGCACCTCGCCCTGGCCGCCGGGGAGCCCGTCCCGGTGCGCTTCCTGCGGCGGACGGACGGCACCGAAGCCCTGACCCTGGAGGCGGCATGACAGCGACAGCCACCGAGGTACGGCCCTACACCCGCCGTATCTCGCAGATCGAACGCGGCTATCTGAACGCGGCGGCGACCGGCACCCCGCAGCTGATCCAGATGGTGCTCGAGGGGGAGGGACCGCTCGACCCGGCGGCCCTGCGGGAGGCCGTGCGTACCGCCACCCTCGCGAGCCCGGGGATGGCGGTACGGCGACGGGCCGCCACCTGGCGGGCGGACGGGCCGCTCCCGCCGGTCGTGGAACTGCCCTGGGAGCCCGGCTACGACCACCCCTTCTTCCACCGCGACCTGGACGTGGTGACCGGGCCGGTGTGCGAGGTCGGCCTCGCCTCGCAGGGGCCGGTGACCCGGCTGGTGGTGCGGGCCAGCCACATCGTCACCGACGGCCGTGGCCTGCGGCAGTGGATCGCCGACGTGTTCCGCGTGCTGCGCGGCGAGGAACCGGTCGGCGCCGACGCGGTGGTCGACGACACCCACTTCCGTACGGCGGCGGGGGACGTGCCGCCCGCCGAACCGCCGGCCCGGATCCCCGGCCTGCCCGCGATCCTCGGCACGGGACCGGCCGACGGCACCCCGCTGTGGCTGCGCCGCCGGGTGCCGGCCCGCCCGTCCGCGGTCACCGCCCGCGTGGCCGCCGCGCTCTCCCGGCACCTGGCCGGCGACACCGGCCGCCTGGTCGTCCCGGTCGATCTGCGCCGCCACGACCGCTCGGTGCGCTCCACCGCCAACCTGACCTCCCAGCTGGTGCTGGACTTCCGGCGGGAGGAGGAGTGGAAGGCGCTGCACGGCCGGATCGTGCGCGCCCTGCTCGCCAAGCGCGAAGTGGCCGCACTCAGCCGGGACTTCCTGCGCCGGAACCCCTTCGCCAACAGCCTGCGCGAGGCCCAGGAGCTGGACGGCACCCGCTTCCCGTGTACGGCGATCATCACCGACCACGGGCCGATCGACACCGACGGGCTGCGCACCGACCGCTTCCGCCCCACCGGGTTCTCCACCCTCCCGATGCTCGTGCCCTACGCCGAGATGTTCCTGAGCGCCTGCCGGATCGGCGACGACACCGAACTGACCCTCTCCTGCCGCAACCGCCCCGGCGCCCACGAGGCGGGCGAGCGGCTCCTGGACACCGTCGCGCACACACTCACGACGGCGGACTGAACCGACCTGCTTTCCGAACCGCTGACTTCTCCAAGGACGCCCACATGTCGCTGACCGACCGACAGACCGGCGAGGAGGCTCTTCCCGAGTCCCCGCCGCCCGCAGCGGACGCTGCGGGGAGACCCTCCGGACCCACCGTGCTGACCATCGCCGTGGCCATCACCGGCGGTTTCCTCGCGCTGCTCGACACCACCATCGTCAACGTGTCCCTGGAGGACACCACCGCACGGTTCGGCAACATCAGCCAGGTGCAGTGGGTGGTGACCACGTACCTGATCGCGCTGGCCGCGCTGATGCCGGCCGCCGGCTGGCTCGCCACCCGGTTCGGCGTCAAGCGGGTCTTCGCCGGCGCGACCACGCTGTTCGCGCTGGGCTCGGCGGCCTGCGCGCTCAGCCAGACCCTGCCGGAACTGATCGCCGCGCGCGGGGTGTCCGGGGCGGCGGCCGGCGTGCTCACGCCCGTGTCCACGATCCTGCTGACCAGCGGCGTACCGCGGGAACGACTGGGCCGGGTCCAGGCGCTGAACGGCAGCGTCATGCTGATCAGCCCGCTGCTCGGCCCGACGATCGGCGGGCTCCTGGTGGAGGCCGGAGGCTGGGCCGCGGTGTACGCGGTGAACGTGCCGCTGTGCGTCGCCCTGCTCGCCGTCACCCTGCGCGGGGTAACGGGCGGCGCCGCGGCGGGCACGGAGGCCAAGCCGCTGGACGTGGTGGGCCTGCTGTCCTCGGCCGCCTGCACCGTGAGCACCGTCCTCGCCATCCACGCCTTCTCCGGCGCCGGCCTGCACGCGCGGGCCTCCCTGCTGGTGCCGCTCGCCCTCGCGCTGCTGAGCGGCGCCGTGTTCGTCGTACGCCAGCTGCGCGCCCGGTTCCCGCTGCTGGACCTGCGTCTGTTCGGCCACCGCGTCTACCGCACGGCGGCCGTCAACATCTTCTGCCTGGGCTTCGTCCTCTACTCGCCGATGATGCTGATCCCGCTGTACTTCGAGTCCGCGCGCGGCGAGAGCGCCGTGACGACCGGTCTGCTGATGTCCACGGGCGGCATCGGCGTGGTGTCGGCCGCCTGGCTGTGCAAGATCCTGATGAAGCGGCTGGGCGGGGGCGGCACCGTCGTCGTCGGCATCTCGCTGACCATGCTCGCCACCGTGCCGCTCACCCGGCTGTCGGCGGACACCTCCTACGTGCTGCTGTGCGTGAGCCTCGCGGTGCGCGGCCTGGGCACGGGGCTGACCATCGTCCCGGCGATGACCAGGGCGTTCCAGTCGATCCGGCCGCAGTCCATCCCGGACGCCTCCTCGCAGCTCAACCTCGTCCAGCGGATCGGCGGCGCCGTCGCCCTGGCCGTGGTGACGGTGATCCTGGACGCGGCGGCCCGGCAGCGCCACGGGCTGGTGCCCGGCGCCTTCGCCCACTCCTTCGGCCGGCTGCTCGCCGTCTACGCCGTCACACTGCTCCCCGCCCTGGCGCTGCTCGCGGCGGACCGCCGCGAAGCCCGGCAAGGCGGGGAGAAGGCGTAACAGAGGCCGGGGCATGGGGACGTCCGCGGTCAGCGGGTCGAGGGGAGCCAGCCGTCCTGGACGGCGCGGACTCCGGCCTCGAAGCGGCTGCGGGCGTCCAGGCGTTCCATCAGGTTGGCCGCGACCCGGCGGGCCGTGCGCGGCGAGACGCCGAGGCGCTTGGCGATGGCCTCATCGGTGTAGCCCTGGGCGAGCATCTTCAGCACCGCGCGCTCCTGCGGGGGCATGTCCTTCGCGTCGCACTTGGGCGTGGTCCCCAGGGGGACCGCGGTCTGCCACACGCTCTCGAACAGCGCGCACAGCGCCGCGACCGTCCCGGCGCCGCTCAGCACCACCCCGCCGGCCCGGGCGTCGGAGGTGTCGATGGGCAGCACCGCCTGGCGCCGGTCGAAAATGATCATCCGGATCGGCAGGTCGGGCACCGTGCGGACCTGCCCGCCGTGCTGGTGCAGCCAGCTGACGTGCTCCAGCGTGGGCGCGTGGTTGCGCACGCTGTCGAGGTAGACGGTCCGCATCCGCACCCCGCGGCCGAGCAGGTCGGCGTTGGGTTTCCGGCTGGCCGCCAGGTCCTCGGCCGAGTGCGCGCCGCCCGGCGCGAAGGTGGTCACCTCGGTCCGCGCGGACCGCGCCAGCTCGGCCAGCCGCTCCCGGATCGCGTCCGGGCCGATCAGCTGCTCGGCGGCCTGGTCGACGGCGCGCGGGCGCAACGCCGAGCACTCGGCGATCAGCTGCGCGGCCGCCGCCCGGGAGGCCTCCACCCGCATCTGCTGGGCCGCCAGCTCCGCCTGCTGGCGGGCCAGCAGCACCTCCATCGCGGTCTCCGGGCCGATCGCCCGGAACCCTATTCCCTCGCCTCCTTCTCGTCCCGAGGGCTGGATCAGCGCCAGCTCGCTGAGCCGGTCCAGCCCTCTTCGGACCTGTTCCTCCGTCAGGCCCAGCCGGGTGGCCAGTGCCGTCACGCCGTCGTGGGGGCTGGTCAGCATTCCCCGGTAGACGGCTTCGGCAACGGCGTCTAGTCCCAGAACGTCCAACATGATGCATTCCCCCTGGTCAGCATCAAACTCGCCGAGTTCGAAACTTAGTGCCCCCGAGCTTACTGATGTTGAACTCCTGTTGCTCCTGAGATGACAGCTAGGACGGTTCCGGCCAATCTGACGAAGATTCAGTCACAGGGTGGACGGTGCGCGTCCCGCGCAGGCATGACCACTCACGGCGAACTTCCGGCCGCGGCAAATGCCGACTTCGCGCGTTCGCCGGGAGGAGCCCCGGCCGGGCAGTAGTTGCGCGTTGAATCTTCCCGCCCTCGGTCCCGGTCCCCACCCCGCTTCCGGTCTCGATCCCGGTTCCGGTCCCGATCCGGTCCAGACCGGAGCGGGCGGCCCCGCGGGCCCGTCCGTCGTCGTACTTCCGTACGGACGTCCGCCCATCCGCGTCAATTTAGGGCCGGCGCACCCCACTTCGCCGATGACGGTTCATGCCATGGCATGAACCGTCCACGCCGAGCCGCTCCCCAGCTCAATTTCCGCGCCGAAGAATGAGGGCATGCATCTCATCCATGTGCGCCTCGAGGGCCCCGGCGGCGCCGCCGGGCAGCCCGATCTGGCCACGATCGTCTCGTCGTACGCCGGAAAAGCGGACGGCCTGGAGCACATCACGGTCCATCAGGGCCCGCCGGGCGACGTCACGCTGGGCTTTTTCCTGCTCGCCGACGACCTCGCCGCCGCCGAGGAGACCGCGGCCCACCTGGTCGAGCAGGCCGTTTCCGGACACCCCGAACTGCGGGAATTCCGCATCCTGGAAGCCGAGGCGGTGCTGGTGCCCGGTCCCTGGTGGGACGGCTGAGCCCCGCGCGTCACCGCAGGTCGCGGTGGACGGCTTAGGACAGTGCAGGTTCCGTCCACCCGCTTTCCGTTCCTTCCCGACCGGAGCTCGAGCAGAGTAGGGGCATCGGCGGAAACGACCAAGCCGCCGACCGGCCCGGTGAATCGTCACCGGGAATCCGCTCGCCTTTGAAGGAGAAATTCCGTGCTGGCTACCCGTGTCTCCAAAATCGTCGCCTCCGTGCTTCTCGCCGCCGGCGGAATGACGCTTTCGGTGACCGCCGTGCACCATGTGCAGCGCATTCCGGGAGTCGTCGAGGCCGAACAGGGAACGGGCACGACCACCGCCGTGGAAACGCCGGACGACGTCACCTGGGGAAAGTGACCGCGTCCCGAGCGGGCAGTGCCGAACGGCCCGCACACCGGGGGAACGACCGACCCCCACCTCGGGAGATCGACCGACCCGCACATCGGGGGAACAGAAGAAATGGAATTCCTCGTCCTGGGTTCTCTGGAGACCCGCCAGTCGGGTGAACTCGTCCGCGTGAGGGGCATGCGCCAGCAGAAGCTCCTGGCCCTGCTGCTCCTGCACGCCAACCGGGTGGTCCCGATGGACGTGCTGGTGGACGAGCTGTGGGAGGACCCGCCGTCCTCCGCCCGTCCCCAGGTCCACAACGCCATCCGTGACCTGCGCCGCATCCTCTCCGCGGCCGACGAGACCAGTCTGGTCACGATGGACGTCGGGTACCGGCTCATGGTCCCCGACGACGCCGTGGACGCCCACCGCTTCGTCACATCGGTGCGCGGCGCCACCGCGGCCGAACGCGAGGGCCGTCACGCCGACGCCATCCGCCTGCTGCAGTCGGCGGTGGACCTCTGGCGCGGCGACGCCTTCGCCGGCATCCACTGCCCCAGCGTCACCTCCGCCGCGGTCAAGCTCCACGAGCAGCGACTGACCGCGCTGGAAGACCTCATGACGCTGCGCCTGAGGAGCGGTGAAACCAGCTCCCTGGTGGGCGAGTTGCACGCGCTGCTCGCGGAGTACCCGCTCAGGGACTCCCTGCGCGGCAGCCTGATGCTCGCCCTGTTCCGCAGCGGACGGCAGGCCGACGCGCTCGCCGTCTACGACGAGGGCCGGCGGTTCCTGGCGGAGGAACTCGGCCTGGAGCCCAGCCAGCACCTGCGCACCCTGCAGGCGGAGATCCTCGCCGACTCGCCCGCGGCCCGCGGCCCCGCACCGGCCGGGCGCGCGCCGCGCCGCGCTCGGGCCACGGGCGGACCCGGGCAGCCGGCAGGGTGCGACGACGACGCCGTACGCCCTGCGCCCGCATCCGCCTCCGGGGCCGTGTCCGCCCCCGCGACCGCACCCGTCTCCGCGCCCGGCAACCGCCGGAACTACCTGCCCCACGACCTCACCGACTTCACCGGCCGCGCCGCCGAACTGAACTCCCTGCTGGGCCTGGCAGCCCAGGAGCACGCGGACTCCCCGCTGATGATCGCCGTCGACGGCATGGGCGGCGTCGGCAAGACGACCCTCGCCGTGCGCGTCGCCCACCGCGTCGCCGCCCACTACCCGGACGGGCAGTACTTCGTAAGCCTGCACGGCTACAGCGCCGACCGGCTGCCGCTGCCGCCCGAACAGGCCCTGGCCACCCTGCTCCAGGCCAGTGGCGTGGCACCGGAGGCGATCCCGCGCAGCCTGGAGGAGCGCAGCGCCCTGTGGCGGTCACGGCTCGCGGGCGAGCGCTGCCTGGTGGTCCTCGACGACGCGGCCGACACCGCCCAGGTCACCCCCCTCCTGCCGGGCGCCGGCGGCGCGCTGGTGCTGGTGACCAGCCGCCGCAAGCTCAGCGCGCTGGACGGAGCGGTGCCCCTGTGGCTGGACGTGCTGCCGGCCGCGGACGCCGCCGCGCTGTTCACCCGCATCGTGGGGGAGCAGCGCGCGGCCCGCGAACCGGAGCAGGTGGTCCGGGCCGTCGAGCTGTGCGGCCATCTGCCGCTCGCCCTCCGCATCGCCGCGACCCGGCTGCGCTCACGCCCCACCTGGGCGGTCGCCGACCTCGTGGACCGCCTGGCCGGCGCCCCGCGGCGGGCGAACTGCCTGCACAGCGCCGACCGCGACCTGATGTCCATGCTGCGCACGTCCTACCAGCACCTGAACCCCTCCCAGCGCCGGTTCAGCCGCCTCATCAGCCGCCACCCGTCCCCGTCCTACGACGTCGCGCACGCGGCCGCCGTGACCGGTCTGCCGGCCGGCGACGTGGAACGCCACTTCGACGTGCTGATCGAGAACAACCTGATCCGCGAGGACACCCCGGCCCGCTTCTCCTTCCATGCCCTGATCCGCGACTGCACGCGTGAACTGCTGGTCGACGAACCAGAGCCCGAGCCCGAGGCGGCGTGACCCGCCCCCGGGCCGATTCCCGGACGGTTCCCGGGCGGGAGCCTCAGCCGGTCCCCGGGCCGGTGTCTCAGCCGCCCTCCGCGGCCAGCCGGCAGGCCTGCGCATAGGCGCGCACCAGCGGACGGTCGGCGTCCGCGCGGCGCCAGGCGAGCGCGTAGCGGCTCGGCCCGATGCCGCGCACCGGCCGGGTGGTGACCCCGCCCAGGCTGATCAGCGGCGCGTTGCCGGCCGCGACCAGGCACACACCGAGCCCCGCGACCAGCGCCTCGTACGTCTCCTCGGTGCTCGCCACCTCAGCGCCGACCACGGGCGGGGTGCCGCCGCGGGCGTCCAGGGCGAGCCAGTGGCCGCGCAGCGGACCGGCTGCCCGCGGCAGCGCCAGGAACGGAAGTCCGGCCAGGTCCGCGAAGTCCACCTCCGCGCGGGCGGCCAGCGGATGCGTCTCGGGCAGCGCGACCAGCCGCGGCTCCTCGGCGACCACCGTCCAGCCGTAGCGCTCGGGGTCCGGCAGCGGCAGCCATACGAAGGCGACGTCCACGGCCCCCTCCGCCAGGCCCGCCGTCGGGTCCTCCCAGCTCACCTGCCGCAGTCTGAGGGAGGTCCCGGGCCGTGCGGCCGTGAAGCGGGAGCGGATCGCCGGCAGCAGCCCGCCGCGCCCCGGGCTGGTGCTCATGCCCACCACCAGCGTGCCCCGCAGCGCCGCCCGCGCCGACTCCACCGCGCCGGCGCCCTCCGCCCAGGCGTCCAGCACCCGTCGGGCGTGGGGCAGCAGCGCCGTGCCCGCCTCGGTGAGCGCCACACCCTGCGGCCGGCGCTCGAAGAGGTCCACGCCCAGCTGCCGTTCCAGCGCGCGGATCTGCTTGCTCAGCGCGGGCTGGGACACGTACAGGCGCTCGGCGGCCCGTGTGAAGTGCAGCTCCTCGGCCACCGCGACGAAGTAGCGCAGATCTCGTACATGCACGTCCCCTGTCATAACCATCGGTTATCACGCCGGGTCTTGGACGCACCACCGGTCCGGGCCCGACGCTGGTGCCCGGACGAAGAACCCGAAGAACCCGAAGAACCCGGGGGACCCGGGGAACCCGGCAGAGGAACCCAGGAGGGGTCATGAACAAGGTGTGGCTGATCACCGGGGCGGGCGCCGGTTTCGGACGGGCGATCGCCGAGGCCGCCCTCGCCGCCGGAGACGTGGTGGTGGGCGCGGTCAGGCGGCCGGAGACGCTGGCCGACCTGGTGGCCGCGCGGCCCGACCAGATGGAGGCGCTGACGCTGGACGTCACCGACACGGCGGCCGACGAGGCCGCGGTACGGGACGTGGTGGCCCGGCACGGCCGGATCGACGTGCTGGTGAACAACGCCGGCCGCACCCACGTCGGCGCCGTGGAGGAGACCACCGACCAGGAGCTGCGCGACCTGTTCGACCTGCACGTCTTCGGTCCGGCCGCGCTGACCCGCGCGGTGCTGCCGCACATGCGCGAGCGGCGCTCGGGCGCGATCGTGCAGATGAGCAGCGTGGGCGGGCAGATGTCCTTCGCGGGCTTCGGGGCGTACAGCGGGACGAAGTTCGCCCTGGAGGGCATGTCGGAGGCGCTGGCGGACGAGGTGGCCGAGTACGGCGTCAAGGTGCTGATCGTCGAGCCGGGAGCCTTCCGCACCTCCCTGTTCGGCACCGGGCGGGCCGGGGTGAGCGCGGACAGCGGGGTGTACGCCAAGGTGGGCGAGACCCGCGCGTTCGTCTCCGGCGGCGACGGCACCCAGCCCGGCGACCCCGTGAAGGCGGCGGAGCTCATCCTCGCGGCCCTGGAGTCGGACGACACCCCGCTGCGGCTGCCCCTGGGCGACGACGGCGTCACCGGCGTCCTCGACCACCTCGACCAGGTGCGCGGCGACGTTGCCGCCTGGGAGAAGCGCGCCCGCGCCACCGTCTTCGACGACTGAGCCCAGGCTCCGCCTCCGCACCCCGGAGTGCCGTCACGCCCGTGCGAGAATCCCGCCTCGGTGTGCGGTCACGCCCGGGCGAGCCCCGACTTCAGCCCCGCCCCGCACAGCGGCACCACCGCCGACCTGCCGCCGAGCGCGCCCTCCCGTACGGCCGCCCAGCAGGCCACGCCCGTGGACTCGACGTACAGGCCGCGCGAGGCCAGGTCCAGCTGGGCGTGGCGGATCTGGTCCTCGGTGACGGTCAGGAAGGTGCCGCCCGAGTCCCGGACCGCGCGCAGGATCTGACGGGCCCGGGGCGGCCGGGCGATGGCGATGCCCTCCGCGTGGGTCGGGGCCACGGGGGTCGTCCCGGTCAGCTCCTCCGCGCCCTCCTCCCAGGCGCGGGCCAGCGGGGCCACCGCCGCCGCCTGCACCGCCCACAGCGCCGGACGCCGGTCCAGCAGTCCGGCCCCGTACAGCTCGGCGACCGCCAGCGCCGCCCCGAGCAGCAGCGTGCCGTTGCCCACCGGCAGGACCAGGACGTCGGGCAGCCGCCCGCCGAGGTCCTCCCACAGCTCGTGCACGTACGTCTTGGTGCCGTGCAGGAAGTAGGGGTTGTAGACGTGCGAGGCGTAGAAGGTGTCCGGCTCGTCCGCGGCGCGGCGCGCCGCCGCGCCCGCCGCCTCCCGGTCGCCGTCGACCACCTCCACCCGGGCGCCGTGCGCCTCGATCTGCTCCAGCTTCTTCGCGGACGTGCCCAGCGGGACGTACACCGTGCACGGCAGCCGCCCACGGGCGCAGTACGCGGCGATCGCCGTGCCCGCGTTGCCGCTGCTGTCCGCGACCACCCGGCGCGGCCCGGCCCGCAGCGCCAGCTCGGCCAGCATCACCGCGCCCCGGTCCTTGAACGACAGCGTCGGCATCATGTAGTCGAGCTTCGCCGACACCCTGTCCGTCAGCTCCACGAGCGGGGTGCGGCCCTCGCCCAGGGACACGCCGGGCGACGACAGCGGCAGCGTCTCGGCGTACCGCCACAGCGAGTTCACGCGTCCGGTGAGGGACTTCAGGGGCGCGGGGGTGGGGGCGAAGTCGAGGTCCAGGGGGCCGCGGCAGGACGGGCAGCACCAGGCGAGCGAGTCACCGGGGACGCGGCTGCCGTCGGTGGGGCAGTATCTGTCCGGCAGAGGTGTCATGTGCGCAGGGTAAGCGTGCGGGCCCGCCGCCGCCCTGGCAGGAGGGCCACGCGGCACGCCCGGCTCCCCCTCCGTCACCCGTCGCGCACTCGGTCCTCCCACGGCTCCTCGGGGAGCGGCTCCGGGTCGGTGACCCGGCCCGCGGCGAGCACCACGCGGGTGTGGCGGTGCGGGGCGGCGCAGGACGTCGAGCGCGCCGAACAACTCCCGTGCGTGGGCGGCCGCCTGATCAGCGGGCAGGCCCACGGCACCGGCGAGCTCCGTGCGTGCCGCGCCCCCGGCGTCGTAGGCCAGGAACGCCGGCAGTGGCCACACTCCGGCGGCGGAGAACACGGTGCCGTGGTCGCTGTCGCCGTCGCCCGCGTGGTCCGCCCAGCGCGCCGTCAGCCCGTTGACCGCCCGGAGGGGTCACCTCGGACACCTGCATGCGGTACCCCCGCTTCCCCGAAGTTCTGTCACCCCTCACCCGTCACTGTGAGCAAGGCTATGGGCCGGGTCTGCGCCATCGCTCGGAGTTTCCGTGATGGTGGCAGCGGGCCGGGCACGGCAGAGCGCGTGGACGGACAGGTGTGACAACGTCCGGAGCGGGGATGAAGTGCCTGGACGATGCCTCGCGGCCCCACAAGTCATCACATCGAGTGATTCTCTGGCCTTCGCTTGCACGTTACAACCCACGGTTGCCACGCTGTTGCTGTCTGTACAACCTGATGGGAGTGGCCAGTGACTTTCGGTGAGCAGCCGGCGTATCTGCGTGTCGCGGGTGACCTCCGCAAGAAGATCGTCGACGGTCAGCTGGCACCGCACACCCGACTGCCCTCGCAGGCGAGGATCCGCGAGGAGTACGGCGTCTCGGACACGGTCGCGCTGGAGGCCCGCAAGGTGCTGATGGCCGAGGGGCTGGTCGAGGGCCGCTCCGGTTCGGGGACGTATGTGCGGGAGCGGCCCGTGCCGCGCCGGGTGGCCCGCTCCGGGTTCCGGCCGGCCGCCGGGGCCACCCCGTTCCGGCAGGAGCAGGCGGCCGCCGAGGCGCGTGGCACCTGGGAGTCGCACAGCGCGCAGACCGAGGCGAGCGGCGCGATCGCCGAACGGCTCGGCATCAAGCCAGGTGACCGCGTGATGTGCACCAAGTACGTCTTCCGGGACGCGGGCGAGGCGATGATGCTCTCCACCTCCTGGGAGCCGCTCGCCCTCACCGGCCGCACGCCCGTGATGCTCCCCGAGGAAGGACCGCTCGGCGGCATGGGTGTCGTCGAGCGCCTGCGCGCCATCGACGTCATCGTCGACAACGTCACCGAGGAGGTCGGCGCTCGCCCCGGCCTTGCCGAGGAACTGCTCACCCTGGGCGGCGTCCCGGGCCACGTCGTGATGGTGATCCAGCGCACCTTCTACGCCTCCGGCCGCGCCGTGGAGACAGCAGACGTGGTGATCCCCGCCGACCGCTACCGGGTCGCCTACCACCTCCCGGTGAAGTAACCCACCAGCCGGCCGCACCTCACTCCCGCACACACGGAAAACCGGCCCGCGCGGGGGAGCCGGTTCGCGCTGGGGAGTCGGCCCGCGCGCGGGAGTGGACCCGCGATGGGGGCGCCGAGCCGCGCCGGGGGAAGCTGGCCCGTGCTGGGCGAGGTGGCCCGTGCTGGGCGAGGCGGCCCGTGTCGGGGAGTCTGTGCGAGGGGCCGTCTGCGGTGAGGAGTCGGTCCGTGTGGGGAGCCGGTCCGCGCCGTCGTGCGCTCCGCGGCGGGTGCCTCGTACGCGCCTGGGCCCGCAGACCGCCCCGCGCCTCGTCCGGCGGGCGCTGGATTCCGGCCGTTCTCGCAGGTCGTCAGTGTCGCCCGAAGGGACCGCGGCGCGTCGCTGACCGTGCGTGGCCAGGCCCCCGGGCGGCGTGTTCGGCATCGTGCGCCCCCTGCGTACTGGCCGGTTGCCTACCTCTTTGTGAAAAGCCGTGTTCGCTGCGTGAAGGTAGGGCGTAGGCTCGGGCATATGCGTATTGCGGTTTCCCCGGCGGCGGGGCGCGGTGGGGACCGCGAGCCGGATGCGGGCGCGGACCCGTAGGGCGGGAAGGAGCAGTGGGGCGGGAATGAACGACGGCACGATCACTCTTCCCTGGCTCGTCGTCCGCCAGGACGACAACGGCAATCGCTACCGCGTCGGCAGGTACGCCACCCGCGCCGAGGCGCAGAAGATCGCCGACAGCCTCGACAGCCGCGGCCACCGCCGGCTCTACTGGGTCGAACGTGTGGGGGACAGCTCCAACCCCACGGACACCACCACCGACGATTGACCCCACCACCTGCACACCACCGGCCGACCACTGGCCCACGCCGACCCCGGCCGCCTCCCGTAGGCTCCGGCGCATGACCGAACGGATCGTGGTGGTGGGTGCCGCCCTGCTCGACGGCGGCCGCCTGCTCGCGGCCCGCCGCAGTGCACCCCCGGAGCTGGCCGGCCGCTGGGAACTGCCCGGTGGCAAGGTCGAGCCGGGTGAGCGGCCCGAGGCCGCTCTCGTGCGTGAACTGCGGGAAGAACTCGGCGTCGAGGCCGAGGCCGTCGAGCGGATTCCGGGCAGCTGGCCGCTGAGACCGCCCTACGAACTCCACGTGTGGACCGCACATCTGTGCCCGGGCTCCGCCGCCCCGGCCCCTCTCGAGGATCACGACGAACTCCGCTGGCTCACGCCGTCCGACATCTGGACCGTGCCCTGGCTGGACCAGGACGTCCCCGCCGTACGGGCCGCCCTCCCGCGTCTGAGCGCCGCCCCACCGGATGCGTGAACCGCCGAGCAGGCTGCCGTCGGGGGCGGTACTGGGCACTGGATATCGGGTATGTGCCCATTAACCCCATGAAACCGGACATGAGGGCTCGCTGGCCTGGGAAGTGATCGGCGTGATCGACACCGAGGGCGACTGCGCCGAGTGGACGTTTCCCGCGGAACCCGGTGTGGTGCGCACGGCTCGCGCCGCCGTTCGGGGACAGTTGCGCACCTGGGAGCTGGACAGCGTCCAGGACATCGCGGCCCTGCTGGTGAGCGAGCTGGTCACCAACTCGCTGCGGCACGCCAGCGGCCCCATCGGGGTGAGACTGGTGCGCCCGCCGGGCCTGCCCCACGTGCTGCTGGTCGAGGTCTCCGACCCACTGCCCGACCTGCCCCGCGAACGTCCGGTCCGCCCCGAGGACGAGAGCGGGCGCGGTCTGCAACTGGTCGCGTCCGCCTCCCGCCGCTGGGGAACCCGGCCGGACGACACCGGAAAGACGGTCTGGTTCGAACTGGCGGTGCCGGCACAAGCCGTTGACGGGAGTCCCTGACGGCCGTCAACGGCGGGCGCCCGTCGTGGGTGTTCGTGACGGCCGTCCGCGGCGGCCGTCCGCGGCCGTGTTCGTGGCGGGTGTTCGCCCGCCCGGCGCGGACGCTCGCCGCAACGGGATTCGACGGGGTGTCGCCTGGTTAGAAGACTCATTGTGTTGTCACAGGCCGGACCGAAAAGCATCGGGATGGTCCTGTGATCGTGAACACCGTGTTGCGCGGCGCCGTAGTGCTGGATACTGCGGGCAGCCGCCCCCGGTGACCGGTGCCGGACGCGGTGAGCTGGAGGGGACGGTTCGCGTGAGCGAGATACCAGCGAAGGCCACGGAGTCCGAGGACCCGTCGGACGGCGCGAGGACGGGGGCCGCGGGCGGCGGTGCCACCGACGAGATGGCGCCACCCGCGGACGCGATGTGGCAGAGCAGTCCGCCCGGCTCCATCTACGACTACATCAAGGTCGCGTCCTTCTCCATCGGCCCCGACGGCCACGTCGACCAGTGGAGCCTGCGCGCCGAGCAGTTGTTCGGCATTCCCGCCGAGCAGGCCGTCGGCATGGACCCCATCGAGGCGTTCATCGACCCCGACCAGCGGGAACAGGGCCAGCGCAAGATGGCCGAGATCCTCGACGGACGGGAGTGGACCGGCGTCGTCCCCTTCCGGCTGCCGGCCCCGGCCGACGACGGGACCGCCGTACGCACCGAACGCGGCCCGAGCGGACTCGCCGAGGTGTACGTCATGCCGACCCGCACCGCCGAGGGCGACAAGGCCGCCGTCTGCATCGTCGTCGACGTGCACATCCTGCGGAGGATGGAGACCGACCTCGCCGCATCCCAGTCGATTTTCGGCCAATCCCCCTTCGGTTTCCTGCTCATCGACACCGACCTGCGGGTCCGCCGCGCCAACGAGCGCTTCGCCTCCATCTTCGGCGGCACGCCCGACGACCACCGCGGCAAGGGCGTGCACGACTACCTGCCCCGGGCCGAGGCCGACCGGGTCTCGGCGACCCTGCGCCGGGTGCTGGAGAACGGCGAGTCCATCACGGACATGCACGTCACCGGCTTCGTCCCCGGCTCCGACGAACGCCGCCACTGGTCCATCAACCTCTACCGCGTGCACAGCGGCAGCGGCCGCCCCATCGGCATCGCCTGGCTCGGCACCGACATCACCGCCCGGCGCGCCGCCGCCCGCGAGGCCGCCGCCGCGCGGCGCAATCTCGCCCTGCTCAACGAGGCGGGCGCCCGCATCGGCAACTCCCTGGACCTGGAGACCACCGCCCGAGAACTCCTCGACGTCGTCGTCCCCGGCTTCTGCGACCTCGCCACCGTCGACCTCTACCAGGGCCTGCTGGCCGGCGACGAGACCCCGTCCGGCCTCGCCGACGGCAGCGCCGAACTGCGCCGCGTCGCCTTCGCCAGCGCCGTCTCCGGGGCACCCCTGACCGGCACCGGCGAGCCCGTCGAGGTCGGCGCCGTGCACCACTTCGCCTTCAACTCCCGGTGCGCCGACGCTCTGCGCACCGCCCGGCCGCAGATCGTGCCGGGCGAGGAGGGCGGCCTGGTGCACTCCACGCTGGCCGTCCCGATGGTCGCCCACGACACCGTCGTAGGACTCGCGCAGTTCGCCCGGGCCAAGGGCAGCGAGCCGTTCGGCGACCGCGACCGCGCCCTCGCCGTCGAACTCGCCGCACGCGCCGCGGTCTGCATCGACAACGCCCGCCTCTACCGGCGCGAACACGAGCGCGCGCTGATACTGCAACGATCCCTGCTCCCGCCCGGCGACCCGGAGGCCTCCGGACTGGACATCGCCTGCCGTTACCTGCCCGGCAACGCGGCCACCGGCCGGCCCAGCGAGGTCGGCGGCGACTGGTTCGACGTCATCGAACTCCCCGGCCACCGCACCGCGCTGGTCGTCGGCGACGTCATGGGCCGCGGCCTGCGCGCCGCCGTCGCCATGGGCGAACTGCGCACGGCCGTGCGCACCCTGGCCCTGCTCGACCTCGAACCGGCCGAGGTGCTCTCCCAGTTGGACGAGATCGCCCGCGGCCTCGGCGCGCCCGGAGGTGTCCAGCAGGCCACCCGCGCCGCCCGCCGCCCCCGCGAGGCCGACCTCTCCGAGGTCTACCTCGCCACCTGCGTCTACGCCGTCTACGACTCGGTCACCCGGCGGTGCACGTTCGCCAACGCCGGCCACCTCCCGCCGGTCCTGGTGGAGCCCGGCGAGCCCGCGCTGATGCTGGACGTCCCGCCCGGCATGCCGCTCGGCGTCGGCGGCGAACCCTTCGAGGAGGTCGAGGTCGAACTCCCCGAGGGCGCCCTGCTGGCCCTCTACACCGACGGCCTGGTCGAGTCCCGCGACCACCCGCTCGACGAGGGCCTCCAGGCCTTCGTGGGGGCGCTCACGGACCCGGGCCGGCCCCTGGAGGACGTCTGCGACCACGTCCTGAACACCCTCGGCAGCCACCACGGCGAGGACGACATCGCGCTGCTGATGGCCCGCGTCCAGGGACTGCCCGCCGAGTCCGTCGGCGACTGGACCCTGCCCCGCGAGCCGCGCAGCGTCGGCCGTGCCCGCGAGTACGCCCGCGCCCAACTGCTGGCCTGGGACCTGGAACCGCTGGTCGACACCACCGAACTCCTCGTCAGCGAACTGGTCACCAACGCCCTGCGCTACGGCGAGGGCGAGATCAGACTCCGGCTGCTGCTGGACCGCACCCTGGTGTGCGAGGTGTGGGACTCCGGGCTCGTCCAGCCGCGCCGCCGCCGCGCCCGCGACACCGACGAGGGCGGCCGGGGCCTGCAACTCGTCGGCCTGCTCAGCGCCGCCTGGGGCTCCCGGCGGACCCCGCGCGGCAAGACGGTCTGGTTCGAACTCCCCCTCCCGGACGGCGAGAACACCCTCACCGACCCGGCGGAGGCACTGCTGAGCCTGTTCTGAGCCGCCGGCGAACCCCCGGCGGCCGCGCAAGACCTACGCCGACGGGCGCCACCGACCCCGGGTGTGCGGCCCGCCGAAGCCCGCCGGCGGCCCGCCGTCCGGCTCCTCGCCCAGCAGGACGCCGCCGAGCACGGCGCCCGCGATCCCGGCGGCGGGCTCGGCGTCCCCGGCGTACGGGTTGCCGTGCACGCGTACGTCCTGCTCGGCGAGGTGACGGGCCTGCCGGGCCAGGCTGTCGGCGGCCTCGGGATCGGAGCCGAGGAGGCGCCGCGCCTCCGCCAGGTGGGTGCGGGCGGCGACGCCCACGGCGGCCCGGTGCGTGGTGACGAAGTCCGCCGCGCCCGCGGTGGCGCTGCGCGCGACGAGCTCCGCGGCGGCCGAGAGCACCCCGGCCCGCCCGCCGCCCCCCGGCACCGGCGCGACCGCCCGGACGATCCGCCGCAGGGCGTCCAGCGGATCGTACGGCCCGGCGACCAGCTCCTCCCGCACACCGGCCAGCACCCGGTCCACATGCTTGAGCTGCGCCCGCAGCTCCCCGACGGGAACATCGACGGGAACCACCTCGGAAGCCGCCCCCGCGCCCCGCGGTGCCTCCGACGGCCGTGGCGCCTCCGGTGCACCCGCACCCGTACCCGTCGCGCCGACGCCCCCCGGCACGACGGCCGGAGCCCTGCCCGAGGCGGCCGGCTCTTCGGCACGGGCTCGCTCCGAGGAGGCCGGACCCCCGTCGGCGCCCGAGTCCGGCGCGGTGCCGGGCGGGCCGCCGGGCACGGGCCCCCCGGACGAGTCGCCCGGCCCCGGCGCCGTCACCGCCGTGCGGCCCGGGCCTCCGTGCAGCCGGGCGGCGGCGGCCTCGGTGCCCGGCCGGATCCGTGCGAGGTGGGCCTCCGCGCCGGTCAGCGCCGCCGGTACGAGGCGGGCGGCGGACGACAGTTCCATGGCGAGCCGCTCGACGGCGCCCACGAGCACCCCGGCCTGTGCGACGGCCCCCTCGGCGGCCCGCAGATGCGGGACGGCGTCGGCAGGGGAGCCCAAGTCCGCCGTCTGCCGCGCCTGGTTGAGCCGGGCCGTGGCGAACACCAGCCGGTCCTTGGCCTGTTCGATGTATCCCGTGACGGAGGTGACGGCCTGAGGCCCGTACCGTTCGCCGAGCGCGGTGAGCACCGGCCCGGCCGCCCCCGTGCGCCCGGTCAGCTCCCGGAACCGTGCCTCCGCGACCTCCAGTGCCTCACCCGCACCCTGCTGGAGACCGCGCAACGCGTCGAAGCCGTCGGCCGCCGCGTCCAGCAGCCGACCCGCCTCCTCGCAGCGCCCGATCATGCCGGCCAGCGCCTGCCGCCGGCCCGCGGCGTCCGCCGGAAGACCGTGGTCGTAGCGCCGGCGCATCCCGAAGGCGGCCGCCAGTTCCGTCTCGGCTGCCCGCACGGCCCGGGCGAAGGGGGCGACGGCCGCTGCGCCGAACCGGTCCTCGGCGAAGCCGAGTTCATCACGGCAGGTGAGCACGCAGTCGTCGGCCAGGACGAGCGCGTCACGGGCCCGCTCCTCCAGCGCGGCGCCCGGCGACGGCCCGGGCGGCGGGGCCGGTCCGCCCCCCGAGCCACCGCCGGGTGTCGTACGGGTTCTGGCCCGCCGGGTGCGCCGTACGTACCCGTACCCGGTGAGCACGACGGCGGTGCCCACGGCGATGAGCGGCAGGACGAGGTCGGAGGCCGACGACTCGTCCTGCCGCGGTGCGGGGGCGGCGGCCACCGGGCCGGCCCGGGGGAGCGCAACCGCGCCGCCGCCGTTGATCGTCATCACCGGAAGCACCAGCCACACGGCTCCCGCCGTGCCACCCAGCACGGCGCGCGCCACCCGCCCGGACCGACGCGCGGTCGCGCGCCGGGGCGGGGCCGCGCGGAGCTGGGGTGACGTCACATTTGGGAGCGTATGACCGCCCGCACAGGCGCGCGAGCGGGGCTGCGTCACCGGTGGGGCGGCCGAGACAGCGCGACGCGGGAGGGGACAAGGGCATGGAACACGCCACCGACAGAGGACCGACTGCGGAGCCGGACACGGACGAGGCGGAGCCGGACATGGACAAGGCGGAGCCGGACACGGCGGACGCGGAGCCGCATCCGGAGACGGAGACCGGCACCGAGCCGCAGCCGCCAGGCGGCAAGAAGGACAGGACCCCCGCCCGCCGCCGTCTGCGTCGGCTCCGCCGTGGCGCCCTCGCCCTGGTGCTCGCCCTGCTCCTTCCCCTCCTCGCCGCCGAGACGGCCTTGCGGGTGAACTACATGGGGGACCCGGCCGGCGGGGCGTACACCAGGGGGCAGGACGCGATCTGGCTGGGGCACGCCTGGGTGGACGGACGGAAGAAGGACGCCGATGTGGCGGCGCTCGCCGAGCGGCTGCGCGGGACCGGCATCCGCGACCTGTACGTGCACGCCGGCCCGCTCGAGCACGACGGCACCCTGCCGCCCTCGGCCTACCGCAACGCCCCCTGGCTGATCGGCGCCGTGCACCGGGCGCTGCCCGGTGTCCGTGTGCAGGCCTGGCTGGGCGACCAGCTGGCCACCGAGAGCCCCGACGGGCTGCGGCTGGAGCGGGCGGAGACACGGACAGCCGTGGTCGACTCCACCCGCCGGATCCTGGACACCGGCTTCGACGGCGCCCACTTCGACCTGGAGCCGCTGCACTCCGGCGACCGCCACTACCTGGACCTGCTCGACGCCCTGCGCGCGGTCACCCGCGCGCATCAGGTCCCCCTGTCCGTCGCCGCACACCAGATCGACCCGCTCCCCGCCTTCCACTCCCTCTGGGGCACGCTCACCAACCACCCCAAGTGGTGGTCGCAGGCCTTCTTCGGCGAGGTCGCCCGCCGCGTGGACCAGATCGCCGTCATGTCGTACGACACCATGCAGCCGCTGCCGAGCCTGTACGGCGGATATGTCGCCCAGCAGACCTCGCTCGCCCTGGAGGTCACCCCGCCGACCACCGACCTGCTGATGGGCCTGCCCTTCTTCCACGAGAACCGCTTCGGCCACTGGGCGCACGCCGAGACCGTCCCCGCCGCGGTCCGAGGCATCCGCCTCGGCCTGTCCCGCACGGACCCGGACCGCCTCCGCTTCGGCGTCGCCCTGTACGTCGACTTCGCCGCCACGGAGGACGACTGGACCGCGTACCGCGACGGCTGGGTCCGCCCCTGAGCGCCGCGCCTACGCCGGTGACGACCGCCTTCTGATCTTCGAGCCCAGCCACACCAGCGGGTCGTACTTGCGGTCCACCGTGCGTTCCTTCAGCGGGATGAGGGCGTTGTCGGTGATCTTGATGCCTTCGGGGCACACCTCGGTGCAGCACTTGGTGATGTTGCAGTAGCCGAGGCCGTGGTCGTCCTGGGCCGTGCGCTTGCGGTCCAGGCCCGTCTCGGCCGCCGCGTCCAGCGGATGCATGTCGAGTTCGGCGATCCGCATCAGGAAGCGCGGGCCGGCGTACGCCTTCTTGTTCTCCTCGTGGTCGCGCACCACATGGCAGACGTCCTGGCACAGGAAGCACTCGATGCACTTGCGGAACTCCTGCGAGCGGTCCACGTCCTCCTGCATCATGCGGTACTCGCCCGGGCCGAGACCGGCGGGCGGCACGAAGGCGGGCACCTCGCGCGCCTTGGTGTAGTTGAAGCCGACGTCGGTCACCAGGTCCCGCACCACCGGGAAGGTCCGCAGCGGAGTGACGGTGATCGTCTCCTCCCGGGTGAAGACCGACATCCGGGTCATGCACATCAGCCGCGGGCGGCCGTTGATCTCCGCCGAGCACGAACCGCACTTGCCGGCCTTGCAGTTCCAGCGCACCGCGAGGTCGGGCGCCTGGGTGGCCTGGAGGCGGTGGATGATGTCGAGCACCACCTCGCCGTCGTTCACCTCGACCGTGAAGTCCTCCAGGCCACCGCCCTGCGCGTCGCCCCGCCACACCTTGAAGCGGGCCTCGTAGCTGCTCATCAGTACAGCTCCTCTTCGGCGAGGTACTTGACCAGCTCCTCCTTCTCGAAGAGGGCGAGCAGGTCGGGGCGGATGGGTTCGGTGGTCTCAGGGGCGAGGGAGATCTGGCCGCGGACCGGGTCCGTCGCCGCCAGGGAGCCGGTCGGGTCGCTCAGCCGGCACAGCAGGTTCACTCGCCGCCAGGCGCGGTCCATCGACGGGTGGTCCTCGCGGGTGTGGCCGCCGCGCGACTCGGTGCGCTCCAGCGCGGCCCGTGCCACGCACTCGCTGACCAGCAGCATGTTCCGCAGGTCGAGGGCGAGGTGCCAGCCGGGGTTGAACTGCCGGTGCCCCTCCACCCCGGCCCGGCGGGCCCGTACCCGCAGCTCGGCGAGCTTCTTCAGGGCCTGCTCCATCTCGGCCTCGCGGCGGATGATGCCGACCAGGTCGTTCATGGTCTGCTGGAGTTCCTGGTGAAGGGTGTAGGGGTTCTCCGGCGGGCCGGCCACATCCTCCGCCTCCGCCGAGAACGGCCGCAGTGCCTCCGCCGCCGCCGCGTCGACCTGGGTGTCGCTCACGGGCGGCCGGTCCTGCGCCAGCCCCTGCGCGTACTCGGCCGCGTGCCAGCCCGCCCGGCGGCCGAAGACCAGCAGGTCGGAGAGCGAGTTGCCGCCGAGGCGGTTGGAGCCGTGCATGCCGCCGGCCACCTCGCCCGCCGCGAACAGGCCCGGCACCCCGCGCGCCGCCGCCGTGTCGGAGTCGACCGCGATGCCGCCCATCACGTAGTGGCAGGTCGGTCCGACCTCCATCGGCTCCGCCGTGATGTCGACGTCGGCCAGCTCCTTGAACTGGTGGTACATGGACGGCAGCCGACGGCGCACGACCTCGGCCGGCATGCGGGTGGAGACGTCCAGGAAGACCCCGCCGTGCGGGGAGCCGCGGCCCTCCTTCACCTCCGAGTTGATGGCGCGGGCCACCTCGTCGCGGGGGAGCAGCTCCGGCGGGCGCCGGTTGTGGTCCGGGTCGTCGTACCAGCGGTCGGCCTCGTCCTCCGTCTCGGCGTACTTCTCCTTGAAGACGTCGGGGACGTAGTCGAACATGAACCGCTTGCCCTCGGAGTTGCGCAGCACCCCGCCGTCGCCGCGCACCGACTCGGTGACGAGGATGCCCTTCACCGACGGCGGCCAGATCATGCCGGTGGGGTGGAACTGCACGAACTCCATGTTCAGCAGCGGC
Source organism: Streptomyces sp. MK7 (assembly GCF_032658145.1). Lineage (NCBI taxonomy): Bacteria > Bacillati > Actinomycetota > Actinomycetes > Kitasatosporales > Streptomycetaceae > Streptomyces > Streptomyces sp. MK7. Next base: position 379,762 of record NZ_JAVACL010000004.1, read on the forward strand.
GCCCCGGCCAGCAGCGCCAGCGCGTGCCCGTCGCCGGTGTACTCCCACGAGTTCGACGTGACCTTGAACGACTTGCCGATGCCGCCGGTCGCGATCACGACCGCGGGCGCCTGGAGCACGAAGAAACGGCCCGTCTCGCGTTCGTAGGCGAAGACCCCGCTGACACGCTCGCCAGCGGCGGAGCCGCTGTCGGGCACGGTCTTGAGGATCCGGGTGACGGTGCACTCCTGGAAGACCTTCAGCCGGGACTCGTAGTCCCCGGTCTCCCGGTGGTCCTCCTGCTGGAGCGAGACGATCTTCTGCTGGAGCGTGCGGATCAGCTCCAGGCCGGTGCGGTCGCCGACGTGTGCCAGGCGCGGGTACTCGTGGCCGCCGAAGTTGCGCTGCGAGATCTTCCCGTCCTTCGTACGGTCGAACAGCGCGCCCCAGGTCTCCAGCTCCCACACCCGGTCCGGGGCCTCCTTGGCGTGCAGCTCGGCCATCCGCCACTGGTTGAGGAACTTGCCGCCGCGCAGCGTGTCACGGAAGTGCACCTGCCAGTTGTCGTGCTCGTTCACGTTGCCCATCGCCGCCGCGATGCCGCCCTCGGCCATCACGGTGTGGGCCTTGCCGAACAGCGACTTGCAGATCACCGCCGTACGGGCGCCCCGCTCGCGCGCCTCGATCGCGGCCCGCAGCCCGGCGCCCCCGGCACCGACCACGACGACGTCCCACTCCTGCCGGTCCACCACGGACATCAGTCAGTCCCTCACTAGCCCTAGAAGAAGCGCGGATCGTCGAAGACGCCGGACGCGACGAGATAGACGTAGAAGTCGGCGAGCGCCACGCTCAGCAGCGACGCCCACGCCAGCTGCATGTGGCGGGCGTTGAGCCGGCCCACGAACTGCCACGCCTTGTAGCGCACGGGGTGTTTTGAGAAGTGTTTGAGCTTGCCGCCGACGATGTGCCGGCAGGAGTGGCAGGAGATCGTGTACGCCCAGATCAGCACGATGTTGACCAGGAAGACGACCGTGCCCAGGCCCATGTGGCCCCAGCGGTAGTGCTGGTCCCGGAAGGCCAGCACGGTGTCGTAGGTCAGCACGGCCGCGACCAGCAGCGCCGCGTAGAAGAAGTACCGGTGGACGTTCTGCAGGATCAGCGGGAAGCGCGTCTCACCGGTGTACTTCCCGTGCGGCTCGGCGACCGCGCAGGCCGGCGGGGACGCCCAGAAGCTGCGGTAGTACGCCTTGCGGTAGTAGTAGCAGGTCAGGCGGAAGCCCAGCGGGAAGATCAGGATGATGATCGCCGGGGAGATCGCCCACCAGCTGCCGAAGAGGTCGGCGTTGGGGCCCATCCGCATGGTCCTGCAGTTCTCCGCCAGGCAGGGCGAGTAGAACGGCGAGACGTACGGGGCCGCGTAGTAGTGGGCGTTGGCGAAGGCCCGCCATGTCGAGTACACGACGAAGGCGAACAGGCCGGCCGCGGTGACGGCGGGCGCCAGCCACCAGCGGTCGGTCCGCAGGTGCGGTGCGGTGATCGCGGCCCGCGCCGGGGCGCGGACGCCGCCGCGGGGCGGTTGGGTGGGGGGATGGGTGTCGGTTCCTGGAGGTTCCGTACCAGTGGCCACGTAAGGACTCCGGTCGGTCGGGTCAGGGGGCGTGGCGGTCGCGGGCGCCGAGTCCCTCGTCGTCCGAGTCCGTCCACAGGGACATGTCGTAGGGCGTGTCGGGGATGGTGACGAGGGGGCGGCGCTCAGTGGCGGGGCCCTGGGAGGCCTCGCGCAGCAGCGCGACGCTCTCGCGCAGGTGGTCGGCGTCGGTGCGGACGCGGCGCATCTCCAGGGAGCCGCGGAGCTGCTGCTCCAGCCGGCCCACCGACCGCAGCAGCTCGTCGAGGCTGCGCTGGACCGACGTCAGGTCGTCGTGCACGGACATGACGTGACCTCACTTCCATGGGCTGTCGAGCCCTAGGCGGCAACGTTCATGCGCCTGCGAGTGTTGCGCGTCACACCTGTCGGTGGGAAGGCATGTGCAGCGATTGGCGGATCGCACATCCCTGCGCACACCCACCCGCGCACCCGCACGCGCTGTATGCGCGCCGGAGGCGCGTTGCTCCGCACGGGTGACCTTGAAGGTCTCCGCCGTCGTGTCGCCTCCGACAGACGAACCCTTTCCTCTTCAGTGGGGCCATAGATCTGATCAGCACCAAAATACAGCCAAATGTGAACAATCCCTACATATATCCCTACCGTGTCGCCACCCGTGTTCACCGGCGGGAGCGGCTCACCGGAGGTACTACAGATGTCGTACGACGGTGTCGGGCCGCGCGCGGTGACGCGCTCGGTCGCCTTCCTGACCGCGGGCGCCCTCGCGGTGCCCCTGCTGGCCGGCTGCGGCTCCGACGACAAGGGCAGCAAGCCGCTGGCCAAGCAGGACGTCGCACACGCCGCCCGAGCCCAGGTCGCCGACGGCGGCACCCTGCGCTGGGCCGTGGACGCGATGCCGCAGACCCTGAACACCTTCCAGGCCGACGCCGACGCCGGCACCACCCGGATCGCCCAGGCCGTCCTGCCCGCCATGTTCCGCATCGACGCGAGCGGACGCCCGCAGCGCGACGCCGACTACCTCGACTCCGCCCGGGTGGTCGACACCGAGCCCAAACAGGTCGTCGTCTACAAGCTCAACCAGCAGGCCGTCTGGAGCGACGGCCGCGAGATCGGCGCCGACGACTTCGCCGCCCAGTGGCGCGCACTGTCCGGCAAGGACTCCGCGTACTGGACCGCGCGCAACGCCGGCTACGACCGGATCGAGAAGGTCGAGCGCGGCGCCAACGACCTGGAGGTCAAGGTCACCTTCGCCCGCCCCTACGCCGACTGGAAGTCGCTGTTCTCGCCGCTGTACCCCAAGGACGTCACCGCCACCGCGAACTCCTTCAACGACGGCGCCCGCAAGAAGCTCAAGGTCAGCGCGGGCCCGTTCGCCGTGCAGAAGATCGACACCAAGAGCAAGGACGTCGTCCTCACCCGCAACCCGCGCTGGTGGGGCCACCCGGCCAAACTGAACGAGATCGTGCTGCACGAGGTGCCCCGCGACAAGCGGGCCGCCGCCCTCGCCGCCGGCACCGTGGACGTGGCCGACATCGACCCCGCCGACACCCTGGGCGCCTCCCTGAAACAGCAGCAGGCACGGCAGACCGTCGTGGTGCGCAAGTCCCTGGAGCCCGCCTTCACCCAGCTCGCCCTCAACGGCGCCGACGGCCCCCTCGCCGACGAGCGGGTCCGGCACGCGGTGGCCCACGCCCTGAACCGCAAGGAACTCGCCGAGATCGTCCTGAAGCCGCTCGGCCTGCCCGCGATCCCGGTCGGCAGCCACCTCGCCCTGTCGGGCCAGGTGGCCTACGCGGACAACAGCGACGCGCTCGGCGGACAGGACACCGCCGAGGCCAAGGCGCTGCTCGCGGACGCGGGCTGGGTGCCCGGGGCCGTCAAGGAGCAGAAGAAGGGTGAGAAGGCGGCCGGCGCCGAGGGCGACAAGGCCAGGCCCCGGCCGGGGAAGTCCCCCGGCGGCGAGAAGGGCGACGGCACGTACATCGTCGGCGTCGACGACCACGCGGAGGACAACAAGGGGCACGACGCCGGGGACAAGCAGGAGCGGGAGGACAAGGAGAAGGCCCGCGGCGGGGACGGACACGGCGCCCCGCAGCTCGCCCAGGACGGCCGGCAGTACCCCCAGGAGCACCCCAAGCAGGGCGGCGCCCCCGGCGCCTACGCCCCCAAGGGCAGCGCCGCGCCCGCCGGCGCCGCAGCCGCGCCGCGGGTGGCCAAGAACGGCAAGCCGCTCACGCTCCGCTTCGTGCTGCCCTCCGGCCCCGGCTCCGACACACTGAGCAAGGTCGCCGACCGGATCACCGCCATGCTCGGCGCGGTCGGCATCGCCACCGAGATCACCAAGGTCCCCGGCGACAGCTACTTCCGCGACCACGTCGCCGCCGGACAGTACGACCTCGCCCTCTACTCCTGGCCCAGCTCCGCCTACCCCGCCACCGACGCCCGCCCGGTCTACGCCAAGCCCGTCCCGGCCGCCGACGGCTCCCTGAACGTCCAGCAGAACTACACCCGCGTCGGCACCGACCAGGTGGACCAGCTCTTCGCCGAGGCCATCGCCACCCTGGACGAGGACGAGGAGAAGGACCTGGTCCGCAAGGCCGACGCCCGCATCTGGGCCACCGCCGGCTCCATCCCGCTCTACCAGCGCCCCCAGCTCGTCGCCACCCGCCGCACCCTCGCCAACGTGGGCGCCTTCGGTTTCCAGACACCGGTGTACGAGGACATGGGCTTCCTGAAGAAGGGCGCGGAGGGTGCGAAGCCCTCGCCGAGCCCGTCGTCCTGAGGTCCTCCGGGGCCGCTGCTTCGGCGGCCCCGTACCATGGGGTGAGGCCGTGGCGTGTTCAGCCCGGCAGGGCGCGCGTACCGAGGACGTACGCGCAGCCGTCCGCACACTCCGGGAGTACGCCTCAATATGGCCGCGTCCACTACGCGTCACGACATCCGCAACGTCGCCATCGTCGCCCACGTCGACCACGGCAAGACCACCATCGTCGACGGCATGCTGAAGCAGGCCGGTGCCTTCGCCGCCCACCAGCTCGACTCGGTCGACGACCGCATGATGGACTCCAACGACCTGGAGCGTGAGAAGGGCATCACGATCCTCGCCAAGAACACGGCGGTGAAGTACCACCCCAAGGACGGCGGGGACCCCATCACGATCAACATCATCGACACCCCCGGCCACGCCGACTTCGGCGGCGAGGTCGAGCGCGGTCTGTCGATGGTCGACGGCGTCGTGCTGCTGGTGGACGCCTCCGAGGGCCCGCTGCCGCAGACCCGCTTCGTGCTGCGCAAGGCGCTCCAGCAGCGCCTGCCCGTCATCCTGTGCATCAACAAGACGGACCGCCCGGACTCCCGCATCGACGAGGTCGTCAACGAGACCTACGACCTCTTCCTCGACCTGGACGCCGACGAGGAGCAGATCGAGTTCCCGATCGTCTACGCCTGCGGCCGTGACGGCATCGCGTCCCTGACCAAGCCCGAGAACGGCACGGTCCCGGCCGACTCCGACAGCCTGGAGCCGTTCTTCTCCACCATCCTGGAGCACATCCCGGCCCCGACCTACGACGCCGACGCCCCGCTCCAGGCCCACGTCACCAACCTGGACGCCGACAACTTCCTCGGCCGTATCGCGCTGCTGCGCGTGGAGCAGGGCGAGCTGCGCAAGGGCCAGACGGTCGCCTGGATCAAGCGCGACGGCTCCATCGGCAACGTCCGCATCTCCGAGCTGATGATGACCGAGGCGCTCACCCGCAAGCCGGCCGAGAAGGCCGGCCCCGGCGACATCTGCGCCGTCGCCGGCATCCCCGACATCATGATCGGCGAGACCCTGGCCGACCCGGAGAACCCGGTCGCGCTGCCGCTGATCACGGTCGACGAGCCCGCGATCTCCATGGTCATCGGCACCAACACCTCCCCGCTGGTGGGCCGCGGCGGCACCGGCAAGGGCGCCGACGCCAAGGCGGCCGTCAAGGACCGCAAGGTCACCGCCCGCCAGGTCAAGGACCGCCTGGACCGCGAGCTGATCGGCAACGTCTCGCTCCGCGTCCTCGACACCGAGCGCCCCGACGCCTGGGAGGTCCAGGGCCGCGGTGAGCTCGCGCTCGCCATCCTGGTCGAGACCATGCGCCGCGAGGGCTACGAGCTGACCGTCGGCAAGCCGCAGGTGGTCACCAAGGAGATCGACGGCAAGGTCCACGAGCCGGTCGAGCGGATGACGGTCGACGTGCCCGAGGAGCACATGGGCGCGGTCACCCAGCTCATGGGCGTCCGCAAGGGCCGGATGGACAACATGTCCAACCACGGCTCCGGCTGGGTCCGCATGGAGTTCGTCGTCCCCTCCCGCGGTCTGATCGGCTTCCGTACCGAGTTCCTGACCCAGACCCGCGGCACGGGCATCGGCCACTCCATCCACGAGGGCTTCGAGCCCTGGTTCGGCCCGCTCCAGACCCGCAACAACGGCTCCCTGGTCGCCGACCGCTCCGGTGCCGTCACCGCCTTCGCGATGACCAACCTCCAGGAGCGCGGCGTGCTCTTCGTGGAGCCGGGCACCGAGGTGTACGAGGGCATGATCGTCGGTGAGAACTCCCGCTCCGACGACATGGACGTCAACATCACCAAGGAGAAGAAGCTCACCAACATGCGGTCCTCGACGGCCGACGTGACCGAGTCGATCGTCCCGCCGCGCAAGCTCTCCCTGGAGCAGTCCCTGGAGTTCTGCCGCGACGACGAGTGCGTCGAGGTGACCCCGGAGGCGGTCCGCATCCGCAAGGTCGTCCTCGACCAGCGCGAGCGCGCCCGCGCGGCCAGCAGGGCCAAGCACAGCTGACGCGAGCCGACGACCGGCGTGACTGAGGTGACGGACGTGACGACGTGACGGACGTGACGGACGTGACCGACGTGAGCCGGCGGACGTGACGGACGCGAGGGGCCTGCCCGGTGCCACCGGGTGGGCCCCTTTCGTTTTCGGCGTGGAATCGGCGGGCGCCCGTCAGGGCCGTAGAGGGTTTTCCCTATAAACCTGTATCAGGTCCCTCGCTCCGGCCCCGGCGGACTGTGGCCGGTTGTTAAAGTGGCTGGAATGCGTGGCTTATCGGACCCCTCGCACCGGTCTGACCGGCGCGTCAGGACGTCCCACGGCGTCGAGAGACCGCTCCGCCGTTTCACGCAACTGGTTTTCCACCCCACCTGTCCGCTATGCGGACACCCCTGCCCGATAGTTGTGTAACAAGTCCGTTTCGCAGGGATCTTTCACCAAACCCTTTGTCCGGATTTTGGAAGAAGTAGGCGGCAGGTGTGATCGAACCGAGACCTCTAAGGTGTGGTTCGTTCCGGTTGGAATGGCAGATAGTTAGGCGCGTAGAGCTCGAATCAACGGGTCACGCGCTGCTGGCGGCGCCGACTCACGAGCAGGGGGCACCTGACCATTTCAGGCACCGGTAACGGTGATGCGTCGAGTGCCCCTCCATGCGGTGAACCAATGGACTCATGAGGAGGAGCCCCATGCGTGGTGCCAAGAGCGCCAAGTGGGTTGCGATAGCCGCGGTTGTGGCGCTGGGTGCGACGGCCTGTGGCGGCGGCGGCGGTGACAAGGGCAGCGGCAGCAAGGGTGCGGTCGACCCGAACGGCAAGTTCTCGGTCGAGGTGGGCGAGCCCCAGAACCCGCTGCAGCCGGCGAACACCATGGAGTCCAACGGCAGCATCGTCATCAAGTCGCTGTTCTCCGGGCTTGTCGACTACGACAGCAGCGGCAAGATCGTCAACGTCAACGCGCAGTCGATCGACACCAGCGACAACAAGACCTTCACGGTGAAGCTGAAGCCGGGCTGGACGTTCCACGACGGCACCCCGGTGACCGCGACGTCCTACGTCAAGGCCTGGAACTGGGCCGCCAACCCGGCCAACAAGCAGACCAACAGCTTCTGGTTCTCCGACATCCAGGGCTACGACGACGTCGCCCCGGCCAAGGGCAAGCCGAAGGCCGACAAGATGTCCGGCCTGAAGGTCGTCGACGACAACACCTTCACCATCACGCTCTCCAAGCCGATGCCGTACTTCGTCTACAAGCTCGGCTACGAGGTCTTCGACCCGCTGCCCGAGTCCTTCTACAAGGACCCGAAGGCCGCCGGTGAGCACCCGATCGGCAACGGTCCGTACAAGTTCGTCAGCTGGGAGCACAACAAGGAGATCCAGGTCGCCAAGTTCGACGGCTACAAGGGCCCGAACGCCGCCAAGAACGGCGGGGTGACCTTCAAGAACTACTCCAAGCTCGAGACCGCCTACCAGGACCTGAAGTCCGGCAACCTCGACGTGATGCGCCAGGTCGCTCCGCGTGACCTGCCGGTCTACAAGCAGGACCTCGGCGACCGCGCCGTCGACCAGTCGTACTCGGCGATCCAGACCATCGCCGTGGCCTTCTACTCCAAGCAGTGGAAGGACATCGACCCCAAGGTCCTGCAGGGCCTGTCGATGGCGATCGACCGCGACACCATCACCAAGACCGTGCTCCAGGGCACCCGTGAGCCCGCCACCGGCTGGGTCGCCAAGGGAGTCCTCGGCTACACGCCGAACGCCGCCGGCGACGTCACCAAGTACGACCCGGCCAAGGCCAAGGAGCTCATCAAGGCGGGCGGCGGCGTCCCGGGCAACAAGATCTCCATCCAGTACAACGCGGACGGCGGTCACAAGGAGTGGGTGGAGGCCGTCTGCGGCTCCATCACCAAGGCCACCGGCGTGGCGTGCACCGGCGACTCCAAGCCCGACTTCCAGTCGGACCTCAACGCCCGTGACAACAAGCAGGTCAAGTCGCTGTACCGCTCCGGCTGGGTGCTCGACTACCCGTTCATCTCCAACTTCATCCGCGACCTGTACGGCACCAAGTCCGACGGCAACCAGGGCGGCTTCTCCAGCAAGGAGATCGACGACCTGATCGCCAAGGCGGACGCCGCCAAGACGCTGGACGAGTCGGAGAAGCTGTACCAGCAGATCGAGAAGGAACTGCCGAACTACATGCCGAGCATTCCGCTCTGGTACTACAAGGTCAACGCGGGCTACTCGGAGAAGGTCACCGGCGTCAAGTACGCCCAGGACGGCGACCCGATCCTGACCGGCGTTCAGGTCAAGAAGTAACCGCTGACGACGAACAGCGTGTGCCGTGCCGCACCTTCACCACCAGGTGCGGCACGGCGTCGGCCGATCGGCCGGGGGGCCCTTTTCACCGCGTACGCACGGAATCCGTCCGGAAGCCGCTCGTACCCGGCGAAAAGGGCCTGCCGCTGTGACTGACATGGAGGCACCATGGGGCGCTATGTCGCACGACGACTGCTCCAGATGATCCCGGTCTTCATCGGGACGACCCTGCTCATCTTCCTGATGGTCTACGCCCTGCCCGGCGACCCCGTGCGCGGGCTCTTCGGGGACAAGGGCACCAGCCCGGCGGTGCTGCAGTCGCTGCGGCACCAGTACGGCCTCGACAAGCCCGTCCTGGTCCAGTACCTCGACTACATGAAGAACATGATCCTGCATCTCGACTTCGGGACGCAGATCGCCAGTGGCCGCCCGGTCACCGACATCCTGGGCGAGGCCTTCCCGGTGACGCTCCGCCTCGCCGGCTTCGCGTTCGCCATCGAGGCCGTGCTCGGCATCGTTCTCGGTGTCGTATCTGGCATGCGCGCCGGCAAGGCGGCCGACACCGTCATCCTCTTCGTGACGCTGCTGCTGATCTCGGTGCCGGTCTTCGTGCTGGGCTACATCCTGCAGACGGTGTTCGCCTTCCAGCTGAACCTGCTGGAACCCTCGGTGAGCGACGACACCGACTTCAGCCAGCTGCTGTTGCCGGCCATCGTGCTGGCCAGCGCCTCACTGGCCTATGTGGCCCGGCTGACCCGTACCTCGGTGGCGGAGAACATGCGGGCGGACTTCATGCGCACGGCCATCGCCAAGGGCCTGCCCCGCCGCCGGGTGGTCGGAGTGCACCTGCTGCGCAACTCCCTCATCCCCGTCGTCACCTTCCTCGGCACCGACCTCGGCGCCCTGATGGGCGGCGCGATCGTGACCGAGGGCATCTTCAACATCCACGGCGTCGGCGGAACGATCTACCAGTCGATCGTGCGTCGGGAGGGCACCACGCTGGTCGGGCTGGTCACCATCCTCGTCCTCGTGTACCTCTTCGCCAGCCTGATCGTCGACCTGCTCTACGCGGTCCTGGACCCGAGGATCCGTTATGCCTGAGCTGACCACTTCCGCCGACGAGGCCGCAACGGCCGCCGCGTCCGCCGCCGCGGGCGCCGAACTGCCAGAGCCCAAGCCGGAGAAGACCCGCAGCCTGTGGGGCGATGCCTGGCAGGACCTGCGCACCAACTGGGTGTTCGTCGTCTCCGCGGTGCTGATCCTGCTGCTGCTGGTGATGGCGTTCTGGCCCAGCCTGTTCACGGGCGCCGACCCGAACAACAAGGATCTGGCCAACCACTACCTGCAGCACCCGAGCTACGGCCATGTCCTCTCGGCCGACTGGCTGGGCTACGACGCCCAGGGCCGCAGTGTGTACGCCCGCGCCATCTACGGCACCCGCGCCTCGCTGCTGGTCGGCGCCGGAACCACCCTCGTGGTGACCGTCGTCGGCGGTCTGATCGGCATGATCGCCGGTTACTTCGGCGGCTGGCTCGACGCCGTCCTGTCCCGGGTGACGGACATGTTCTTCGGCATCCCCTTCCTGCTCGGCACCATGGTGATGCTGAACTCCTTCACCGACCGCTCCATCCCGGTCGTCATCGCCGCCCTGGCCTTCCTCGGCTGGACGCAGACGGCCCGTGTGATGCGCGGCGCGGTCATCACCGTGAAGTCGACGGACTACGTGCAGGCCGCCAGGGCGCTCGGCGCGGGAACCGGGCGCATCCTCATGCGCCATGTGCTGCCCAACGCGGTGGCGCCGGTGATCGTCGTCGCCACCATCTCGCTCGGTGTCTACATCGGCGCCGAGGCCACGCTGTCCTTCCTGGGCCTCGGCCTGAACGGCGTGTCGTGGGGCAATGACATCTCCGACGGAGGCAACTCCATCCGGGTAGCGAAGTGGATCATGCTCTACCCGTCGATCCTGCTCAGCATCACGGTGCTGGCGTTCATCATGCTCGGTGAGGCCGTCCGCAACGCCCTCGACCCGAAGACGCGCTGAGGGAGGCGTACGTGACCACCATCGAAGAAGTCGTGCCCGCGCCGTCGCCCCGCGACGCCGGGGCGGACGGCGGCCCACTGCTCGACGTGCGGGACCTGCACGTGGAGTTCCACACCCGTGACGGCGTGGTCAAGGCCGTCAACGGCGTCAACTACAGCGTGAACGCGGGCGAGACGCTCGCGGTGCTCGGCGAGTCCGGCTCCGGCAAGTCCGTCACCGCGCAGGCCATCATGGGCATCCTCGACATGCCGCCGGCGAAGATCCCCCAGGGGGAGATCCGCTTCCGCGGACAGGACATGCTGACCATGTCCGCCGAGGACCGCCGCAAGATCCGCGGCCGGCGCATCGCCATGATCTTCCAGGACGCGCTCAGCTCGCTGAACCCGGTGCTGAGCGTCGGCTACCAGCTGGGCGAGATGTTCCGCGTCCACCAGGGCCTGTCCAAGAAGGACGCCAAGGCCAAGGCGATCGAGCTGATGGACCGGGTGAAGATCCCGGCGGCCGCGGCGCGCGTCAACGACTACCCGCACCAGTTCTCGGGCGGTATGCGCCAGCGCATCATGATCGCCATGGCGCTGGCCCTGGAGCCGGACCTGATCATCGCCGACGAGCCGACCACGGCCCTCGACGTGACGGTGCAGGCCCAGGTGATGGACCTGCTCGCGGAGCTGCAGCGCGAGTACAACATGGGCCTGATCCTCATCACCCACGACCTCGGCGTGGTCGCCGACGTCGCCGACAAGATCGCGGTGATGTACGCGGGCCGCATCGTGGAGCAGGCACCGGTCCACGAGCTGTACAAGCGCCCGGCCCACCCGTACACGCGAGGTCTGCTGGACTCGATTCCGCGCTTGGACCTCAAGGGCCAGGAGCTGTACGCGATCAAGGGCCTGCCGCCCAACCTGCTGCGCGTTCCGACCGGCTGCGCCTTCAACCCGCGCTGCCCCAAGGCCCAGGACATCTGCCGTACGCAGATCCCGGACCTGCTGCCGGTCACCGAGCGCGACGGCGGCGAGCTGCCGGGCCGCGCCTCGGCGTGCCACTTCTGGAAGGAGACGATCCATGGCTGAGCTCAGCAAGAACGACGAGCGGCAGGACGCCACGCCGAACGTCTCCGAGGTGGGCGTCGTCGACGCCCACTCCGAGGCGAAGTCGGTCGCCGCGATCGAGGCGCGCGCCGGGCACGGTGAGCCGATCCTTCAGGTGCGTGACCTGAAGAAGCACTTCCCGCTCACCCAGGGCATCCTGTTCAAGCGGCAGATCGGCGCGGTCAAGGCCGTCGACGGCGTCTCCTTCGACCTGTATCAGGGCGAGACCCTGGGCATCGTGGGCGAGTCCGGCTGCGGCAAGTCGACGGTGGCCAAGCTCCTGATGAACCTGGAGCGCGCGACCGCGGGCGAGATCTTCTACAAGGGCCAGGACATCAGCAAGCTGTCCGGGCGCGCGCTCAAGGCGGTCCGCCGGAACATCCAGATGGTGTTCCAGGACCCGTACACCTCGCTGAACCCCCGTATGACGGTGGGCGACATCATCGGGGAGCCCTTCGACATCCACCCGGAGGTGGCTCCGAAGGGCGACCGGCGCCGCAAGGTGCAGGAGCTGCTGGACGTCGTCGGCCTGAACCCGGAGTACATCAACCGCTACCCGCACCAGTTCTCCGGCGGCCAGCGCCAGCGCATCGGCATCGCCCGCGGCCTCGCGCTCAACCCCGAGGTCATCATCTGCGACGAGCCGGTCTCCGCGCTGGATGTGTCGGTCCAGGCGCAGGTCATCAACCTGATGGAGGGACTGCAGGACGAGTTCAACCTCTCCTACATCTTCATCGCGCACGACCTGTCCATCGTCCGGCACATCTCCGACCGCGTCGGTGTGATGTACCTGGGCAGGATGGCCGAGATCGGCACGGACGAGCAGATCTACGACCACCCGACGCACCCCTACACCCAGGCGCTGCTGTCGGCGGTCCCGGTGCCGGACCCGGACGCCCGTGAGCACCGCGAGCGGATCATCCTCACCGGCGACGTGCCCTCCCCGGCCAACCCGCCCTCGGGCTGCCGCTTCCGCACCCGCTGCTGGAAGGCGCAGGACAAGTGCGCCCAGGAGGTACCGCTGCTTGCCATCCCCGAGCGCTTCAAGGGCTCGGACTCCCCGGCGGCCCACGAGTCGGCATGCCACTTCGCCGAGGAGAAGGACGTCGTGCACGCCGCGTAGTCCCTCACGGCACGTGCGCCGGTTCCCGGCACCCCGGCACAGGGGTGCCGGGAACCGGCGTTTTTCGTGTGCAACGCGAGTCGGGGGACGCCGGGTCGCGAGCCAGGGGCGCCGGACGGTGAGCCGTCCGGCTGGAGTCGGGCCGCCGCCGGTGTGGCGGGTGTGCGATGTGCGGTTGATGCGCTGATATGGCCTCGGGTCCGTCAGCCCCGCGGCCCGCCCGATCGCACACCGCACCCCAGGAGGCGCCCATGCGTGCACGCACGCGCGTGACGTGGGCCCTGGGCGCGGTGGCGGCCTTGCTGCCGCTGGCCGCCTGCGGGAGCGGCGCAGGTGTCGCCGGGGGCAGTGTGCTCAGCTCGTCCTGGGGGGACCCGCAGAACCCGCTGGAGCCCGCCAACACCAACGAGGTGCAGGGCGGCAAGGTGCTCGACATGGTCTTCCGCGGGCTGAAGCGGTACAACCCGAGGACCGGCAAGGCCGAGAACATGCTCGCCGAGCGGATCGACAGCCCCGACTCGCAGAACTACACCATCACCGTCAAGGCCGGCTGGAAGTTCAGCAACGGCGAACCGGTGACCGCGAAGTCCTTCGTCGACGCCTGGAACTACGGCGCGAGCCTGAAGAACAACCAGAAGAACGCGTACTTCTTCGGCTACATCGAGGGCTACGACAAGGTCCACCCCGACAGCGGCAGGCAGACCGCCGACACCCTCTCCGGACTGAGGGTCACCGGACCGCGGACCTTCACCGTCCGGCTCGACCAGAAGTTCTCCTCCTTCCCCGACACCCTCGGCTACGCCGCCTTCGCCCCGCTGCCCCGCACCTTCTTCACCCACCACAAGGCCTGGCTGGACAAGCCCGTCGGCAACGGCCCGTACACCATCCAGTCGTACACCAAGGGCGCCCAGATGTACCTGAAGAAGTGGGACGGCTACCCGGGCCCCGACAAGGCGCGCAACGACGGCGTGACCCTGCTGGTCTACACCGACAGCAACACCGCCTACACCGACGTGCTGGCCGGCAACCTCGACCTGGTCGACGACATCCCCGCCGGCCAGCTCAAGAACGTCCACTCCGACCTGGACGGCCGCTACATCAACACCCCTGCCGGCATCCTCCAGACCCTGGCGTTCCCGTTCTACGACAAGGCGTGGAACACCGACGGCGCGCGCAGGGTGCGCACCGGGCTGTCGATGGCCATCAACCGCGCGCAGATCACCCGGACCCTCTTCCGCGGCACCCGCACCCCGGCCACCGACTGGACCTCCCCGGTCCTCGGCACCGACGGCGGCTACAAGGCGGGGCTGTGCGGCCGGGCCTGCGAGTACCACCCCGCCGAGGCCAGGAAGCTGGTCAAGGAGGGCGGCGGACTGCCCGGGGGCCAGGTGCGGATCACCTACAACGCGGACACGGGCTCGCACAAGCAGTGGGTGGACGCCGTGTGCAACTCCATCAACAACGCCCTCGGCAACGACCACGCCTGCGTCGGCAACCCGGTCGGCACCTTCGCCGACTTCCGCAACCAGATCTCGCGGCACAGGATGACGGGGCCGTTCCGGGCCGGCTGGCAGATGGACTACCCGCTGATCCAGAACTTCCTCCAGCCGCTCTACTACACGAACGCCTCGTCCAACGACGGCAAGTGGTCGAACAAGGACTTCGACCGGCTCGTCGACCGGGCCAACGCCGAGACCGACAAGGCGGCGGCGATCCGGCTCTTCCAGCAGGCCGAGGGCGTCGTCCGCGACAACATGGCCGCCATCCCGCTGTGGTACCAGAACGGCAGCGCGGGCTACACCGACCGGCTGCACGACGTGGCCCTCAACCCCTTCAGCGTCCCCGTCTACGACGAGATCAGGGTCGGCTGAACCGCCATGGGACGCTACGTCGCGCGGCGGCTGCTGCAGATGATCCCGGTGTTCTTCGGCGCCACCCTGCTGATCTTCCTCATGGTCAACGTGATGGGCGACCCCATCGCCGGCCTGTGCGGCGAGCGCGCCTGCGACACGGCGACCGCCGCCCAGCTCAAGCGGGAGTTCGGCCTCGACAAGCCCCTGTGGCAGCAGTACGCGACCTACATGGGCAACGTCTTCACCGGCGACTTCGGCACGGCGTTCAACGGCCAGCCGGTCACGGAGCTGATGGCCACGGCGTTGCCCGTCACCGTCCGGCTGACCATCGTCGCCATCGTCTTCGAGGTCGTCATCGGCATCACCTTGGGGGTGGTGACCGGGCTGCGCCGCGGCCGGCCCGTGGACACCGCCGTCCTGCTGGGCACCCTCGTCGTCATCTCCGTCCCCACCTTCGTCACCGGGCTGCTGCTCCAGCTGCTGCTCGGCGTCAAGTGGGACTTGATCAGACCGTCCGTCCCGCCGGAGGCCACCCTTGACGAGCTGATCGTGCCGGGCCTGGTCCTCGCCTCCGTCTCCCTCGCCTACGTCACCCGTCTGACCCGCACCTCCATCGCCGAGAACCGGCGCGCCGACTACGTCCGCACGGCCGTCGCCAAGGGCCTGCCCCGCCGCCGGGTGGTCGTCCGGCACCTGCTGCGCAACTCGCTCATCCCCGTGGTCACGTTCATCGGCACCGACATCGGGGCGCTGATGGGCGGCGCCATCGTCACCGAGCGCATCTTCAACATCCACGGCGTCGGCTACCAGCTCTACCAGGGCATCCTCCGCCAGAACACCCAGACCGTGGTCGGCTTCGTCACCGTCCTGGTCCTGGTGTTCCTGGTCGCCAACCTGCTCGTGGACCTGCTGTACGCCGTACTCGACCCGAGGATCCGCTATGCCTGAGCCGCCGCCTCGGCCACAGCCGCAGCCGAACGAGCCCGAGGGCGCCGTCGCGGGCACCGGCATGGGCGGCGGCATGGACCTCGCGGCGAGCGAGGCGACCACCCTGGAACCGGCGTCCCACGGCCCGGACGGCCCGGCCGGCTCCGCCGGCACGGGCGCACCGGGCCCGCAGGACCGACCCCGCTCCCTGTGGTCCGACGCCTGGCGCGACCTGCGCCGCAACCCCGTCTTCCTGCTCTCCGCGCTGGTGATCTGCTTCCTGGTCCTGATCGCCGTCTGGCCGTCCCTGATCGCCCCCGGCAACCCGCTGCGGTGCGACCTGGCCCGGGCCCAGGACGGCCCGGGCCCCGGCCACCCCTTCGGCTACGACGGCCAGGGCTGCGACGTCTACACCCGCACCGTCCACGGCGCCCGCGCCTCCGTCACCGTCGGCGTCTGCGCGACCGCCGGAGTGGCCGTCCTGGGCTCCGTCCTGGGCGCCCTCGCCGGGTACTTCGGCGGCGTCTGGGACGCCGTGCTGTCCCGGGTCACCGACATCTTCTTCGCCATCCCGGTCGTCCTCGGCGGCCTGGTGCTGCTGTCCGTGGTGACCAGCAACACCGTCTGGCCGGTCGTCGGGTTCATCGTGCTGCTGGGCTGGCCGCAGATCTCCCGCATCGCACGCGGCGCGGTCATCACCGCCAAACAGCACGACTACGTGCAGGCCGCCCGCGCCCTGGGCGCCTCCGACACCCGCATCCTGCTGCGCCACATCGCGCCCAACGCCGTCGCCCCGGTGATCGTCGTCGCCACCATCGCGCTCGGCACCTACATCGCACTGGAGGCCACCCTGTCCTACCTGGGGGTCGGGCTGAAACCGCCCAGCGTGTCCTGGGGCATCGACATCTCCGCCGCCTCCCCCTACGTCCGCAACGCCCCGCACGCGCTGCTGTGGCCCGCCGGAGCCCTGGCGATCACGGTGCTGGCCTTCATCATGCTCGGCGACGCGGTGCGCGACGCCCTGGACCCGAAGCTGAGGTGACGGCGGCATGCTGCTCGAGGTCCGTGACCTGCGGATCGAGTTCCGCACCCGGGACGGGATCGCCCACGCCGTCAACGGGGTCACCTACGCCGTGGACGCGGGCGAGACGCTCGCCGTGCTCGGGGAGTCCGGCTCCGGGAAGTCCGTCACCGCCCAGGCGGTCATGGGCATCCTCGACATGCCGCCCGGCAGGATCACCGGCGGCGAGATCCTCTTCCAGGGAAGGGACCTGCTGCCCCTCAAGGAGGACGAGCGGCGGCGGATCCGGGGCGCCGCCATGGCGATGATCTTCCAGGACGCGCTGTCCGCCCTGAACCCGGTGCTGACCGTGGGCGACCAGCTCGGCGAGATGTTCACCGTGCACCGCGGCCTGTCGCGCAAGGACGCGCGGGCGAAGGCGGTGGAGCTGATGGACCGGGTCCGCATCCCGGCCGCCGCCCAGCGCGTGCGCGACTACCCGCACCAGTTCTCCGGCGGTATGCGCCAGCGCATCATGATCGCCATGGCGCTGGCCCTGGAACCGGCGCTGGTCATCGCCGACGAGCCGACCACGGCCCTCGACGTGACCGTCCAGGCCCAGGTGATGGACCTGCTCGCCGAACTCCGGCGCGAGTACCGCATGGGCCTGATCCTCATCACTCACGACCTCGGCGTGGTCGCCGACGTCGCCGACCGGATCGCGGTGATGTACGCCGGCCGGATCGTCGAGTCGGCCCCCGTCCACGACCTCTACAAGGCGCCCGCCCACCCCTACACCCGCGGCCTGCTGGACTCCATCCCGCGCCTGGACATGAAGGGCCGGGAGCTCTACGCCATCAAGGGCCTGCCGCCCAGCCTCCTGCGCATCCCCTCCGGCTGTGCCTTCCACCCGCGCTGCCCGATGGCCCGGGACGTGTGCCGCAC
Organism: Streptomyces sp. MK7; assembly: GCF_032658145.1. Lineage (NCBI taxonomy): Bacteria > Bacillati > Actinomycetota > Actinomycetes > Kitasatosporales > Streptomycetaceae > Streptomyces > Streptomyces sp. MK7. The sequence continues at coordinate 397,452 of NZ_JAVACL010000004.1, forward strand.
CGACGTGCCACCGCTGTACGAGGTCGACGAACAGCGCGGGTCCGCCTGCCACTTCTGGAGGGAGTGCCTTGATGGCTGAGCCGTCGGCCGAACCGATCCTCGAGGTCAGCGGGCTGGTCAAGCACTACCCGCTCACCCGGGGCGTCCTGTTCAGGAAGCAGGTCGGGTCGGTCAAGGCCGTCGACGGCGTCGACTTCACCCTCGCCCGGGGCGAGACGCTGGGCATCGTGGGCGAGTCCGGCTGCGGCAAGTCGACGGTCGCCAGGCTGCTGTGCAACCTGGAGCGGCCCACGGCGGGCGAGATCCGCTACCGGGGCGAGGACATCACCAAGCTGTCCGGCCGCGCGCTCAAGGCGGTCCGGCGCAACATCCAGATGGTCTTCCAGGACCCGTACACCTCGCTCAACCCCCGTATGACGGTGGGCGACATCATCGGGGAGCCCTACGAGATCCACCCGGAGGTGGCTCCGAAGGGCGACCGGCGCCGCAAGGTGCAGGAGCTGCTGGACGTCGTCGGCCTGAACCCGGAGTACATCAACCGCTACCCGCACCAGTTCTCCGGCGGCCAGCGCCAGCGCATCGGCATCGCCCGCGGGCTGGCCCTGCGCCCGGAGATCATCGTCGCGGACGAGCCGGTGTCGGCGCTCGACGTGTCGGTCCAGGCCCAGGTGATCAACCTGCTGGAGCGCCTCCAGCGCGACTTCGACCTGAGCTACGTCTTCATCGCGCACGACCTGTCGATCGTCCGGCACATCTCCGACCGGGTGGGGGTCATGTACCTGGGCCGGATCATGGAGACGGGCACGGACGAGCAGATCTACGACCACGCCACCCACCCCTACACCCAGGCGCTGCTGTCCGCCGTGCCCGTGCCCGACCCGGAGGCGCGCGAGCACCGACGGCGGATCATCCTCACCGGTGACGTGCCGTCCCCGGCCGCCATCCCCTCCGGCTGCCGGTTCCGCACCCGCTGCTTCAAGGCGCGCGAGCGCTGCGCCCTGGAGGTGCCGGCGCTGGCGGTCCCCGAGCAGTTCCTGCGCACCACCGGCCCGGCCGCCCACGACTCGGCCTGCCTCTTCGCGAGCACGGAGCCGCTGAAGCCGCTGTAGGTGCCCCAAGACCGTTAACGCACAGGCAACTTCGCGGAAGCAGCACCGATATACGGACACCCGATGGTGGACAGCGTACGGCCGTGCGGGTGCCGTGAACGGGCCGGCCCCACCCTGTCTGTGGAGTCAGGGCGGGACCGGCCCGTTGCCGTGGCGCAGGGCCCGTCGCCGTGTGGCTAGGCCATGCCCAGCGAGCGCTTGAGGAAGTCCACCTGGAGCAGCAGCAGGTTCTCGGCGACCTGTTCCTGCGGAGTCATGTGGGTGACCCCGGACAGGGGGAGGACCTCGTGCGGGCGGCCGGCGGCGAGCAGGGCGGAGGACAGCCGCAGGGCGTGCGCGACCACCACGTTGTCGTCGGCGAGGCCGTGCACGATCATCAGCGGGCGGTGCGGCTCGGCGGCCCCGGACAGTCCCTCGTCGGTGACGAGGGAGTTCCTGGCGTACGTCTCCGCCTCGGTGGCCGGGTCGCCCAGGTACCGCTCGGTGTAGTGGGTGTCGTAGAGGCGCCAGTCGGTGACCGGGGCGCCCGCGACGCCCGCGTGGAAGACGTCCGGGCGGCGCAGCACGGCCAGAGCGGCGAGATACCCGCCGTAGGACCAGCCGCGGATCGCCACCCTGTTCAGGTCGAGCGGGTGGGTCTTGGCGAGGTCGTGCAGGGCCTCGATCTGGTCGTCGAGGGTGAGCGCGAAGTCGTGGTGGACGGCCTTCTCCCAGGCGGGGGAGCGGCCGGGGGTGCCGCGGCCGTCGGCGACGACCACCGCGAAGCCCTGGTCGGCGAACCACTGGGAAGTGAGGTACGCGTTGTGCGCGGCGACCACGCGGGGGCCGTGCGGGCCGCCGTAGGGGTCGAGGAGGACGGGCAGGGGAGTGGGGGCGGACGCCGACGTGGAGGTGTCACCGGGGTAGTCCGTAGGCATAAGCACGGCGCACGGGATGCGGCGTGCGCCCCCCTGGGTGAGGGTCACGCGCGGGGACATACCGGGATCCTCGGCACGGGACGCGATGAGCGCCGTCTGCTCGCCGTTCCGGAACACCCGCACCCGGGCGCCCGGCCGGTCGAGCACGGCGGAGACGAGGACGGTCACACCCCCGGAGCGCACAGCCGAGTGCACGCCCGCTTCCTCGGTCAGGCGCTCCACGCCCAGCTCGTTGACGCGGTAGACGTGCACCTCGCCGGTCTCCGCCTCGGCCGCCTCCTCGCCGGCCGAGGCGGAGACCAGCACGTCGCCGGCCGAGACGTCGAGGACCGCACGGATGTGCAACTGCGGCCCGGTGAGCGGTCGTTCGCCCACCGCCAGCACCCGCGCGCCGCCCTCGTCCGCGATCCGCACGAGCTGCCCGGAGGGGCTCCAGCAGGGCACCCCGGGGAAAAGATCAAGCCAAGTTGGATCTTCGTCGGCGTGCACCATCCGGGTCGACCCCGAGGCCGGGTCCACGGCCAGGTACAACTGGCTGCGCTGGTCCCGCGCCTGCACCAGGAGCAGCGGCGCACCCGCCTCTGACCAGTGCACACGCGCCAGATACGGGTAGCGGTCCCGGTCCCAGACGACCTCCGTGCGCGTCCCGTCCAGGCCGATCACGAAGAGCCGTACGTCCGCGTTCGCGGTGCCGGCGGCCGGGTAGCGGACGTGAGCGGGCTCGCGGTCCGGCTGTGCGGGGTCGGAGATCCACCAGCGTCGCACCGGCGTGTCGTCCACCCGCGCCACCAGCAGCCGGTCCGACTCCGGCGCCCACCAGAAGCCCCGCGAGCGGTCCATCTCCTCGGCCGCGACGAACTCGGCGAGCCCGTACGTCACGGACTCCGACTCCGGCTCGGCGAGCGGCCGGTCGTCCTCGCCCTCGGCGCTCACCACGCGCAGCGCGCCGCCCGCGACGTAGGCGACGTGCCGCCCGTCCGGGGAGGGGCGCGGGTCGATCACCGGTCCGGGGACGGGCAGTTCGCGGGCGGTACCGGCCCTGAGCTCGGCCGTGAAAAGCCGCCCTGACAAGGCGAAAGACGCCAACTCGACGGCTGTGTCGGTGGCGTAGCCGACGATCCCCGCACCGCCCTCGCGGCTGCGCTCACGGCGCGCCCGCTCCTCGGGTGAGAGATGTTCGCCGGCGCCGCCCAGGAGGGCGCGTGGGTCCGCGGCCACGCGCTCCCCGCGGTCGCCCAGGTCGAGGACCCACAGCGAATTCGCCCGGTCCGTACCGGAGTCGGAGCGCAGGAACACGACGCGGGAGGCGTCGGGAGCCACGGTGAACGCGCGCGGCGCGCCGAGCGTGAAACGCTGGGTGCGCGCGTGCCGTCGGGGGAAGGAGACAGGCTCGGTCGTCATGCCCCGACCATATTGGCCATGCGCCCCCTTGTGCGGCTGTGCGCGGGCCGGTGCGCGCGTGCGGATAGTTATGATCACTAGCGCATAGTGGGTATGTAAGTGCTGCCCGTTGTGTGGATTTATCTGCTTTCCCGGTGCGTCCGGCCTGTCCGGCCCGTCCGTGTCCAACCGCTCGACCGTCCGTCCGACCGAGACCCTGACCCCCGACCCCCCGACACCCCGCGTCCTGGGATCTTTGGAGGTGAGCCGCCGTGGCACTCTCGATTTCGGCGGTGGTGCTGCTGGCGATCATCGTCTTCCTGCTGATCAGGAAGTCCGGCCTGAAGGCCGGCCACGCGATCGTGTGCATGCTGCTGGGCTTCTACCTCGCCTCTTCCACGGTCGCCCCCACGATCAGCGAACTCACCACGAACATCGCGGGGATGATCGGCAGCATCAAGTTCTGAGTGCTCGAGGCGGGGCTTCCGTGGACGCTTCCCGGTGCCGGGAACACGAGGAGGGGGAACGCCGCCTCGTAGGGTGGGGGCATGACGGAACTGCCCTCCCCCAGCCTTCGGCCGGGGGGACCCCCACCTCGCTTCGCGCGGCGTCTGTTGCTGGTGCACGCGCATCCCGACGACGAGTCGATCAACAACGGCGCGACCATGGCCCGGTACGCGGCCGAGGGTGCCCAGGTGACCCTGGTGACCTGCACGCTCGGTGAGCGGGGCGAGGTCATCCCGCCCGGGCTGCGGCACCTTTCCGGGGCCGCGCTCGGCGCCCACCGGCGCCAGGAGCTCGCCGCGGCGACGAGGGAACTGGGCGTCACGGACGTCCGGCTGCTCGGCGGCGCCGGGCGGTACCGGGACTCCGGGATGATGGGCCTGCCCGACAACGAGGACCCCGACTGCCTCTGGCAGGCCGACCTCGACGAGGCCGCCGGGCACCTCGTCGCCGTGATCCGCGAGGTGCGCCCGCAGGTCCTCGTGACGTACGACGACAACGGCGGGTACGGCCACCCCGACCACATCCAGGCCCACCGCATCGCCATGCGCGCCGCGGACCTGGCCGCCGACCCCGCCGTACGGCCCGACCTGGGCGAGCCCTGGCGGATCGCCCGGGTGTACTGGAACCGGGTGCCGCGCTCCGTCGCCGAGGCCGCCTTCGCGCGGCTCCAGGACGACCTGGCCCAGTTGCCTTTCGCCAAGTCCGCCGCCATCGAGGACGTACCGGGTGTCGTCGCCGACGAGCGGATCACCGCACGGGTCGACGGCAGCGCCCACGCCGCCGCCAAGGCCGCCGCTATGCGCGCCCACGCCACCCAGATCGAGGTGGCCGAGCCCTGCTTCGCGCTCTCCAACGAGCTGGCCCAGCCCCTGTTCACCACCGAGTACTACGAACTGGTGCGCGGAGAGGGTGTCGCGGGCGTCCACAGCGATCTGTTCGCCGGGATCGCCGGGATCACCGGGCCCGCCGGGACCGAGGAGGCGTCATGAGCCCGGCCGGACGGGAGCCCGCGCACGGCTCCACGCTGGCGCAGCCCCTCAAGCCGCCGTCCGCCGGGCGGGCCGCGGCCTATCTGGGGCTGTTCGTGCTCGGCGCGGTGGTCGGCCTGGCCGGGGCACTGGTGCAGGCCGCGTGGTTCCCCGGCGGGCTGCTGCTCGCCCTCGCGGGCTCCGCCGGGCTCTTCCTGGGCGGGGCGCGGGCCACCGGCGGCCGGGGCGGGGCCGTGGCGGGCGCGGCCGGCTGGATGGTCGCGGTCGTGCTGCTCACCGCCAGCCGCCCGGAGGGGGACTTCCTCTTCGCCGCGGGCGGCGGCTCCTATCTCTTCCTGCTCGGCGGCATGGCAGTTGCTGTGATCTGCGCCACTCTGGGTCGCGGGCGGCAACCGGACGGTCCGTGACGTCCGACTTGGCGAATGACGTACCGCTTCTTCCCACCGCCGCCGTGGGGGTCCGGTGTGGGTTTCCCCGGCGGTCCCGGGATGCGGGCCGGACGTGGCCAGTATGGTGGTGCGCGCCGCCGAGCCGCCCGCACAGTCAGGTCGTAACGGGCGGCGGAGCCAACCGGGAGAACCTGCCTTGAGTCGTGAAACTGACACTCCGTCCTCCGGGCCCAACGGGCGCGGCGGAGCCGCCTACCCCTCGGGGACCCCGCCGTACGGCATCCCGGCGGTGTCCGACGACGGCGCGGGCGCGGGCCGTTCGGCCGCGCAGCCCGAGGAACGCAAGACCGAGACCACACTGACGACCCGGATCCGGATCAACATCCCCGGATCCCGGCCGATTCCGCCGGTGGTCGTGCGCAAGACCGTCAACGAGGCCGAGGCGGAAGGCCAGGGGGCCGAGGGCCCCGGCGGTGCTCAGGGGGCCCAGGGGTCCGACGGGGCCAAGGTGCCCCTGCCGACCAGGGGGTCCGTCCGGGCCGACGGAACGGGCCAGGGCGCCGGCGGTGACGCGCGGACGCCGGCGGGCGCCGCGGGGGCCTCCGGTGACGCTCAGAGCGCCGCCGCGGCCGAGGAGAAGGCGACCAGCGACTGGTTCGCGCCCCGCAAGTCGCAGGGGAAGAAGGCCGGCCAGGGCGGCGGCGGCACCAACGGCGCCGGGCTGCCCGGCGGTTCGGGCGCGCCCGCGAACGGGTCCGGGACGGGCCCCGGCGCATCCGGGACGGGACCGTCCGGCGCGGGCGCTCCGGGCGGTTCACGTCCGGCGGCCGGCGGCCGGCCCGGTGGTGTGGTCGGCTCCATGAGCGTGCCCGGCGGCCCCGCGCGCGCCGGTTCCTCCGGCGGCGGGCTCCCCGGGGCCACCGGCGGCCCCGTCGCCCCCGGCCACGGCGGCGGTACCGGCTCCTTCGACGTGACCGAGGCGCTTGCCGCGGGCGCGCGCTCCGGCGGCTCCCGGCCCGGCGGCAGCGGCGAGCCGAGCCGCGACGACCTGCCGTTCTTCGCGGAGAGCGGCCGGAACGGCCAGAGCGATCGGGACGGTCAGAGCGGCCACGACACTCCGAACGGCCCGAACGGGCCCGGTGGCGGCCTCAGCGGCTTCAACGGGGCGGGCGTTCCCGGCGGGCCCGGCCGGCCCGGGGGAGCGCAGGGGCCCGCGGGCCCGACCGGCGGTCCGGTGACCGGCGACGGCCCGCTCCTGCCGCCCACCGGCGGCGCACCCGTGACCGCCTCCGGCCCGTCCGGCCCGGTCGGTCCCGCCGGTCCGTCCGGCGCCCCCGGTGCGCACACCGCACGTCCCGGTGGCGGCCTGAGCGACGACACCGCGATCCTCACCCCGCAGCAGCCCGCCCCCGAATCGGGCACCCCGGGCTACGCGGGCCGTCCGGACAACGTCTCCGGACACACCGTCACCAGTGGCATCCCCGTGGTGCCGGCCGGGACCGACTCGCCGTTCCCGTCGGGTTCCGGTGGCAAGCCCGCGCCGTCGTACCCGCTCCCGAAGCCGCCGGAGCCGGGCCGGCGGGGCCCCGCCGCGCCCGCCAAGTCCACCAAGGCGCCCAAGAAGAAGGGCCGCAGCAAGGTGGCGCTGCTCGGCGGCGTCGTGGTCGTCGTCGCCGGTCTCGCCTACGGCGCCGGGCTGCTGATGAACCACTCCGACGTGCCCAAGGGCACCACCGTGCTCGGCGTCGACATCGGCGGCGGCACCCGCGACGACGCGGTCAAGAAGCTCGACGACGCCTTCGGCAAGCAGGTGAGCCAGCCGCTGAAGCTGTCGGTCGACGGCAAGACCGTCACCCTCAAGCCCGACCAGGCCGGACTTCAGTTCGACATACAGGCCACGGCCAGCGCGGCGGCGAAGAGCGACTACAACCCCGTCTCCGTGATCGGCTCCCTGTTCGGCAACCACCGGGTGGTCGAGCCGCGGATGCCCGTCGACGAGGAGAAGCTCCAGGCCGCTCTGCAGGGCGCCGCCGGCGGCGCGGGTTCGTCGGCCGACGGCACCATCAAGTTCGAGCCGGGCAAGGCCGTCGCCGTGTACGGCAGGACGGGCAAGGGCATCGACGCCGCCCGCTCCGTCCAGGCGGTCGAGCAGGCCTACCGCACCCAGGTGGAGACGGGCACGACCGCACCGGTCCAGGTGCCCACCACCACCCGGAAGCCGACGGTCTCCGACGCCGAGGTCGACCGGATGATGAAGGCGTTCGCCAAGCCGGCGATGTCGGCCAAGGTGACGGTCATGACCGACCCGGCGCACTCGGTGCTGTTCAGCCCGCAGAAGTCGCTGTGGAAGTTCCTGGGCGTCAAGGCGGTCGACGGCAAGCTCGTGGAGTACTACGACAAGGCGGCGCTCAAGCAGCTGTACGGGCGTGCCTTCGACGGCGTACTGATCACCAGGGGTACCGGCAAGAAGACGCCCGTGACCGTCGAGGACGTGATCGGCGCACTCCGCCCCGCCCTGACGAGCAGCACCAACCGGGTCGGCGTCATCGACACCACCCCCAACTAGGCACCACCAGTGGTGAGGGGGCACCGGGTGCGTACCGCACCCGGTGCCCCCTCACCACGTCACCCCGCTGTCATGCCGTCCGTATGACATCTGTCATCCCGCAGTCAGGACCCGCGGCACTGCCCCGCGCCCCGGCCTCCCGGTCAGGATGGGGGCCATGACGATGACAGCGGAGACCGCCACCGCGACCGCGGTGGTGGCGTTCGACCAGGTGACCAAGAGCTACGGCGACGTACGAGCAGTGGACGGGCTGACCCTCGCCCTGCACCCCGGGGAGACCGTGGCGCTGCTGGGGCCGAACGGGGCCGGCAAGTCGACCACCCTCGACCTGCTGCTCGGCCTCAAGCACGCGGACAGCGGTTCGGTCGCCGTCTTCGGCACCAGCCCCCGGGAGGCGATCGTCGCCGGGCGGGTGGGCGCCATGCTCCAGAGCGGCGGGCTGATGGAGGAGGTCACCGTCGCCGAGCTGGTGCGGCTCGCCTGCGACCTGCACCCCAAGCGGTTCAAGGTCGACGACGTGCTGACCCGCGCCGGCATCGGCCAGATCGCCGACCGCAAGGTCAACAAGCTGTCCGGCGGCCAGGCCCAGCGCGTCCGCTTCGCCCTGGCCACCGCCGGTGACAGCGACCTGATCGTCCTGGACGAGCCGACCACCGGCATGGACGTCTCCGCCCGTCAGGCCTTCTGGGCCACCATGCGCGAGCAGGCCGACCAGGGCCGTACGGTCCTGTTCGCCACCCACTACCTGGAAGAGGCCGACGCCATCGCCGACCGGGTGCTGGTGCTGCACCGGGGCCGGCTGCTGGCCGACGGCACCGCCGCCGAGATCAAGGCGAAGGCCGGCGCCCGCAGCGTCCGGTTCGACCTTCAGGGCGCCGTCGACGAGGCCGCCCTGCGCGGCCTGCCCTTCCTGACCTCGATCACCGTGTCGAACAGCGGCTCCGCCGCGGGGTCCGGCCAGACCGTGCGCATCCAGTCCTCCGACGCCGACGCGACCGTCCACGCCCTGTACGGGCTCGGCGTCTACCCCCGCAATCTCGAAGTCGCCGGGCTCGGTCTTGAGCAGGCGTTCGTCGCCATCACCGAGGCCGAGGAGGCCAAGCAGTCGTGAACAGCCTGATCAAGCTGGAACTCGCCCGCGCCCTGCGCAACCGCAAGTTCCTGTTCTTCTCCGTGCTCTACCCCTCGATCCTGTTCCTGATCATCGCCGGCAAGGCCGACAGCACGACCAAGGTCGACGGCAGCGGCCTGACCATCCCGACGTACATGATGGTCTCCATGGCCTCCTTCGGTGCCCTGACCGCCGTGCTCATGGGCAACAGCGAGCGCATCGCCAAGGAGCGGGAGAGCGGCTGGGTACGCCAGCTCCGGCTGACCGCCCTGCCCGGCCGCGGCTACGTCCTCGCCAAGACCGCCAGCGCCGCCGTGGTCAGCCTGCCGTCCATCGTCGTCGTCTTCGCGGTCGCCGCCGCCGTCAAGCACGTCCGCCTCGACGCCTGGCAGTGGCTCGCCCTGACCGGCTCGATCTGGGCCGGCAGCCTCGTCTTCGCCGCCCTCGGCGTCGCCATCGGATACCTCGCCACCGGCGACGCGGTCCGCCCGATCACCATGATCGTCTACTTCGGCCTGTCCATGCTCGGCGGCCTGTGGATGCCGGCCACCACCTTCCCGCAGTGGCTCCAGGACATCGCCAAGTGGCTGCCGACGCACGCGTACGCTGCATTGGGGCAGGCCATCGAACAGAGCCAGGCCCCGCACAGCAAGGACATCGCCATCCTGGTCGTCTTCTTCGCCCTGTTCGCGGGCGGCGCGGCCTGGCTGTACCGGAAGGACACGCTGAAGGCGTGAGCGTCATGACCCAGGACCGGCCACGGGAGCGGGACGAGAACACATGGGGCATCGGCCGGCCGCCCCGCAACCGGCGGGAGCTGCTGCGCAAGCTCATCTGGATCGGGGTCTGGCTGGTCTTCCTGAGCGCGCCGGTCCACGATCTGGCCGCCGGGAACCACTCGCCCACCGGCACGGCGGCCGGCTGGGTGGGCCTGGCGACCTTCGTCGGGGCCTACATGGCGCTGGTCTTCCGGAACATGGGACGGCCGTTCGCCCGGACCGTGGTCGTCTCGCTCATCTGCTTCCTCGCCGTCCTGGCGATCGTGCTCTGCCTCACACTCGGCGGCGCATGGCTCGGCCTGTTCTGCTACGTCTCCGTCGCCTGCGGGGCGACCCTGTCGGTCCGCGCGGCCTACTGGGCGATCCCGGCCACGGCCGCCGTGATGACTCTGGTCGGGTGGCGCACGGACCTGGAGGAGGCCAAGAACCTGGTCCTGCTCGTGCTGCTGATCGGCTTCGCGATGACCGGCGTGGGCCAGCTGGTGCGCACCACCGTCGAGCTGCGCCAGGCCCGCGCCACCGTCGCCCACCTCGCCGCCAACGAGGAGCGCCTGCGCCTCGCCCGCGACCTGCACGACCTGCTCGGCCACTCGCTCTCCCTGATCACGCTGAAGAGCGAGCTGGCCGGCCGGATGCTGCCCGGCCGGCCCGACCAGGCCGCCCAGCAGGTCGCCGACATCGAGCAGGTCAGCCGGCAGGCCCTCGTCGACGTCCGCGAGGCCGTCACCGGCTACCGCCGCCCCCGCCTGGCCGCCGAGCTCGCCGGGGCGCGGGTCGCGCTGACCGCGGCCGGGGTGAGCGCGGAACTGCCCGACGAACCCGACCTGACCGCCGTCCCCGAGGAGAGCGAGTCCGCGCTCGCCTGGGCGCTGCGCGAGGCGGTCACCAACGTCGTACGGCACAGCGGCGCCCGGCGCTGCGCCGTGGAGGTCGTACGCCGCCAGACCCTCGACGGCCCGACGCTGGAACTGTCCGTCGAGGACGACGGCTCCGGTGGCTCCGGCGAAGGCCCCGGCAACGGTCTGACGGGCCTGACCGAGCGCCTGGAGAAGGCCGGCGGCATGCTGGAGGCCGGCCGCGTCAAGCGCGGCTTCCGGCTCGTCGCCCGCGTCCCCGCCGGTGCCGCGGTGGACGTAGGATCCCCGGCATGAGCAGTACGATCAAGGTCCTTCTCGCCGAGGACCAGTCCATGGTCCGCGAGGCCCTGGCCGCTCTCCTCGGCCTCGAGGAGGACATCGAGGTCGTCGCCCAGGTGGCCCGCGGGGACGAGGTCGTGGCCGCCGCGCACGCCCACGGCGTCGACGTGGCCCTGCTCGACATCGAGATGCCCGGCTGCACCGGCATCGAGGCCGCGGCCCGGCTCCACAAGGAGCTGCCCGCGGTGAAGCTGGTCGTCCTCACCACCTTCGGCCGCCCCGGCTATCTGCGCAGCGCCATGGAGGCGGGCGCCGACGCGTTCCTGGTCAAGGACGCCCCCGCGGCCCAGCTCGCCGAGGCGGTGCGCAAGGTGCTGGCCGGCGAGCGGGTCATCGACCCCACGCTCGCCGCCGCGGCCCTGGCCGAGGGCGCCAACCCGCTGACCGACCGGGAACGCGAGATCCTGCGCGCCGCCGCCGACGGCTCCACCAACGCCGAACTGGCCAAGGCCCTCCACCTCTCCCAGGGCACGGTCCGCAACTACCTCTCCACAGCCATCCAGAAACTGGCGGCCCGCAACAGAACAGAAGCGGTCCGCATAGCGAGGGAGAAGGGCTGGCTGTAAGAGGCGGCTGCGGGCAGCCCCGCCGCGGAGCCGTCATAGCTGCGGGCAGTCGTGCCTCCCCCCGGCGCGCACCCGCACCCCTCAGTTCAACATCGCCCGCGCCGCCCGAGCCTGCCCCCGCACCCTCTCCGCCGCAGCCTCGTCCACCGCCCCGACAACCTCCGCATACGCCTCCAGCTCCCGCGCCCCGCCCACGAAGTCCCCCCGCTGCACCAGCAACTGCGCCCGCTCGTACCGCAGCCGCGCCGGATGCGACGGCAGCAGCAGCGACAGCTCCACGGCCCACAGGGCCACATCCGACCGTTCGGGCCGCGCCGCGGCCCAGGCCCGGATGTTGTTCAGGATCCGCAGCACGACGTCCAGCGGACCCGCCGGAGCCAGCATCGAGGGATGCAGCGGCGCCCCCGTGGCCCCGACGACCAGCAGCTCAGCATCCGCCCCGGTGAGCACCCGGCCTCCGTCGAACGGATCGGCGAGCACCTGCTCCTCCGCCGTGCCGAACCCCACCACGAAGTGACCGGGCAGCGCGACCCCGTACACCGGCGCCCCGGCCCGTCGCGCGACCTCCATCCACACCACCGACAGCAGGATGGGCAGCCCGCGCCGCCGCCGCAGCACCTCGTGCAGCAGCGAGGACTCCAGGCGCTGGTATTCGGCGGCCGACCCGTGGAACCCGTACCGCCCGCCGAGCAGATCGCACACGGCCTGCGCCCACGCACGGGGGCCGCCCGGCCGGTACGGCAGCTGCCCGGCCAGCTCGTCCAGTTCCAGCTGCGCCGCGTCCAGGCCGGCCTCGTCCAGGGTCCCGTCGGCCGTCGCCCCCACCAGCAGGCACAGCTCCGACAGGTCCGGCCGCTCGGCCCGCGCCTCCTCGGCGAACCGCCGGCGCAGTTCGGCGGCCCGTTCGGGCGGCGGCGGGGGACAGGAGGGACGTATGGCTGGCATGGCAGGCTCTTGCCCTTTCACGGCGGCGTCACGCGGATGGACGTCACGCGACGGACGTCACGCGGATGTCGGCGGCTCCGTCGCGGGCTCCCGGTAGTGGTGGTAGGCGTGGTGTGCCGCGAAGCCACTGCCGGCGTACAGGGCGCGCGCTCCCGCGTTGTCGTTCTCCACCTGAAGGCACGCGGCCGACGCCCCCTCCGCGAGGGCCTGCCGGGCGAGCGCGGCCATGACGGTGGTGGCCAGGCCCTGCCGCCGCCGCGCCGGATCCACCTCCACGGCGGCGAAGGACGCCCACCGTCCGTCGACGACACACCGCCCGATCGCGGCGGGCGCCTCCCCGGCCGCGCCGGGCACCGTCGCGAACCACACCGAGGGCCCGCTGCCCAGGACCTTCAGGGCCACCTCGCTCACCCCCTTGCGCTGGTAGCGCGCAAGCCATGCCTCGTCGGCCGTGCGGGACAGCACGGCCCCGGAGCCCTCGGCGCGGTCAGCGACCGGCGCGAGCGCCCCGATCCACAGCTCGGCGGTCACCTCGCGCACCCAGCCGCGCCGCTCCAGCTCCGCGCACAGCAGTTCCTGCGTGCCCTCGGCTCCGGTGGCGGTCTGGACGTACGCGGGCAGGCCGCGCTCGCCATACCAGCGTCGTACGGCGGTCAGCGCCTCGTCGAGCGGAAGGCCGGGGTCGCCGAGCGGCAGCACGGAGTTGGCACGTCGTGTGAAGCCCGCCCGTCGCCCGGCCACCACCCCCCACGGACGCTCCCCCAGAGCTGCACGCCTGGGGGGACCCCCATCGCGCGGCACCTCCTGGACTGCCGCCCGCAGCTCCCATTCGCCGAGCCGTTCGCTCTCCACCGGCCGCCAGGCCCGCGCGACGACCCGCGCGAGCTCCTCGTACGTCGCCGCCGGTCCCCGGCGCCGGGCCGGAGCAGCCGGGACCACCTTCCCGGCGACCAGCGAGGACTCCGCGATGCGGACGGACTCGCCGCCCTTCCGTGTGATCAGCAGCACACCGTCGTCCCATGATGTGAGAACACCCACCGTGTCGGTGAACTTCTCACCCGTTCCCCCAGGTTCGCTCAAGCGCCGTACTGAGACCCGTTTGCCCACGTCAGCAGCGGTGATACGGACCTCGAAGCGTCCTGTCGACGAGATTTCCACAGGTCAGTTCACCCCTCCTGTTCGGATCATGCCCCGGAACGGAGATACTAGGGGCGGGCATCGACGACGCCGCGCTCCCGCGCGCCAGGCGGCGGAGCCTGTGGAGGCCCGCCAGCGCCCTATCGAGGAGGAACGACAGCGTGACCTACGTCATCGCGCAGCCTTGTGTCGACGTCAAGGACAAGGCGTGCATCGAGGAGTGCCCGGTCGACTGCATCTACGAGGGCCAGCGGTCCTTGTACATCCACCCGGACGAATGCGTCGACTGCGGAGCCTGTGAGCCGGTCTGCCCGGTCGAGGCGATCTTCTACGAGGACGACGTGCCGGAGGAGTGGAAGGACTACTACAAGGCTAACGTCGAGTTCTTCGACGAGCTCGGCTCTCCCGGCGGCGCCAGCAAGCTGGGGCTGATCGAGCGCGACCACCCCGTCGTCGCCGCGCTGCCGCCGCAGGGCGAGTAACCCTCAAGCGGCCCGCACACCGCGCCGCCTCGGTCCCGTACGGCCTGATCGCCTCCGGCGCTTCGGACTGCCGTACGGGACCGAGGCGTTCGCCGTTCCGGGCGCATGCCACAGAAGAAAGTGAGCCTGATCCCCGTGTCCGCAGTCTCCGACCGCCCCTCTGCCACCCGCGACCACCCTTCCGAGGAGTCGCTTCGCGACCGCCTTCCGATCTTCCCCTGGGACAGGCTGGAGCCGTACAAGAAGACGGCCGCCGCGCACCAGGAGGGCATCGTCGACCTGTCGGTCGGCACCCCGGTCGACCCGGTCCCCGAGCTGATCCAGAAGGCGCTGATCGCGGCCGCCGACTCACCGGGCTACCCGACGGTCTGGGGCACGCCCGAGCTGCGTGACGCGATCACCGGCTGGGCCGAGCGCCGCCTCGGCGCGCGCGGGATCACCCACCGCCACGTCCTGCCGATCGTCGGCTCCAAGGAACTGGTGGCCTGGCTCCCCACGCAGCTGGGTCTCGGCCCCGGCGACAAGGTCGCCTTCCCGCGCCTGGCGTACCCGACCTACGAGGTCGGCGCCCGCCTGGCCCGCGCGGACCACGAGGCCTACGACGATCCGACGGACCTGGACCCGGCGAACCTCAGGCTCCTGTGGCTGAACTCGCCCTCCAACCCCACGGGCAAGGTCCTGGGCAAGGAGGAGCTGACGCGGATCGTCGCCTGGGCCCGCGAGCACGGCGTCCTGCTCTTCTCCGACGAGTGCTACCTGGAGCTGGGCTGGGAGGCCGACCCGGTCTCGGTCCTGCACCCCGACGTCAACGGCGGCTCCCACGAGGGCATCGTCGCGGTCCACTCCCTCTCCAAGCGCTCCAACCTCGCCGGCTACCGCGCCGCCTTCCTCGCCGGTGACCCGGCGGTCCTCGGCCCGCTGCTGGAGATCCGCAAGCACGGCGGCATGATGACGTCGGCGCCGACCCAGGCCGCGGTCGTGGCGGCCCTGGGCGACGACACCCACGTGCGCGAGCAGCGCGAGCGCTACGCCGCCCGGCGCGCCGCCCTCCGCCAGGCCCTGCTCTCCCACGGCTTCCGCATCGAACACAGCGAGGCCAGCCTCTACCTGTGGGCCACGAGGGACGAGTACTGCTGGGACACCGTCTCCCACCTGGCCGAGCGAGGCATCCTGGTCGCCCCCGGCGACTTCTACGGCCCCGCGGGCGAGAAGTTCGTCCGCGTGGCCCTCACCGCGACGGACGAGAGGATCGCAGCGGCGGTGGCCCGCCTGTAACGGCGGCTGTAACCGGCTACCGCCGCGGGCAGTCGTTCCGCAGGGCGATGGGGGTACCTCCCATGCCCTTCAGGCGATGGGGGAGGGTGGGCACGGCCTACGGCTCCGGTGACCGTGCAAAGCGACGGGGGCCAGGGAAACCCTGGACCCCGTGTCGCACAGGCGGCTCTCAGCCAAGCGGCAGACCGGAAACCGGCAGCCCCTGCACAGGCCCCCCACCCTTCGTCGCCGTCTTCGCCGTGTCACCGAGCAGACCACCCGCGGTCCCCGCCGCGTCGCCCGCCGCCTTCTGTGCCACCGGCGTCGCCTTCTTTACGAGCTTGCCGCCGGTCTTGCCCGCGGCCGGCACCGCCTGCCGGACCGCCTTGCTGCCGGTGTCGCCCGCGACCCCGGTGACGTGCTGGGCCGCACCGTCCAAGGTGTTGCCGACGTTCGCCCCGTCCAGGGCGGTCATGCCGCCGAGGTTCGGAGTGGCCGGCAGCGCCGGGGCGGCGCCGGCGGAGCCGGCCGCACCGACCCCGGCAGCCGCTCCCGCAGCGACGAGCAGCGCGGCACGGGCGATCCGGCGGGTCAGGGGGAGGGACATGTTGCTCCTTCGACGGATGAGAACTCTGAACTGTCCTGCGCGGCCCGGCAGTTGAGGTCGGTCGACGGCCGTGGAGGCCGTCGCCCGGCCGGGCTCGGACGCAGTGACTACCGCTCGAAGGGCACGAAGGTTGCGGCGGCCTGACGTAAAGAATTGGCAATGCGTCGCATTATCGGTTGTGGCGGAAACCGGATAAAGAGGTCGGAAAAGGGGGCCTGGCCGTACCGTCTGCCGAATCCTTACGTCCCAGTGCTCCCAAGGGCCTCGGCAACCACAGGAGTGACGGCACGAAAACCTGCGCACCCCGCCGGTCCGGCCCACGCCGCACAGCCCTGACGAGTGAAGATCCGTACTTCCGTGCCAGTGCCGCAACAGGCGACGTTCGCCCCGTCGCGACGCCCGGCACTCCCCCCGGCCTTCGGCCGGGGGTCCCAGAGCACGCACCGGACGCCGCTCCTCGACGGGCAAACGTTGCCTAGCGCGCGGTCGTGATGCGCACGGCCTCCGCGCCCTGCCCGGCGGCGCCCTCGGCGTTCTTCGCGTCCGTCGTGTGCCAGGTGCCGTCGGTGACCCCGGCGGTCCACTCCCGTCCGGCGTACGAGACCCGTTCGATGTGCAGCGCCGAGGCGTTGGCCACCGCCCAGTGCGCCAGCTGCCAGCCGCGCTGCAACGCGCTGCGCCCGCCGCCGACGGCTCCCGTGCCCGTGCCGTCGCGCACCGGCAGTGTCACGGTCCGGTCGTCCGCGGCGGACGCCCCGCTCGACGAGGGCGTCGGTGTCGGTTGCGGCGAGGACTTGCCGCTGCCGCCCACCTCGGCGCCGGCCTCCTGCAGCACCTCCCGCCCGAAGTCCCGGACGAGGGCGGCGCGCACCGCGTCCGGGCCAAAGGCGCGGGTGGCGCCCGGGCGGCCCCGGCAGGTCAGCGTGGCCGCGGCGCGCCCGGTGAGCGCGGCGGCGAGCAGGGTGGCGTCCGGCTCGTGCTTGGCGTACGCCTGCGGGAAGCCGCTGCGCTGCACCCGCTGCGCGGCCACGGTGAGCGGCAGCCGCGTGTAGCCGGGAACCTTGGCCAGGTGCTCGTAGAACACGCCCGCCGCGTAGGTCGGCTCCATGATCTGCTTCGGCGTGCCCCAGCCCTGCGAGGGGCGCTGTTGGAACAGCCCCAGGGAGTCCCGGTCGCCGTGCCCGATGTTGTGCAGGCCAGACTCCTGAAGGGCGGTCGCCAGCGCGATCGTCACCGCCCGCTCGGGCATCCCGCGCCCGGTGCCGACGGCCGCGATGGTCGCGGCGTTCACCGCCTGCTCCGGGGTGAACTCGTAACTGGCGCCGTCGTCGTCGGCGGAGACGACCTTGCAGCCCGGCCCTCCCGGGCCGCCGGTGAGGTACTGCACAGCGAGGTACCCGGCGACCGCGAGCAGGACCATCAGGGCCGCCCCGATCCTGAGGAGGCGGCCATGGCGCTTCGAAGTGGGGGACGGCTCTGGCACGCGTACAAGGTACTGGAGACGGGTGGTGCCACTGAGGCGGATGAGGACAAGACGCGGCCGCGTCCGGGCGGTTCGGCGGGTTAGGGTCGACGCCATGGCCGATACCCCGCTTGACCTCACGCTGGACGCCGCGCGGCTGACCGCGCAGCTCGTCGACTTCCCCTCGGAGAGCGGCACGGAGAAGCCGCTGGCCGACGCGATCGAGACCGCGCTGCGCGCCCTGCCGCACCTGACGGTCGACCGCCTCGGCAACAACGTCGTCGCCAGGACGAACCTCGGCCGGTCCCAGCGTGTCGTCCTGGCCGGCCACATCGACACCGTCCCGATCGCCGGCAACGTGCCCTCCCGGCTGGACGAGGACGGGGTGCTGTGGGGCTGCGGCACCTGCGACATGAAGTCCGGCGTGGCCGTCCAGCTGCGCATCGCGGCCACGGTCCCCGCCCCCAACCGCGACCTGACCTTCGTCTTCTACGACAACGAGGAGGTCGCCGCGGAGCTGAACGGCCTCGGGCACGTCGCCGCGGCGCACCCGGAGTGGCTGGAGGGCGACTTCGCGGTCCTGCTGGAGCCCTCCGACGGCGAGGTCGAGGGCGGCTGCCAGGGCACCCTGCGCGTGCTGCTGAGGACCGGGGGCGAGCGGGCCCACTCGGCGCGCGGCTGGATGGGCTCCAACGCCGTCCACGCGGCGGCCCCGATCCTCGCGCGCCTCGCGTCGTACGAACCCCGCTACCCGGTCATCGACGGCCTGGAGTACCGCGAGGGCCTCAACGCGGTCGGTATCGCCGGCGGGGTGGCGGGCAACGTCATCCCCGACGAGTGCGTCGTCACCGTCAACTTCCGCTACGCCCCCGACCGTACGGAGGAGGAGGCGATCGCCCACGTCCGCGAGGTCTTCGCGGACTGCGGCGTGGAGGAGTTCGTGATCGACGACCACAGCCCCGGCGCCCTGCCCGGTCTGAGCCACCCGGCCGCCGCGGCGTTCGTCGAGGCGGTCGGCGGCACCCCGAAGCCCAAGTACGGCTGGACGGACGTGTCCCGCTTCTCGGCGGTCGGGGTCCCGGCCGTCAACTACGGCCCCGGGAACCCCCTTCTCGCGCACAAGCGGGACGAGCGGGTGGAGACGGCGAAGATCCTGGCCGGCGAGGAGCGACTGCGGGCCTGGCTCACCGCCTGACCGGCTGACCACCTGACCGCCACCGGGAGCCCTCCCGTGGGTCCTCATGGCGGACATGCCGAGGTCCCCCGCCCGTAACCCGCGTAGATCTACGCTGAGGTGGAACGTCCTCTCCCCGAGGTCCCGGTCCCGGCCGGGGGCCGGGGGAGGCCCGAACGCGGAGGGAGTGCACATGCCTACAGGCAACCCCGAGGGCAAGAAGCGGCCACCGGAGGAGCAGCGCCTGGGACCGGTCCTCCGGCGGCGGGCCCAGGTCCAGGCCAGCACCACCGACCAGCGGCTGCTGGACGAGCGCGCCCCCACCGACTGGGTGCACACCGACCCCTGGCGGGTGCTGCGCATCCAGTCGGAGTTCATCGAGGGCTTCGGCACGCTGGCCGAACTGCCACCCGCCATCAGCGTGTTCGGCTCGGCCCGTACGCCGGTGGACTCACCCGAGTACAAGGCCGGGGTCCGGCTGGGACGCGGTCTGGTCGAGGCGGGCTTCGCGGTGATCACCGGCGGCGGCCCGGGAGCCATGGAGGCCGCGAACAAGGGCGCCTGCGAGGCCGGCGGCACCTCGGTGGGCCTGGGCATCGAGCTCCCCTTCGAGCAGGGCCTGAACCCCTACGTCGACATCGGCCTCAACTTCCGCTACTTCTTCGTCCGCAAGATGATGTTCGTGAAGTACGCACAGGGGTTCGTGGTCCTCCCCGGCGGCCTCGGCACCCTCGACGAGCTCTTCGAGGCCCTCACCCTCGTCCAGACCCAGAAGGTCACCCGCTTCCCGATCGTCCTCTTCGGCACCGCCTACTGGGGCGGCCTGGTCGACTGGCTGAAGCACACCCTGATCGCCGAGGGCAAGGCCGCGGAAGCGGACCTGAGCCTCTTCCACGTGACGGACGACGTGGACGAGGCGGTCGCCCTGGTGTCGAAGGAGGCGGGCAGGTAGAGGGGCTCGGGGGCCCAAGGGGGCCCGCAGGGCCCCAAGGGGCGCGGGGCTGTGTCAATGTGCGGCTCCGCCGCGTGGGCGCGCCGGCCCCCACCCACCCGCCCTACGCCAGCCCCCGCCGGGCCACAGCCGGAACCCGATGCCCCGCGATGGACGCCACCATCTCCAGCACCTGCCGAGTCTCGGCAACCTCGTGCACCCGGTACACCCGCGCCCCCAGCCACGCCGAAACAGCCGTAGTGGCCAACGTCCCCAGCACCCGCTCCTTCACCGGCCTGTCCAGCGTCTCCCCCACGAAGTCCTTGTTGGACAAGGACACCAGCACCGGCCACCCGGTGGCGACCATCTCGTCCAGCCGCCGCGTCGCCTCCAGACTGTGCCGCGTGTTCTTCCCGAAGTCGTGCCCGGGATCGATCAGCACCGACTCCCGGGGTACGCCGAGCGCCACCGCCCGCTCGGCCAGCCCCACGGTCACCTTCAGGATGTCGGCCATGACGTCGTCGTACGTCACCCGGTGCGGCCGGGTCCGCGGCTCGGCGCCGCCCGCGTGGGTGCACACCAGCCCCACCTTGTACCGCGCCGCGACCTCGGCGAGCCGCGGGTCCACGCCGCCCCACGCGTCGTTGAGCAGATCCGCCCCGGCCTCGCACACCGCCTCGCCGACCTCGGCGCGCCAGGTGTCGACGCTGATCACCACGTCCGGGAACCGCCGCCGCACCTCGGCCACGAAGCCGACCGTGCGCCGCGCCTCCTCCTCGGCGGTGACCTCCTCGCCGGGACCGGCCTTCACCCCGCCGATGTCGACGATCGCGGCGCCTTCGGCGACCGCCTGCTCCACACGCGCGAGGGCCGGCTCGTCACGGAACGTCGCCCCCTGGTCGTAGAAGGAGTCCGGGGTCCGGTTGACGATCGCCATGATCACCGGCTCGTGCGTGTCGAATTCACGCCTGCCCAGCCTGAGCATCCCCTGTGACCTCTCCTCGTGCGTTCCGATACGTTCCGGCCTTCGGCCGCCTGCGACCCTGACTGTCAGCGTCGCATGGCACGATCGGACCTTGACACATACGACAGACTCCGGACTCCGTGGGGACCCCAGCGATGGTTATGTTCTTGTTCCTGGTCGTCGCGCTCGCGGTCGTGGTCGCCGCGGTGACACTCGCGGTGGTGGGCGGCGGTGAGGGCACCGGCCCGCTGCCCGAGGCCGCGCCCGAGCGGTTGCACGACCCGCTGCCGCCGGACCGCCGGGTGGCGCGCGCCGACGTGGAGTGCCTCCGCTTCCCGCTCGCCCTCCGCGGCTACCGCATGACGGACGTGGACGACGCGCTCAGCCGGCTGGGCGCGGAGCTGGCCGAGCGCGACGCCCGGATCGCCGACCTGGAGTCCGCGCTGGCCGGCGCCCAGGCCGCCGCGGCCCATGTCCGCATGGCCAAGCCCGAACCGGAGGACCAGCAGTGACGGAGAGCACGGTGACGGAGCGCACGGTGACCGGCGACCTGGCGACGGACGAGCCGGTGACCGAGGACGCGGTGACCGGCGACACGGTGACGGCCGGTGCCGCGCTGGCCGGACCGGACGGGGCCCTGCGCTGCCCGTGGGCGCTGTCCGCGGCGGAGTACGTGGCGTACCACGACGAGGAGTGGGGCCGCGCGGTCCACGGCGACGACGCCCTCTACGAGCGCCTCAGCCTGGAGGCCTTCCAGTCGGGCCTGTCGTGGATCACCATCCTGCGCCGCCGGCCCGGCTTCCGCGCCGCCTTCGCCGACTTCAGGATCGCCGAGGTGGCGGAGTTCACCGACGCCGACCGCGAGCGCCTGCTCGCCGACGCGGGCATCATCCGCAACCGTGCCAAGATCGACGCGACCCTCGCCAACGCGCGCGTGCTCGCCGAGTGGTCCCCGGGCGAGCTGGACGCCCTCATCTGGTCGTACGCCCCCGACCCGGCCGCCCGTACGGCTCCGAGGACGCTCGCCGACGTCCCGGCGGTCACCCCGGAGTCCACGGCCCTGTCCAAGGCCCTGAAGAAGCGCGGACTGCGCTTTGTCGGCCCGACGACGGCGTACGCCCTGATGCAGGCGTGCGGGCTGGTCGACGACCACCTCGCGGACTGCGTCGCCCGCCGCCGCCCGTGACCTCGGGGGCGGCGGCGGGCCGGGTCCGCGATCAGCGGCCCAGGTACTTCGGCTTCTCCTTGTTCACGAAGGCCTGTACGGCGATGGCGTGGTCCTCGGACCGCCCCGCCAGCGTCTGGAGCTCGTCCTCCTTCTCCAGCGTCTCCGCCAGGGAGTGCGTCAGGCCGTGGGTCACGGACTCCTTGAGCGCGGCGTACGCCAGCGTCGGGCCCTCGGCCAGTGCCCGCGCCACCTTCTCGGCCTCGGCGCGCAGCTCGGCCGCCGCCACGACCCGGTTGGCGATTCCCAGCTCGTGGGCCTCCTGGGCGGAGATGCTGCGCGGGAAGAGCAGCAGGTCCATGGCGCGGCTCGGCCCGACGACCCGCGGCAGGGTCCAGGAGACCCCGGAGTCGGCGGTCAGGGCCACGCCCGCGAACGAGGTGTTGAAGGCCGCCGTGTCCGCCACGATCCGGTAGTCGGCGGCGAGCGCGAAGCCGAAGCCGGCCCCGGCGGCGACACCGTTCACGGCGGCGACCACCGGCTTCCGGGCGCCGGCGAGCGCCCGCACGATCGGGTTGTAGTGCTCCCGGACGGTGCTCATGGTCTGCCCCGACCCGGCCTCGCGGTCGGCGGTCAGCAGCCCGATGTGCTCCTTGAGGTCCTGGCCCACGCAGAACGCCCTGTCCCCGGCCGCGGTCAGCAGCACGGCCCGTACGGCGTCGTCGGCCGCCGCGGACCTGACCGCGTCCCGCAGGGCGACCTTCGTCGCGACGTTCAGCGCGTTCATCGCCTCGGGGCGGTTCAGCGTGATCGTCGCGAGCCCGTCGCTCACCTCGTAGAGCACGGTGTCGGCCATGGGACATCCCCTCCGGTGTCGCGGCTGTCGACGTACCGTTCGGTACGTCCTGTCCGAAGGACAGCATGACGGAGATCACCGGCCGGAGCGCGGAGCCGACGTGTGACCTGCGTCAAACAATTTCCCCGGGGCGGTTACCGGGCGACGTCCGTGCGGGGGCGCAGTATCGCAGCCACATCGCCGAATTGAGTGGTTTTGCTCGCGCGCGTTGCCCAAGCGATGCCTACCGATGTTGGTCATCGGGTCCTGAGATGCGGGATAATGGCCGGGAAGCAATGTGTTCGATGCCGGTGCCGTGTGTCCTGGGCCGTTGTGGACGAGGACCGCGCCTGCCCTTCGGTGGGCCGTCGGCTTTGACGATGAGCTGGGTTTCAGGAAGGGGAACGAGCATGGCGGCCATGAAGCCGCGGACGGGTGATGGCCCGCTCGAGGTGACCAAGGAGGGGCGGGGCATCGTCATGCGCGTTCCGCTCGAAGGCGGCGGTCGGCTCGTCGTCGAGCTGACCCCTGACGAGGCCGACGCGCTCGGCGACGCCCTCAAGAAGGTCGTCGGCTGACGCGCGAGCGACCACACACTTTTCAGCTGCCCCGGCATCCCACGCGGTGCCGGGGCGGCTTTTTTCGCGGGTCCGGGGCGGGTCACGGTCGGCCGGGGCGGGCGGGATCCGTCCGGCAGGCCGGGCGGGTCAGCGTTTGACCGCGCACAGGAGGCCGTCGCCCACCGGGAGCAGGGACGGCAGCAGGTCGGGGCTCTCGCGGACCGTGCGCAGGAGCTCCCGCAGCCGCAGGACCTCCGCCGGCTGCGGTGCGGAGTCCACCGTCCGCCCGTGTGCGAAGACGCCCTCGAAGACGACGAGGCCTCCCGGGCGCAGCAGGCGCAACGATTCAGCTAGGTAGTCCGGGAACTCCTGCCGGTCGCCGTCGCAGAACACCAGATCGTATCCGGCGTCCGCGAGCCGGGGCAGGACGTCCAGGGCGCGGCCGGGGATGAACCGGGCCCGGTTGCTGGCGAAGCCGGCGGCACGGAAGGCCTGGCGGGCGGACTGCTGGTGCTCCGGCTCGGTGTCCACGGTGGTCAGCACCCCGTCCGGGCGCATGCCGTTCAGCAGATGGATGCCGGAGACGCCGGTACCGGTGCCGATCTCCGCGACCGCCTTGGCGTCCACGGTGGCGGCGAGCAACCGCAGCGCCGCGCCCGCGCCGGGCGACACCGAGCGCAGGCCCGCCTCACGGGCCCGGTCGCGGGCCCAGCGCAGCGCGTCGTCCTCGGCGACATAGGCGTCGGCGAACGCCCAGTCCGTCTGCCGGTTGCCGGTGATGACCCTCTCCCGTCCCGTGGTTGCCTGGGCGTGACTGTATCCGTTGGGGCCGGGAACCCGCAGATGAGCCCGGTCGTTTGAAGGGGTGAGGAAGTGCCGCGGGACGTGACCGGGGGTGCGACGGGGGATATGGGATGGATCAGGACGAAGAGCGAGTGCTGACGCAGCCGGATGCGCCGTGGCAGCGCGTGTCAAATTCTCGTAAAACCGCTTATCCGGAGCTAACGGGCGAGGTGGCTATGGTAGGGGCTCCACTGGACACCACCAGAGCCGACAGGGGAGGTGCGGCCACGCCTGGGGATCGGGGAGGAGTGCTGCGGCGCTTTCTCGGATCGGCGGGCAGGCCGAAATCCGTGACCGACACCGCTGCTGACCCGAGCCGCGCCGACGGCATCGCTCCGACCGCGACCTTCTCCACCGACGCGGACGGGCAGGCGTGGACTCCGCCCACCTGGGAGGAGATCGTCAGCACACACAGCGGCCGCGTCTACCGCCTGGCCTATCGCCTCACCGGCAACCAGCACGACGCCGAGGACCTCACCCAGGAGGTCTTCGTCCGCGTCTTCCGCTCCCTGTCGACCTACACGCCGGGCACCTTCGAGGGCTGGCTGCACCGCATCACCACCAACCTGTTCCTGGACATGGTCCGCCGCAAGCAGCGCATCCGCTTCGACGCGCTCGGCGAGGACGCGGCCGAGCGGCTGGCCAGCAAGGAGCCCACCCCGCAGCAGCTCTTCAACGACGCGCACTTCGACGCGGACGTCCAGCAGGCGCTGGACACCCTCGCGCCGGAGTTCCGCGCCGCGGTCGTCCTCTGCGACATCGAGGGCCTGTCCTACGAGGAGATCGCCGCGACCCTCGGCGTCAAGCTCGGCACGGTCCGCTCCCGTATCCACCGCGGCCGCTCGCAACTGCGCAAGGCCCTCGCCCACCGCTCGCCCGAGGCGCGGGCCGAGGCGCGGGCCGAGCGCCGCGCCTTCATGCCCCGGGTTCCCGCGCTGGGAGGAGGGGGCGCGACCGCGTGAGTGGATCACGAACCGACCCCGCCGCGAGCGGCCTCGCGGAACAGCATCTGGGAGACCGGCTCTCCGCCCTGGTGGACGGAGAGCTCGGTCACGACACGCGTGAGCGCGTCCTGGCACACGTCGCCACCTGCCCGAAATGCAAGGCGGAGGTCGACGCGCAGCGCCGGCTGAAGAACGTCTTCGCCGAGACGGCCCCGCCGCCGCCCTCCGAGAGCTTCCTGGCGCGCCTCCAGGGCCTGCCCGCGGGAGGCGACAGCGACGGCGGCTCACCGCCGGCCGCCGGAGGGTTCCCCGGCCTGACCGGACGCTCCGGGGGACTTGGGGGGCCAGGCGTGTTCGGTGTGCGGCGCGACGAGCCGTTCGAGTTCCGCTACGTGCCGGTCGGCCCCCACTCCTCCGCGCTCGACGAGCCGGAGCAGCAGAGCGGCTTCCGGATCCACCGCGTCGGCCACCCCGACAGCGAACGGTCGGCCTCTCGGGGCCTGCGGTTCGCGTTCGTCGCCGCCGGGGCGGTGTCGCTGGCCGCGGTGGCCCTGGGCGGCGTGACCACCGGGGCCGCGGGCGACCTGGCCGCGGAGGCCCGCGGCGGCTCAGGGGCGGGCAGCAACGTGACCCCGGCGCGTACGGGGGGCGGTGGCGCGGTGACGGGTGCCGAGAGCGCGCGGCGCCGCCAGTCGGCCGTACCCCTGCTCGCGCAGTCCCAGCGGTCGTCGTCCGATGCGGCACCGGTGGCGCCCACCTCGCTGTCCGCGCCGCTGCTTCCCGGGGCGCCGGCCGCGGCCGCCGGACCCGCGCAGAACGCGGCGCGGCCGCCGGTGACGCCCGTGGCCGCCGGTGCGGCGGCCATGTCCCCGCTGATACGTCCGCTCGGCACGCGTCCGCCCGTCTCCCTGACCGCTTGGTCGCCCGACCCTCAGCTCAGGGCACCCGGTCTGCTCGCCGCACCCGTCCCCGGCCCCACGTCCGCCTCCTCCGCCCACCCCACCCCGCACCGGGCGCACTGACCGGCGCGGACACCTCTGCGCGGTGGCCCGCGAACCTGGTTGAATCCAGGTGGTCGCGCCCATGACACCGGTCAGGGCGCGGCAGTCGACGAAGCACGGCCACCGCCGACGAGGCGTGCCGCGGGCACCTGTGGGGAGAGCATGAACGAGGGGAAGCCCACGAAGTCCACCCGCCCGAGGTGGTGGACCCGGCGCGGGCCAGTGCCTCCGGCCGGGCCGCAGAGCACGGCAACGGCCGAGGAGCCCGGAGAGCCGACCCGGACCGGGAACGCGGAGCCGGGCACGCCGGCGTCCCGGGGGAGCAGTGCAAACGGGGACTACGAGCTGGAGCGCCCTCACACACGCCCGCGCCCGGACGGCGCCCGGAACGCGGAGGACGACGAGGGGGACTTTCCCCTCGCCGGGCCTGCCGCGGTGAACCCCGGGAGCGACCAGACCGCCCCCGGACCGGCCGACGCGGTCGACCACGCGGTGGACGGCCTGACGGACCAGGCAGTGGACGGCGTGGCGGGCCGGGCGGTGGACGGTGTGGCGGGCCAAGCGGTCCACGGCGCGTCGGAGCACGCTGCGGACAGCGCGGTGGAGCACGTCGTGGAGGGTGCCGGTGAGCGGCCGGCCGCCGCTCCTGGCGCCGCCGGGCCCACCGCCGAACGGCCCACGCCCCTCCACGACCCCGACCCCTACAGCACCCCGCCGTACGGCGAACCGGGCCCGTGGGCCCCGGCCCCGCCGGTGCAGCACCCGGCGGCGACACCCGCACCCAGTCCCACGCAGCCCCAGGCACCCACGCCGCACACCCCGACCCCGACCCCCAGCACCCCGACCTCGGGCTCTGGCATACCGACCCCGGCCCCCGGCAGCCCGGCCTCGGGCCCCGGCGTTCCGGCCTCGGGTCCTGGCGTTCCGGCCTCGGGCCCCGGCGCCCCGGCCTCGGGTCCTGGCATACCGACCTCGGCCATCGGCACCCCGGCCTCGGGTCCCGGCACCCCGCCCGCGGGCCCTGGGCTACCGGCCCCGGCCCCCGGCGTTCCGGCCTCGGGCCCCGGCACTCCGGCCTCACCGCACTCAACCCCGACGCCGCCCCGGGCCCCTGCGCCGACCTTCCTGCCCATCGACTCGTCGGCCTCGATCACCCAGCCGCCCGGTGCTCCGGTCCCGGCTGCTCCCTCGTCGGCTGACGGTGACGCCTACGCCGCTGTCGTCGAGTCGGCGGGCCAGGCGCCGGGCGCTGCGTCCGCCCCCGGCGGCGCCCACCAGGCGCCCCACCCCGCCTCTTCCGTCGTCCCCGGCGCGTCCGCCGGTCCCTGGCAGCGGTACGACCCCTGGGTCGCGGCGCCTCTCGGCGGGTCGTTGCAGCAGAGCGGGGCCGCGCTGCCGAGCGTGGAGCAGCGGCGCAGGCGGGTGCGGCGGGCCCTTGTCGGCGGAGCCGTGGTGCTCGCGCTGGTCTCCGGAGGGCTCGGCGGGCTCGTGGGGGCCTACGTCGAGCGCAACGGCGGCGTGGGCGCCGTAGAGCTGCCACAGGCCGGGAAGGAGCCCGCCGGACGAGCCCCGGACAGCGTCGCGGGGATCGCCGCCCGTGCCCTGCCCAGCGTGGTGACCCTGCACGTGACCGGCTCGGAGGAGCAGGGCACCGGCACCGGCTTCGTGCTGGACCGCCTCGGCCACATCCTGACCAACAACCACGTCGTCGAGCCCGCCGCCACCGGCGGCGCCCTGGGCGACATATCGGTGACCTTCAGCGGCGGCCAGACCGCGAAGGCCACGATCGTCGGCCGCGACACCGGCTACGACCTCGCCGTCGTCCAGGTCCGCGGCGTGCGCGGGCTGACGCCGATGCCCCTCGGCAACTCCGACAACGTGCAGGTGGGCGACCCGGTCGTCGCCATCGGCGCCCCCTTCGACCTCGCCAACACCGTCACCTCCGGCATCATCAGCGCCAAGGAGCGCCCCATCACGGCCGGCGGCGAGAAGGGCGACGGGAGCGATCTGTCGTACGTCGACGCGTTGCAGACGGACGCGCCCATCAACCCGGGCAACTCCGGCGGCCCCCTCCTCGACTCCCGGGGCCGGGTCATCGGCATCAACTCGGCCATCCGTTCCGCCGACAGCGGCTCGGACTCGCAGAGCGGCCAGGCCGGTTCCATCGGGCTCGGCTTCGCCATCCCGGTCAACCAGGCCAAGCGCGTCGCCGAGGAGCTGATCAACAAGGGCAGGGCCAGCCATCCGGTGATCGGCGTGACCCTCGACATGAGCTACACCGGTGACGGTGCCAAGGTCGGCACCAAGGGGCGCGACGGCGGTTCCCCGGTCACCCCGGGCGGACCCGGCGCCAAGGCCGGGATCAAGGCCGGTGACGTGATCACCGCGGTGGACGGCCAGGACGTCCACTCGGGTGAGGAGCTGATCGTCAAGACGCGTGCCCACCGCCCCGGAGACCGCCTGGAGCTGACCATCGAACGTGGCGGCGCACAGCGGAAGGTCTCCCTCGTGCTCGGGTCCTCGAACAATGGCTGACGCGAACCTCACAGGGGAGCCGGCCACTGCCGCGACACGGGACAACACACGGCTGCCGCAAGGCAAACAAGCCGGAAAACTGCTCGCGTACACGCACTCCGAGGCCTCGGGACGGTACCGGGAGCGCACAGGGGCCGGGTACCGTGGTTCCGGCCCGGACCACGGATGGACCCGTACACACCGGACCACCCGAGGGCCGAGGACACGGACATCGCAAGGAGCTTCAGGTGTTCAATGACATAGGACCGCTCGAGCTGGTGACGATCATCGTCCTGGCCGTGCTCGTGTTCGGTCCGGACAAGCTCCCGAAGGTCATCCAGGACGTGATGCGCACGGTCCGGAAGATCCGCGAGTTCTCGGAGAGCGCCAAGCAGGACATCCGCCAGGAGCTGGGCCCGGAGTTCAAGGACTTCGAGTTCGAGGACCTCAACCCCAAGACGTTCATCCGCAAGCAGCTCGACAACGACGACCTGGGGCTGAAGGAGATCCGCAACGGCTTCGACCTGAAGAAGGAGATGGCCGAGGTCACGGACGCCGTCCACAGCCGCGACTCCGACTCGACGTCCTCCGCGTCGGTTTCGGCAGGCGGCCGGGTCGACATGACCAAGAAGCCCGAGGACGGCACGGACCGGGACGACCGCCCGCCCTTCGACGCGGACGCCACGTAGGCCGACGCCGCCCAGGCCCAAGCCGTCCAAGCCGACGCCGCCCAGGCCACGGTCAGTTCACAGCGAGCCGGCGGGCCACGACCCGGGCCGCGCCGCCCCGCCCGGACCCCGGGAATTCCGTGCGGTCCCGTGGGGTCCGGTGCGGTCCATGCGGCCTGAACCCGTCCCTCCTGCGACCTACGCGCCGGGTGATTTCCCGGCTGCCCGAGACGGGCTCGATATGCTGCCGAGTTGTTGTGCGGACCGGACGCGTACGCCCGAAGGGGGGCGGGCAGCCCCGGTCCGGCGAGAGCGAGGAGGCGTCCGGGTACATGGAGACGACAAGTAGGGCGGTCGCGCAGGCGCCGGCCGCGGAGGGCGGGCAGCGGCTTCCCTCCGCCCAGCGCACGGTCGACGGCTACCTGCTGGCGCCCTTCCCGTGGTACGGCCTCGACGAGGCCTTCACGGGACCGCGCTGGCTGATGCAGGTCGGCACCTCGGCCGACGGTTCCGTCGAACACGGTTCGATCGGGCACGGCGACGAGCCCTCCGTGCGCAACGAGTTCGCGTCCGGTTCCCCGGACGACCCCAAGGAGAGGTTCGCGGTCGTCGTCACCGTCGCCGCCAACCCCGAGCGGCGCCTCGCCGACGGCACGGGGCAGCTGGAGGCCACGTCGGTCTCCTCGGCGGCCTGGCTCGCCGGAGTGGGCCTGCTGTCCTTCACCTGGCCCATGCAGATGGACCACGCCCTGCGCGACGACTGGCTGGAGCAGCAGACCGAGACGGCGTGGGTGCTCGCCGACGACCTGACCGGCCCGGACTGGTCGACGCTGTCCCTGCCCGTGGACGGCGTCCCTGCCCCCTTCCACTACCGCGAGTCCGAGTTCGGCTGGGTACTCGCGGGCACGACCCAGGAAGGGGTCCACGTGGGGGCGTACGGCAGGGGCATGAGCGCGTACGGGCTCGGCTTTGCCAAGGTCAAGGACATCACCGCGTACGCGTGACTCCCACGACGAAGGGGCGCCGTCCGCAGCGGAACGGCGCCCCTTCGTCGTACGAGCGGCATGAGCCCGACCAGGGGCTCAGGAGCCCCTCAGCGGCTCAGAACTTGTTCTTCGGCGTGATCCCCAGCGACAGCCCCGACAGCCCCCGCTGGCGGCCGCCCAGCTTGCCCGCGATCGCGCGCAGGGCCGAGCCCGCCGGCGAGTCCGGGTCGGTCAGGACGACCGGCTTGCCCTCGTCGCCGCCCTCGCGCAGGTGGACGTCGATCGGGATGCTGCCGAGGACCGGGACCGTCGTGCCGGTGGTGCGGGTCAGGCCGTCGGCGACCAGCTGGCCGCCGCCCGTGCCGAAGACGTCGACCATCTCGCCGCAGTGCGGGCAGGGCAGGCCGGACATGTTCTCGACCACGCCGACGATCTTCTGGTGGGTCTGCACGGCGATCGAGCCGGCCCGTTCGGCCACCTCGGCAGCGGCCTGCTGGGGCGTCGTCACGATCAGGATCTCGGCGTTCGGGACCAGCTGGGCCACGGAGATCGCGATGTCGCCGGTGCCGGGCGGCAGGTCCAGGAGCAGCACGTCCAGGTCGCCCCAGTACACGTCCGCCAGGAACTGCTGGAGCGCGCGGTGCAGCATCGGGCCGCGCCAGACGACCGGGGCGTTGCCGGGGGTGAACATGCCGATGGAGATGACCTTCACGCCGTTCGCCGACGGCGGCATGATCATGTTCTCGACCTGGGTCGGGCGGCCGTCCGCGCCGAGCATCCGCGGCACGCTGTGGCCGTAGATGTCGGCGTCGACCACGCCCACCTTCAGGCCGTCGGCCGCCATCGCCGCCGCCAGGTTCACCGTCACCGAGGACTTGCCGACGCCGCCCTTGCCGGAGGCGACCGCGTAGACCCGGGTGAGGTTGCCCGGCTTGGCGAAGGGGACCTCACGCTCGGCCTGGCCGCCGCGCAGGGCGTTCGCCAGCTCCTTGCGCTGCTCGTCGCTCATGACGTCGAGCGAGACGTCGACGCGGGTGACGCCCTCGACGCGCGAGACCGCGTCGGTCACACGCTGGGTGATCGTCTCGCGCATGGGACAGCCGGAGACCGTCAGGTACACGGTGACCGCGACCGCTCCGTCCGCGCCGATCTCCACGGATTTGACCATCCCGAGTTCGGTGATGGGTCGGTGGATCTCGGGGTCGTCAACCGTCGCCAGCGCTGCGCGCACCGCGTCTTCCGTAGCCATAAGGACGATGGTACGGCCCGCGGCGGCGGCCCCGGGACCCCCGTCAGCGGTCGTCCATGTCACGCCCGCGCGGGCGGTCTGCCGGGAATACGGCCGGTTCGCGATGGCCGTCCCGCAGCTCCTCCAGGTCCTTCATCATGTCCTGCAGCTCCGAGCGGATCCAGTCGCGGGTCGCCACCTCACCCAGGCCGGTGCGCAGCGCGGCGATCTCCCGGGTCAGGTACTCGGTGTCGGCGATCGACCGCTCGTTCTGCTTGCGGTCCTGCTCCAGGTTGACCCGGTCGCGGTCGTCCTGCCGGTTCTGCGCCAGCAGGATCAGCGGGGCGGCGTAGGAGGCCTGCAGGGACAGCGCCAGCGTCAGGAAGATGAACGGGTACTCGTCGAAGCGCAGATGGCGCGGTGCCGCGATGTTCCACAGCACCCACACCAGGATCACCACCGTCATCCAGACCAGGAACCGCCCGGTGCCGATGAAGCGGGCGATCCGCTCGGAGATCCGCCCGAAGGCCTCCGGGTCGTACTCCGGCAGCAGCCTGCGCCGGGGAGCGCGCGGCTGGTCCAGCCGGCCCGCCCGGGGCCGGCCGGCGGCGGTGGCACCCGCCGGGTGGCGCTCGCGGACGCTGTCGCGGTCAGCTGCCATGGGCGGCCCCCTTGCCCGGTCCGGCTGCCGGAGGGCCGCCCGGTGCGGCGGCCGGTCCGACGTCCGCCTGCTCGTCCAGGTGGAACTCGGTCTCCCGCCAGTCCTCCGGCAGCATGTGGTCCAGGACGTCGTCCACGGTGACCGCGCCCAGCAGCGAGCCGGCCTCGTCGACGACGGGCGCCGCCACCATGTCGTAGGTCGCGAAAAAACCGGCGACCACGGGCAGCGCGGCGTCCGGCGCCAGCGGCTGGAGATCGTCGTCGACGAGCGAGCTGACCAGGGTGTAGGGCGGGTCGCGCAGCAGTCGCTGGAAGTGGACCGTGCCCAGGTACTTCCCGGTCGGGGTCTCGTCGGGCGGACGGCAGACGTAGACCTGGGCGGCGAGCGCGGGGGAGAGGTCGGCGTTGCGGACCCGGGCCAGGGCGTCGGCGACGGTGGCGTCCGGGCGCAGCACGATCGGCTCGGTCGTCATCAGACCGCCCGCCGTGTGCTCCTCGTACGACATCAGCCGCCGCATGTCGGCCGCGTCGGCGGGCTGCATCAGACCCAGCAGCCGTTCCTGCTCCTCCACGGGCAGCTCGCCGAGCAGGTCGGCCGCGTCGTCCGGGTCCATGGCCTCCAGGACGTCGGCCGCGCGCTCGTCCTTCAGCTTGCCCAGGATCTCGATCTGGTCGTCCTCGGGGAGCTCCTCGAGGACGTCGGCGAGCCGGTCGTCGTCCAGGGCGGCGGCGACCTCGGCGCGCCGCTTCGGGGAGAGGTGGTGCAGCACGTTGGCGAGGTCCGCGGGGCGCAGCTGTTCGAAGGTGGCGAGCAGGTTCTCCGCGCCCTGCCCGTGCTCCTCCAGGGAGAAGCCGGTGACCGCCGACCACTCGACCGTCAGCGTCTCGCCCCTGCCGCGCCGGAACGCGCCGCCCTTGCGTCCCTTGCGGACGAAGACCCGGTCGATCTCCCAGTCCCGGCGCGCGGGCAGTTGCTGCACCGACAGGTCCAGGACGGTGACCTCCTCGCCCGTCTCGACCAGCGTCACCCGCCGGTCCAGCAGTTCACCGAAGACGAGCCGCTCGGTGGGCCGCTGCTCGAACCGCCGGACGTTGAGCACGCCCGTGGTGATGACCTCGCCGGACTCGATGCTCGTCACCCGGGTCATGGGCAGGAAGATGCGCCGCCGGGTGGAGAGTTCGACGACCAGCCCGAGCAGCCGGGGCGGCCGGCGCCCGACGCGCAGCATGACGACCAGATCCCGCACGCGCCCCACCTGGTCGCCGGCCGGATCGAAGACGGCGACGCCGGACAGGTGCGAGACGAAGATCCGCGGGGCGCCCGCTGCCATGGCCGCGCCTCCTTTGCCGTTGTGCCTGCTTGCCGTTGTGCCTGCTTTGCCGTCGTGGCGAGCTTTGCCGTTGTGCGCGCTCGTGATGCGTACGGCATCTCGTGGGTATGGTGGGTGTCTTTTCCCGCTTGCCCGTTCAGGTGGGCTTCAGGCTAGCCCGTCCGGTTCGGATACGCCCTGGTGAGCGGTCCGGACGGACTGGCTCCGTTCCTCGGCCGCGGCACCGGTACGCTGCGTTACGCCGCTTCGGGTACCACCCGTCGCATCTCTCGCATGCCTCGCACCAGTCGCTCGCGTCAGAAAGGCAGCGCCACCTGTGACCGCGATTCCCCAGGGCCGCCGTTCCCGCCGGGCCGCGCTGGTGAGCGCGCTGTGCGCTCTGGTCGCCGTCACGGGAGCGGGCCTTGCGGGGTGCTCCGAGAAGGATCCGGACGCGGGCACCAACGGCGTCGGCAAACTGCCGGCCGACCGGATCCAGGCCAGGACCCGGACGGCGGCGGACTCCGCGGACGCCGTGCACCTGTCCGGGAACGTCGTCAGCAACGGCCGTACGTACCGGCTCGACATGCGCCTGAAGTCCGACGGCGGTTCCGGCTCGGTCACCTCGCAGGGAGTGACCTTCGGGCTGCTGCGGGTCGGCAAGAAGCTGTATCTGAAGGCGAACGCCGAGTTCTGGAGCCACGCCGACGGCGACGGCAAGGACGGTGGCGGCAAGGACGGTGGCGGCGGCACGGACACGGGCGCCGCCGACAAGCTCGACGGCAAGTACGTGAAGGTGCCGCAGGGCGATCCCGCGTACCAGCGCTTCAGCGGCTTCACGGACAAGAACGTCCTCCTCGACGGCCTGCTGACGCTGCACGGCACCCTGGCCACGGACGGCCACCACGAGCAGTCCGGCGTCCGCACCATCCGCATCACCGGCGGCAAGGGCACCGGCGGCACCCTGGACGTCTCCCTGG
The DNA here is from genome assembly GCF_032658145.1 of Streptomyces sp. MK7. Classification (NCBI taxonomy): domain Bacteria; kingdom Bacillati; phylum Actinomycetota; class Actinomycetes; order Kitasatosporales; family Streptomycetaceae; genus Streptomyces; species Streptomyces sp. MK7. Next base: position 431,611 of record NZ_JAVACL010000004.1, read on the forward strand.
AGGGCACGCCCTACCCGGTGCGCCTGGTGCGCGCGGGCGACGCGGGAACCCTCACCTTCTCGGAATGGGGCAAGGACTTCTCCCTGACCGAACCGGACAAGAGCGACACGGTCGACTACGGCAAGCAGCTGCCGACGTCCTGAAAAACCCTCATCCTCGTCCTCACTCTCGCCCTCCCCTCCACCGGCCCGGCTACTTGCGCCGCCGCTTCCGCAGCAGCAGCCGGGGCAGTCCGGCCGGGATCGGCCGGCGGGTCGTCGCGGGCGTCGGCAGCGGCGCGCCCGCCAGCGAGCCGTCGGGCAGCGGTGCGACCGTCCCCGTCGGCTCCAGGCGTACGACGCGGCACTCGCGGGCCCACCGGGCGGTCATGGCCTCGCCGTCGGGCGCGTTCAGGCGCTTGCCCTTGAGCTCGGCCACGGCCGCCTGCCACGCCTCCGACTCGGGCGCGAGCTCCACGACCTTCGCGGCCCAGGTGACCAGCCGGCCGCCCTTGTCCTTGCTGCGCACCGTCACCTCGGCGGCGCCGCCGTCGACCAGGTGCGGCAGCGGCTGCTCACCGGGGCCGTCGCCGACCAGACAGGCCGCGCCCTCGTGCCAGACGTGCCACAGGGCACGGGCCGGGACGCCGGGGCCCTTGACCCAGATGAGGCCGGACTTCTTGGTGGCCTCCTCGACGAGGGCCTGGTCGAGCGTCGCTCTTGTCATGGCAGAAGACTAACGAGGGCCGCGCGACGAGCAGGCCTCACAGCCAGCCGTTCCGCTTCAGCGTGCGGTGGATGCCGAGGCAGATCGCGACCGTGATGCTCATGATCACCGGGTAGCCGTACCTCCAGTGCAGCTCGGGCATGTACTTGAAGTTCATGCCGTACACCCCGCACACCATCGTCGGTACGGCGATGATCGCGGCCCAGGCGGTGATCTTCCGCATGTCCTCGTTCTGCGCCACGGACGCCTGGGCGAGGTTGGCCTGGAGGATGGAGTTGAGCAGTTCGTCGAACGCGATGACCTGCTCCTGGACGCGGGCGAGGTGGTCGGCCACGTCCCTGAAGTACTTCTGGATGTCCGGGTCGATCAGCCGCATCGGCCGCTCGCTCAGCAGCTGCATGGGCCGCAGCAGCGGCGACACCGCCCGCTTGAACTCCATGACCTCGCGCTTGAGCTGGTAGATCCGGCCGGCGTCGGTGCCGCGCGGGGTCCGGCCCCGGCCCGGCGAGAACACCTCGGTCTCGACCTCGTCGACGTCGTCCTGAAGGGCGGACGCGACCGCGATGTAGCCGTCGACGACGTGGTCGGCGATGGCGTGCAGGACGGCCGAGGGGCCCTTGGCCAGCAGCTCGGGGTCGTCCTGAAGCCGGTGCCGCAGGGCGCGCAGCGAGCCCTGGCCGCCGTGCCGCACGGTGATGAAGAAGTCCCGCCCGGTGAAGCACATCACCTCGCCGGTCTCGACGACCTCGCTGTTGGCGGTGAGCTGGTCGTGGTCGACGTAGTGGACGGTCTTGAAGACGGTGAAGAGGGAGTCGTCGTAGCGCTCCAGCTTGGGCCGCTGGTGAGCCTGGACCGCGTCCTCGACGGCCAGCGGGTGCAGCCCGAACTCGGTGGCGATACCGGCGAATTCGGCCTCGGTCGGCTCGTGCAGCCCGATCCACACGAAGCCGCCGTCGCGCCGCACCTGGCGCATGGCCTCCTGCGGGGTGAGCGGCTTCGGCGTATCGATGCGGGTGCCGTCGCGGTAGACGGCGCAGTCGACGACGGCGGAGGCCGTGGCCGGGTCGCGGGTGGTGTCGTACGCGCCGGTGTCCTTGCGCGGCGCCGGGCGGGACGGGCGGACCACGGCACGCAGGTCACGGATCATCGACATGGCGGGGCTCCTTCGCGACGAGCAACGAAGAGCCGCCCACGGCGGTCGGAACTGCCCGGAATGAGGACGTCCGGTGCGTAGATGTTTCGCACGTCCACAAAGCGGGGAGCACCGCACCGTCGCGGTGGCGGGCTTCATCGCTGATTCAGCTACTGACGCAGATCAGGCAAAGCGAAACGAAGTGCTCTTCCGCGTGAAGGCGCGCATACGGGAGGCGGTGGCCGGACAGTACGAGCAGACGCAACCGGAAAAGGCTGCGTCAACGGCGGGAAGAGCGGGTGCTACTGCACGGTCGACTTCGATCCATGACAGCCCCACCTCCTCCGGCCGGTCCCTCGTAAGGGAGTTCCATCGGCGTCGGGACCCGATAGCGACGCTTCTGCGTGCTGCCCCGAACCACCGGGCAAGAATATCAGTCGGCCGACGTGTCAAGGCGCCGCTTTGCCCGCTGCTGACGAGTTCTATGCTCCCCGCATGGTTGATGTTCTTCCTCTGGTCGAGGCCCGGTTGCGTTCCGCGCTGGGCGAGCCGGACGCGCGCGCGGCGGTCACCTTCCTCGGCACGGACCGCATCGAGGTGCTGCGCTTCCCCGGCGAGGACGGGGAGGGGGCCATCGTCCGCTACGCCACCCTCGGCATGTCCGCCCACCCGATGACGGACCCCACGGCGGTGCTCGCGGACCCCGTCAAGGGGCCGCGTGCCGAACTCCTCCTGTCGGTCAGGGCCGGCCTCGCCGACACCGGCAAGGTGCTCCGCCCGCTGGCCGTGCTGGCCGCGTCCCCGCAGGTCGAGGGCGTGGTCGTGGCGCCGGGCGCCTCGCTCGACGTGGGCGAGCCGCTGTGGCCCGGCGCGCCCTTCACCTCGGTCCTGGTGGCCGAGCCGGGCGGTCTGGTGGAGGACCTGGAGCTCGACGCGCCGCTGGACCCCGTACGGTTCCTGCCGCTGCTGCCGATGACGCCGAACGAGGCCGCCTGGAAGCGCGTGCACGGCGCGCAGGCGCTCCAGGAGCGCTGGCTGGCGAAGGGGACGGACCTGCGGGACCCCGCCCGCCGGCCCGCCCCGCTGGAGTGACCGATCTCACTCAACGAATCGCCGAGAAGCGTCAGTTGGCGAACACCGCGACGCCGTCCTCGGTCGCGTGCTGCGGCTGGTGCTCCTCCGCGTCGTGCGTGAGCGCACGGCGCCGGAGCAGGACCACGAGCGCGCCCACGACCGCCGTGGCGCCGGCGACCACGAACGGGACGTGGAGGTCGGTCCACTCCTCGATCTTCGGTGCCAGATAGGGCGCGGCGGCGGCCGCGAACCAGCGCACGAAGTTGTAGCCGGCGCTCGCCACCGGGCGCGGAGCGTCCGACACGCCGAGGGCGAGCTCGGTGTAGACGGTGTTGTTCACGCCGATGAACGCGCCGGACAGGATCGTGCAGACGATCGCGGTGGTGTGGTCGCCGTAGCCGAGGACGACCACGTCGGCGGCGAGCAGCACCAGCGAACCGCCGAGCACCTTCAGCGAGCCGAACCGCTTCTGCATGCGCGGTGCCACGATCACCGAGAAGACGGCGAGCAGCACCCCCCAGGCGAAGAACACCGCTCCCGACTTGTAGGGCGTCATGTTCAGTACGAAAGGCGTGAAGGCCAGCACGGTGAAGAACGTGTAGTTGTAGAAGAACGCCGAGACCGCCGCCGAGGCGAGACCGCCGTGGCCGAGCGCCTTGATCGGGTCCAGCAGCGAGGTCCTGCGGGCCGGCTTCGGCTGTTCCTTCAGGAACGCCGTGATGCACAGGAAGCCGACGGCCATCAGGAACGCGGTGCCGAAGAACGGATAGCGCCAGCTGGCGTCACCGAGCAGCGCGCCGAGCAGCGGGCCGCATGCCATGCCCAGGCCGAGCGCCGACTCATAGAGCAGGATCGCGGCGGCGCTGCCCCCGGCCGCCGCGCCGACGATCACCGCGAGTGCGGTGGAGACGAACAGCGCGTTGCCCAGCCCCCAGCCGGCCCGGAAGCCGACCAGCTCGCCGACCGAGCCGGAGGTGCCGGCCAGGGCGGCGAAGACCACGACGAAGGCGAGGCCGAGCAGCAGGGTCTTGCGGCCGCCGATGCGGCTGGAGACGAAGCCGGTCACCAGCATCGCGATGGCGGTGATCAGGAAGTATGAGGTGAACAGCAGGGAGACCTGGCTGGCGGTGGCGTTCAGGCCCTTGGCGATGGAGGGAAGGATCGGGTCGACGAGCCCGATGCCCATGAAGGCGACGACGGACGCGCCGGCCGTCGCCCAGACGGCCTTCGGTTGCCGCAGAATGCTGCCCGCTCCCGCGTCGAAGGGGTCCTCGGCCATGCCGTGCTCCAATCCCGGTGAGATCGCCGTGTGAGATCGCCGTGTGAGATCGCTGTGCGGTAGATGGTCGGCCAATTTGGTTGGCTTTTACACATAGTAAGTTAGCTCGGCTAATTGATGCAACATGCATCTAGTTCTGCCTGGTCAGGTGTTCCCTCCGGTCGGGTGATCGTCCTTGACGTGGCGCGGTCCGGGTAGGACCGTGGGGCCCTATGAGGGGCGAACCCAGTTGCCCGAAGTGCGGTGGCCGGGTCAGGGCTCCCGGACTCTTCAGCGACGCCTGGCGGTGCGAGGTGCACGGGACGGTGTATCCGCTGCAGCCCGTGATCCCGCCCAGCGTCGAGGCCCTGAGTGTGGTCGTGAACCGCACCCAGGTACCGGTGTGGATGCCTTGGCCACTGCCGGTCGGCTGGCTGTTCACCGGTGTGGCCTACGCGGGTGACGACCGCAGCGGGGGCCGCGCCACCGCCGTGGCCTGCTCGGGACCCGGCCCGCTCGGCGGTGTGGGGGAGCTGATCCTCGTCGCCGAGGAACTCGGCGTCGGCCTCGGCGCCCGCTACGCCGGCATCGACGGCCCGGACCCCGGCCCGTCCCTGAACGTGGAGAAGCCGCCGGACGCCAAGGTGCTGGCCGGTGGCCGCCCCACCCCGCTCTGGCACGTCTCCGGTGCCCCGGTCGACCGCGCCGTGTTCGCGGGCGAGGCGCGCGGGCTGTGGCTGTGGGCGGTGGTGTGGCCCGAGCAGTCGGGGCTGCTGATGTACGACGAGCTGGTGCTGGCCGACCTGCGCGACGCGGGCGCCGAGTTGGAACTGGTGCCGTGCGGGGCGCTCTCGCCGCGGCTGCTGCATCCGTAGGTCCCCAGGCGCGCCGGGACCGGAGGTGCGGGGAGGGTGTAGGGGGTGTCATGGCGCATCGGGTGTGACAGGGCATGCCGTGTCTCCCGTTATCCTTGGGTGTCCCCTTCCGTCCGTCATCGCCTGGAGTCAGTGTCGTGCGCATCGATCTGCACACCCACTCCACCGCGTCCGACGGTACGGACACCCCGGCCGAGCTGGTGCTGGGCGCCGCCGCGGCCGGTCTGGACGTCGTCGCGCTGACCGACCACGACACCACCCGCGGACACGCCGAGGCGATCGCCGCGCTGCCCGAGGGGCTCACCCTCGTCACCGGCGCCGAGCTGTCCTGCCGTATCGACGGCACCAGCATGCACATGCTGGCCTACCTCTTCGACCCCGCCGAGCCCGCCCTGCTCGCCGAGCGTGAGCTGGTCCGGGACGACCGGGTGCCGCGGGCCAAGGGCATGATCGCCAAGCTGAACGCGCTGGGCGTACCGGTGACCTGGGAGCAGGTCGCGCGGATCGCGGGGGACGGCTCGGTCGGACGGCCGCACATCGCCTCCGCGCTCGTCGAGCTGGGCGTCGTACCGACCGTGGGCGACGCCTTCACCGACCAGTGGCTGGCCGACGGCGGCCGGGCCTACGTCGAGAAGCACGAGACGGACCCCTTCGAGGCGATCCGGCTGGTCAAGGGGGCCGGCGGGGTCTGCGTCTTCGCCCACCCGGCGGCCGTCAAGCGGGGCCGTACGGTTCCGGAGTCCGCGATCGCCGAGATGGCCGCCGCGGGACTCGACGGCATCGAGGTCGACCACATGGACCACGACCCGGACACCCGGGCGCGGCTGCGCGGCCTGGCCGCGGAACTGGGGCTGCTGGTCACCGGTTCGAGCGACTACCACGGCAGCCGGAAGTCCGTCTCGCTCGGCGAGTTCACCACGGACCCCGAGGTCTACGGGGAGATCACCCGGCGGGCGACCGGGGCGTTCCCGGTGCCGGGCACCGGCGGAGCCTGAGCCACGACGCTCCGACCTCACCCTCCCCTCACCTCTTCACTTCTCCCGCAAGGCCCTCATGTTCGACGTCGCTGTCTTCGGCTCTCTCTTTCTGACCCTTTTTGTCATCATGGATCCCCCTGGGATCACCCCGATCTTCATAGCGCTGACCGGTGGACGCACCGCACGGGTGCAGAGGCGGATGGCGTTCCAGGCCGTCTGTGTGGCAGGTGGGGTGATCGCGGTGTTCGGCCTGCTCGGCCACCAGATCCTCGACTATCTGCACGTCTCCGTGCCCGCGCTGATGATCGCGGGCGGGCTGCTGCTCCTGCTCATCGCACTCGACCTGCTCACGGGCAAGACCGACGAGCCGAAGCAGACGAAGGACGTGAACGTCGCGCTCGTCCCGCTGGGTATGCCGCTGCTCGCCGGTCCCGGCGCGATCGTGTCCGTGATCCTCGCCGTGCAGAAGGCCGACAGCGTGGCCACGCAGGTGTCGGTGTGGTCGGCGATCCTCGCGATCCACGTCGTGCTGTGGCTGGTGATGCGCTACTCGCTGCTGATCATCCGGGTCATCAAGGACGGCGGTGTGGTGCTGGTGACCCGGTTGGCGGGCATGATGCTCTCCGCGATCGCCGTCCAGCAGATCATCAACGGCGTCCTCCAGGTGATCCGGGGCGCCTGAGGCTGTTCGGGGCGCCTTTGTCTGTCCCGGTCGTCTGCGGCTGTGCCGAGGCGCTTGAGGTTGTGCGCACGCACGCAAGAAGCCCCCGTACGGCGCAAGCGCCGCACGGGGGCTCGAAGCGTCAAGAGCGGTCCGCTGTTACGAGGCCGTGGTCTCGGCCGGGCGGATCCAGAGCCGCTGACCGATCGCGGCGGCCTGCTGAACGATCCGGTTGACGGAGGCGGCGTCCACGACGGTGCTGTCCACGGTGGTGCCGTCGACCTCGTCGAGTCGCATGATCTCGAAGCGCACGGGCTTCTCCCTTCGTCTGGTCATCCTCCTGCGGAGAATTACTGGTGAGGTGGGTGGCGCGGGGGGCGTCTGTGCCCCTTGTTCCATGCATAGTCAACGATCCATGTGTTACGAACATTCCCTACGCTAAAGAAATTTTTCGAACGTCTAATTACCGACCGGTAAGGCTGGGGTGCTCGACCGACCGGGACCGGTTGTGTTCGCAGCGTGATCGCCGAGACAATGGAGGCGATGAACGAGGACCAAGCGGCGCTGGCCGCCCGCATCGACCGCACGAACGAGCTGCTGGAACGCATGCTCGCCGAGGTGGCCAAGACACCCTCGACCCATGCGATCTTCGTCGACGCCGGCTACCTCTACGCCGCCGTGGGCCGACTGGTCGCCGGGACGGAGGACCGCCGCGCCTTCGACCTGGACGCCGAGGGCCTGATCGACGCGCTCATCGACCGCGCCCGCACCGTCTTCGCCGACAGCCGGCTGCTGCGCGTCTACTGGTACGACGGCGCCCGCCGCCGCATCCACACCGCCGAGCAGCAGTCCATCGCCGAACTGCCCGACGTCAAGGTCCGCCTCGGCAACCTCAACGCCAACAACCAGCAGAAGGGTGTCGACTCACTCATTCGGACGGACCTGGAGTCCCTGGCCCGGCACCGCGCCATCAGCGACGCGGCCCTGCTCGGCGGCGACGAGGACCTGGTCTCGGCGGTCGAGGCCGCCCAGGGCTTCGGCGCCCGGGTCCACCTGTGGGGCATCGAGGCGCCCGAGGGCCGCAACCAGGCCGAGCCGCTGCTGTGGGAGGTCGACAGCCAGCGCACACTCGACCTCGACTTCTTCAAGCCGTACGTCTCCCGGCGCACGGCGGTGACGTACGACCCGGCGGGCGGCGACCGGCCCAGCCGCGACGACGTCCGCTTCGTGGGCGCGCAGATCGCTGCGAAATGGCTCGCGGCACGCGGCCGGGACACCCTGGTGGAACTCCTCCCCGGCCACCCCTACCTGCCCGGCTCGGTCGACCAGGACCTTCTGGTCGAGGCCGAGGGGCTGCTGCAGTACTCGCTGCGCGGCCAGGCCGACCTGCGACGCGCCCTGCGGGACGGCTTCTGGGACCACCTCCAGGCGCAGTACT